>CAYTZO010000018.1:12830-15453 GCA_964442525.1 uncultured Gammaproteobacteria bacterium
AGAAGGATAATAATACCAAAAATATTGGCAAGAGAAAGTGCCTGCGGTGCTCCGTACGGATTAAGCGGCGTCACGGCGATAACGACGCTCACGATCGGAAACATGAGCTCGGCAAAGGTTGAAACTTTCGCTTCCGTACGGATAAGCCCGGCATAATAAATAAGGGTCGATACGCCGCCGGTCGTGAGGGCGATGCCCACGAAACGCCATAGTTGACTGGCAGTGAGCAAAAACGGGTTGTACGTTTGGTTGAGAAGGATGCTTGCCAGGTATGCAATGGGGATCGTGACGAGAAAACGGATTGCCGTCGCCTGCGCAAACGTGAGCTTGCGTAACAATGTTTTTGATAAGATCGTCCCAATTCCCCAGGCCAGAGATGCACCAATCGCCAGCAGAAAAACAAGTTCTTTTCCGGTAAGCTCTAACGTAACCGCGCTTACGCCGAAACTGACCATGTAACTGCCGATTAAGGCTACCGGCACCAACAGGAGAAAACGGGCGGTGAGTTTTTCGCGAAGGAAAAAAGCGGCGAGGATGGTCACAAAAATTGGCTGAGTTTTTTGGAGAAGGACGGGGGTAACGAAATCGCCGGTCGCAAAACTTTTGCCCAAAGCCAGGGTAAAAAGCGTCGTCCCTCCTACCCCGCTCACGAGCGCCAGGAAAAACGCCACGGTCCAGTCGGTAAGTTTGAGCTTCTTATAGACCCCGATCGATCCCAAAAGAACCGGCAGAAGCAAAACGAGGCCAAACACGTGTTCAAAAGTTACGATGCTCGCGGCGGGTATGGCCTTGGTAAGCCCGGTTCGGAGAAGCGCATCCAGCGCCCAAAGCGAACTTGCAACCATGATAAGGATCGGTCCGGTTGGCATGGTTAATTCGGTCGTTTTTTCGAGGCAAGAGCCTCTTCCTGAAGGAGTTTGAGATCGGGAATGATCAGTTGTCGGCCGCGGGTTTTAATAATGCCTTTTCGCTTGAGTGCCTCTACCTGGAGGCTTGCCGTTTCCCGGGTTGTCCCAATCCAAGCGGCAATTTCTTTATGACGAACGGGAATATGGAGGTGAACCCCTTCCTCTTCCCGTATGCCAAAATGCTCTGCAAAGTAGAGAAGAACGAGTGCCGTCTTCATGTAGGCGGGGTCAAGGACGAGGTGCTCTATCCGTTTCACTATCCCATGAAGCCCGCTGATCAGCCGCTGCGTTGTATCGAACAGGACGTCGGGATGCCGGCGAAGGAATTTGACCACTTCTTCTTTTGGGGCACGATGCACCACAACGGGGGCCATTGCCTCAAAATAAAAACTGTTGGGGATGTCGTTAACTGCCCACATGAGAGGGAAAAACGCGCCCGGGCGGAAAATGTGGGTCACAAACATGTCGCCGTTCACCCCCACTACATACTGCCGCACATATCCGCTCTTGAGGTAGTAGACGCCCGCCGGCGGGTCCTCGGCCCGCAGGATAACGTCTCCCCGCTTGTATTGTAATGCGCCGTAGCGGGAAAAGAAGGCGTCGGTTATTTTTTTTGTCGGCGTTTTGTCTGACATCTCACGTTATACTATACACCAAACCAACCAAAAATATGTAATCTAGATTACTAATATGCATTTCTCCTCGCACTATTGTACCATGATCAGGCATGAGTACCACGCTCAACCGTCTAATCTTCATCCTGGCCATTATCGGCACGCTCATTGCCTTTTATGTTCTCCAAAGCTGGCTCCGTGAGAGCCCGATTATTTGTCTGACCGGTGGCGGCTGCGAGGCAGTTCGGAAAAATAGCACAAGCTACCCTTTTGGGATACCCGTTCCTGCCGTTGGGCTGGTGGGGTATGGTAGTATTGCTCTCCTTTCGTTTCTTAAAACTGCGTCAAAGGCCCGATGGATATCCAACACGCTCCTGGGCATTGTCATCTTCGGCGTTTTGTTTGTCTCATGGTTTACGTATATGGAACTCTTTGTCATCCGCGCAGTCTGCACATGGTGCGCCGTCTCGGCAATCAACATGTACCTCATCTTTATACTGGTTATAATGAGTTACAGACGCCGGAAAGGTTTATGAAACTTACCTCGGAATCAAAATTTCTTCTCAGTATACTCACGGGGGCAATCGTCATTGTTGCCGGCGCATTATGGATCTTTTCCAAACCAACCAAGCCCCTCGCAAAAGAGCTCCTGGTTCCGGCTGCGTCGCACATGCTCGGTAACCCCGACGCCAAAACCTATCTTGTTGAATTTTCCGACTTTCAGTGCCCTGCATGTGCGGCTTTTGAGCCGGCTATCGAAGCGATTATAAACAAAGAGAGTGATAAGCTTCTGTTTGTGTACCGCCACTTCCCTCTCCCCAAACATGAAAACGCCCTCGCGGCAGCCAAAGCAAGCGAGGCGGCTGGAAAACAGGGAAAGTTCTGGGAAATGCACCATCTCCTGTTTACCAATCAGGCAAATCTTTCTCCGGACCTTTACGGCCAACTTGCCGAACAGCTCAACCTTGATATACCCAGGTTTACCGAAGCCATGAGTGCGAGCGAGGTGGCAAGTTCCGTCTCAAACGATGTTGATCTTGGCAGAAACATCGGCATAAACGCGACACCGACATTTTTTCTCAACGGAGTTAAAATTAATCC
>CAYTZO010000019.1:0-15270 GCA_964442525.1 uncultured Gammaproteobacteria bacterium
CCCCACGCGGCGGAAGCCGGGGTCGAGGATGTTTTTCTTGTGACCGGGGCTATTCATGAAGCCTTCGTGTGCGGCATCAACGTTCGGTGCATACGCGATGTTTTCTCCGGCATACGTGTAGGTAACGCCTCCGTCGGCGAGTCTGGCGGCAAGATCCTTGCCGTCCGGCGTCACATGGGAAAAATACCTTCGACGGAACATATCCATGCTGTGGCTGCGGGCAACCGAGGTAAGTTTTGCATCGAGAGTAAGCGGACCGACTCCTGCTTTTGCCCTTTCGCTGTTAACCAAGGAAAGCATTTTCGCTTCGGCTGCCTCGTCGATCGTGAGATCAGACTGCGTAGGACTGATGTTGAGCGAGATGCTTTCTGTCGAGTTCGGCGATACCGTAAAAAATTTCTGAGCAACGCTGGTTGCCTGATCAATGGCCGACTGCACACCGCCGAATCGTTGGCTGTAGCGGATAAGCTCTCTGCCTATTTTCGAATCACGGATATCGGTTTTGATCGTACCGCGAAGAGGAAGCGCGAGGATCACAAGAAGGATGAACGCGATGATAACGAGCCCGTCAACCAAAGACACGACGGCCCCGAGCCACTGGTTGGTCTTGGAGAGAAGAAACTTTTTCGGCAGACGGCTCACGATACGTTCTCCGATCTCTGTAAGCACTATTCCGGTAATCATGGCAACAACTATGTAGCCCAGGACCGTCGACCAGACGGCGGCAATCCCAAATTTATCCGTGAGGAACGCACCGACGGCGGCGTTGTAGCGAATGGCAAACCACAGAGAGCCGAGGAAAGAGAAGAGGTTGACGAAAAGAAGCGCAAGCCCTGATTCCCAACCGGTCACAAAATAGTAAATAGATACCCCAATAATCACCCAGTCTACCCAGTTAAGCTGCATACGACAATTGTAATGTATACTACAATTGTATGCTACTTCTGGCCTTCAAAAAAATCGCATGACTATTTTTCACACAAGGGCACCTGAGTTTATAGCCGGCGGAGAGTGGTTTAACCTGCCTGCGCAGGCAGACAGTCAATCATTAACAATGAACGGACTTCGCGGCAAAGTCGTCCTCGTCGATTTTTGGACGTATACCTGCATCAACTGCATCCGGACGCTCCCCTACATCAAAAGCTGGTGGGGAAAATACAAAGACAAGGGTTTAGTTATTGTTGGTGTGCACACGCCGGAGTTTGAGTTTGAAAAATATGCAGGTAATGTCGCCAAAGCGATTAAGGATTTTGGCATAATGTATCCCGTGATGCAGGACAATGACTATGCCACCTGGCATGCGTATGCCAATCACTACTGGCCGGCAAAATATCTGGTCAATAAAGACGGAAAAATCGTCTATACCCACTTTGGCGAAGGAGACTATGATGAAACCGAGAAAAAGATTCAACAGGAGCTTGATATTTCTATGCCGATCAGCAATCCAACCTATGATATTTTTTCCCGGACACCGGAAACGTATCTTGGCAACTGGAGAATCGCAGGCCTTGCTTCACCGGAGAAGATTACGCAGGATAAGTCTCAACTGTTCACGCTTCCCAAAACGCTCGGGAGTAATACGTTTGCCCTCGGCGGCGCTTGGACCATCGGCTATCAGCGCGCGATGCCGACAGCCGGAGCCGAACTCGAGTTTAACTTCAACGCCAAAAATGTGTACCTCGTCATGCGTCCGACTAACGCGGGCATAAGCGGAAACGTGAGGGTTTCTCTCGATGGAAAAGATGTGAAGATGATCGTGGTCGATACCGACAAACTCTATACGCTTATTGAATCAGATGTGCCCGGTGCACACCTTCTGAAACTTAATTTCCTCGACGGAAACGTCGAGCTCTATGCCTTCACCTTCGGGTGACGCGATAGATTACTCCGGCTTTATCATCCGAGATAAATAGGTTTCCTTTTTGATCAAATAAGAGATCAACCGGTCGCCCAAGCACCTCATTGTTTGTAAGCCAGCCGGTAATAAAATCCTCGACTCCTGAATAATTTCCTTTCTCATCAAGTTTTAAACGAACAATTTTATACCCGGTGGGAACTGAACGGTTCCATGACCCATGAAAGGCAACCAATAAACTGTTTTTATATGCTTTTGGCCACGTCTCTGGAGCAAACGCCAGCCCTAGAGGGGCCGAATGCGCCTGAAGGTCGACAAACGACGGCTCTGTCGTTTTACAAAAATCAGCCGCTTTTTGCGAGGCGTCAAACGTCTTATCCCACACCTGTTTGCCGTAGCAGTACGGCCAGCCGTAGTTTTTGCCTTCTTTGATGATACTGATGGTATCCGGCGGAAGGTCATCTCCCAATAAATCCCGTCCCATATCCGTCGCGTACATATCGTTTCCTTTCCAAATAAAAAATACCGCATTACGGAGGCCCTTCGCAAACGGCCGCAGCGACCTCCCGTCCCACACCTGGATACTCGCACGGCGCGCATCAGCCTCCGCACAAACGTTGCAGGATGAACCGATGGAAACGTAGAGTCTGCCGTCAGGCCCAAATCCGATTGTTCGCGTAAATTCTCTGCCCCCGCCCGGTAAATCAAAAAGTTTTTTTCTGTTTTTCGCAGTGCCGTCGTAATCGTACACGGCAACCGCATCGGTTTCTGCGATATAAAGCTTTCCGTCCTTAAATGCCAAGCCGTGCGGCTTGTTTAAGCCTGAAATAACGACTGATGACGATCCATCCTCAAGAACTCTGAATACTTTTCCGGTTGTCGGACTACTCACAAGCAATTTCCCCTGCGGATCCCACTCGAGCACCCGGGCATCGGGAACGTTTCGGGCATAGATGGCGATCGCAAATCCGCTGGGAAGAGAGAGCGGCAAACCCGTTGTGTTTGTTGGACCGGAAGTGGGGCTTTCAAGAGGTGTCGTTCGGTTTTGTGCAGGCACTTTAACGGTAGATTCTGTACTCCGAAGATTTTGACCCCAAAATCGCCAAACAAATATCCCTACAAATCCAACCAATAAAATCAATAAAATTCTCTCCCTCATATTAGCAAGATAATATTAGCATACTAATATTTATTGCTCATCGATAAGCTTGTAGCGCCTTATCGAGCTAATAACTCGATTTTTGCCGCCATGATGAAGTCATTTTCAGAGAGGCCTCCGATGGCGTGCGTCCAAAGCTCAATCGTCACCTTGTTGTAAAAAATTGAAACATCGGGATGATGGCCTTCCCCTTCTGCGATCGGGACGATTTTGTCAACAAAGGCGACCGCCTCGGGAAAGTTTTTCAGTTTGAACTGATGCCGGATTTTCTTCCCGTCAATAACGTCCCATGGAAGCGATAAGGCAGGCATATAAGCTTTTATTTTCTCTGCGTCAAGCGGCTTTTCCGTCCCTTCACACGGCACGCAATGTTTGGCTGTAAGATTTGTACGACCCATTACATTTCATAGTATACTACCATTATGAACATCCTCGTTCTGGCAGCCTCAAACTCCGGAAGCACTTTTGCCGCGTGCGATTTGGTCAACGCCGCTCTGACCAACGCCGGGCACACCGTGACACAAAAAAATCCGAAAGAGGTAGCCGTTAACGACCTCGGTGCCGCAGACGCGGTCATCCTCGCTTCCCCAAGCTGGGACTACAAAGACAAAGAAGGCCAGCCGCATGAAGATTTTTTCCCGCTCCTGCAATCCCTTGAGGGAAAAACACTCGAAGGCAAACCCTTTGCAATCCTGGGCTTAGGAGACATTACCTACACTCACTTCAACGGTGCCGTAGACATCTTTGAAGCACTCGTCCAGTCGCTCAGGGGGAAACTTGTCGTACCGTCGCTTCGCATCGACCGGTTTTACCAGCAGCAAGACAGTCACGAAAAAGTTACCTCATGGGCAAACACCCTCGGCCAAGAGCTCACAAAATCTTAATTACTTTTTTGCTGGGGGAAGAGGCCGAATCTCTCCGGTTTGCGGCGCCTTCGGACAAATAGCCATGTGAGCGGCCAAAAGTGCAGCGGTTTCCACTTCGTCTGCCCCGAACGCAACGGCAGTACCACATCCGTAGGGACAAAGCGACGAAGTTCTCTCTGCTTCTTTTATTGGTTTATCAGTTTGAGGAGGCTGACTGCTTTCCGGAAGTATCACAAATTACCATTTGAAATGCGCAAAAGCCCTGTTTGCCTCTGCCATGCGGTGAACGCTGTCCCGCTTTTTGATCGCCTCACCGGTATTGTTGGCCGCATCGAGGAGTTCCGCGGCCAGCTTTTCCGCAAATGTTTTATATTCTTTATTCGAGCGTTTTTTGGCGTATTCGACCATCCACCGGATCGCCAGAGCCACCCGCCGGTCTCCCCGTACTTCGTTCGGAACCTGATATGATGCGCCGCCGACTCGCCGGGGCCTGACTTCCATCTTGGGCCCCGCGTTAGCTATGGCCGTCTCAAAAACTTTCATGGGATCCTGACCCTTGGCTTTAATAAGATCAAATGCCCGGTACACAAGCTTTTGCGTAGTGTTTTTTTTGCCTGACCGCATTATGCGATTAACAAATCTGGTAACGAGCCTATTGCCGTAGAGGGGATCTGGATCAAGAAGTTTCTTGTAGGTTTTCTTCGCTCTCATAGGATTAGCTTGCTGCGGCCACTGCCGGGCCGGGACCTCCGGCCTTGGTGCCATAGCGGCTGCGGCCTTTTTTGCGGCTCACTACGCCCGTCATATCGTATTTGCCGCGGACGATGTGATACTTGACTCCGGGAAGATCCGGCACCCGACCGCCTCGGACGAGGACGATCGCGTGCTCCGTGAGCTCATGACCAATGCCCCCGATATAGGCCGTCACTTCCTGTTTATTGGAAAGGCGGACACGCGCGACTTTGCGAAGAGCAGAGTTCGGCTTTTTGGGCGTCATGGTTTTCACCAGGGTAACGACCCCGCGTTTAAATGGCGCCGGGAGTTGCTTGGTCAGGCGGTCTTTAGCATTAAAGAACTTCCGAAGAGCAGTTGCTTTAACCTTTTTGCTCTTGGATCTGCGGCCTCGCCGGATAAGCTGGTTAATGGTTGGCATAGGTTACGTTGTTGCCGGCCGCACGGACCTGGGTTCGCCGTCAGTGCCGACCGGAATAAGTCTGCCAATTATAACGTTTTCCTTGAGTCCGAGCAATTTGTCTTCCTTGCCTGCAAGCGCTGCATCGGTAAGGACATTGGTCGTCTCCTGGAAGGAGGCGGCGGAAAGCCAGCTTTCGGTATAAAGTGCCGCACGGGTAATACCTAAAACGATGATCTGCCCTGTTGCCGGCTCGCCTCCGGCGGAAAGAACTTTTGCATTTTCCTCCTGAAAACGGCTGTTATCGACAAGCTCGCCGGGAAGAAGCATGGTATCGCCGGAAGTGTCAACCCGCACTTTGTCACTCATCTTGCGGACAATCACCTCAAAGTGCTTATCGTGAATCATAATACCCTGCGATTCGTAGACCCTCTGGATTTCGGTAATAAGGTACTTTTGCGCTCCGCGAAGTCCCCTGACCTGCAACACCTGCTTGAGATCGAGATAGCCACTGGCAAGCTGATCACCGGCCCCTACTAAATCGCCGTCTTTGACGCGAAGCTCGCTGGTAATAGGCACGAGGTATTCCCGTTCCTCCGGAGGTTTAAGAGAAGTGTTGCGAATGCGTACTTTGTACCCCTGCTCCGTCTCAGTAACTTCAACTTTTCCGGCAATCTCAGCGACCGGAGAAAGTATCCGGGGGGTTCGCGCTTCGAAAAGCTCCTCGACCCGAGGCAAACCCTGAGTTACATCAAGACCGACAATACCACCTGCATGGCGGACCCGCATGGTAAGTTGCGTGCCCGGCTCTCCGATGGACTGCGCCGCCACGACGCCCACCGGCATCCCAAGCTCAACGAGCTCCGTCGTTGAATAATCACGCCCGTAACACGTTGCACACATGCCGGCCTTTGCCTGACAGGTAATTGGCGACCGGACGAAAACGCTTTCTACGCCGTGTTCATCGAGGAGCCTGGCGTTCTCTGGGGTAATTTCCGCGCCTTTGGCAATAAGCACTTTTGTGCTCTGCGGAGCTACAATGTCTGTTGCGGCAAATCTGCCAACCAAGCGCGTAGCAAAGGGCGTTTGACGATCTTCTCTCCGCTTGATTTCCCAACCTTCGCTTGTAGCGCAATCAGCGATACGGATAATTACATCGTGAGCAACATCCACGAGCCGCCGCGTAAGGTATCCGGCATCAGCGGTTTTGAGCGCCGAATCCGTAAGACCTTTGCGGGATCCGCGGGTGGACGTAACATACTCAAAAATAGATAACCCCTCTCGATAATTACTCTTCGTCGGCAGTTCCACGATTTTTCCAAGAGGGTCAACCACGAGCCCTTTGATGGCAGAGAGTTGCTTGAGTTGATCCTTGGAAGCACGCGCTCCCCCTGAGTCGATAATCATTTTGACCGGATTGTCCTTGGGCATGTACTGCCACGTAAGGTCGGCAATCCGCTCAGTGACTTCTATCCAGATGTCATTACTCAAGCGCTTCTTTTCCTCAAGGGTGATCAGGCCCTGCTGGAAGTTCTGATCAACCTCTTTTACTTTGGCTTCTGCCTCAGCGATAATTTTGTCCTTATCCGGAATCATTTCGCAGTCAAACACCGACACCGAAAGTCCACCGCACAGCGTCGCACCAAAAAATCCAAGGTCTTTAATCGCGTCAATAAGATGGGCAACTTCTTCTTTGGGGAGAATCGTGAGCGCTTTGGTGATGGTTGATTTCACCGTGCCGGCGCCGACCGGCGTATTCATGAACCGGAGCGATGTCGGCAGAATTTCGTTAAACATGATCCTGCCAACGCTCGTGACCAACACGTTTCCCTCGATACGCACGCGAATGCGTTGGCGCAAAGCGATTTTGCCGGCCTGATAGGCGTACATGGCATCTTCCGGAGCACTATAGATTGGCAGATCTGCCTCTTTAACTTCTTCTTTCTCCTTAACCAAGGTTGTCAGGTAATAACAGCCCAACACCATTTCCTTATTCGGTACGGTGATGGGAGCGCCGTCTGCCGGTTTGAGAAGGTTGTGGGTCGGCAGCATGAGATGCGCTGCTTCTTCCTGGCTCTTTTTCGAAAGCGGGATGTGCACGGCCATCTGGTCGCCGTCAAAGTCGGCGTTGTAACCGGCACAAACGCAGGGGTGAATGCGGATGGCGCTTCCTTCGATAAGGATCGGATAAAACGACTGAATACCCAGTTTGTGAAGGGTCGGTGCACGATTGAGAAGAACCGGGTGATTTTTGGTAATTTCCTCAAGGATATCAAATACTTCCGGCGTCCGTCGCTCAAGGACGTTTTTGGCGTTCTTAACGTTGGGCGCGATACCCCGGACAATGAGCTCCCGAAGGACAAACGGCTTAAACATCTCAAGCGCCATTTCTTTGGGGATTCCGCACTGAGTAAGCTTGAGCTCCGGCCCAACGACAATCACCGACCGGCCGGAATAGTCTACGCGCTTACCCAGAAGGTTCTGGCGGAACCGTCCCTGCTTGCCGCGGAGCATGTCAGAAAGCGACCGGAGCGGCGCAATGACTGCGCGGGAGCTCGGCCGCTGCGTTGCATCAATGAGGCTATCAACTGCCTCCTGGAGCATGCGTTTTTCGTTGCGCAGGATAATTTCCGGCGCGCCCAAATCCATGAGGTGCTTGAGACGGTTATTCCTGTTAATCACTCGGCGATACAGATCATTAAGGTCGCTTGTGGCAAACCGTCCACCGGTGAGCTGCACCATCGGTCGGAGATCCGGAGGGATGACCGGAAGAATTTTTACGATCATCCAACTGGGATTTATGCCTGCTTTGCGCATTCCGTCAACGACCCGAAGTCTCTTCGTGGCTTTAATGTGACGCTGACCGGTTGAGTTCTGGATCTCTTCGCGAAGGGAAGCAGCGAGTTTATCAAGATCGATTTTTTTAATAACCTCACTAATCGCCTCAGCCCCCATACCCACCGAAAAACAGCTTGTCGCATCATAATCAAGAAGCCGCAAATACTCATCTTCAGTAATCGTCGTAAGCGGCCGGATAGAACGGACGATCGCGGAAAGTGAATCAATGATCTCCTGAGTTTTATCGCGCTCTTTGGCAAATTGTTCGTCGAGCTGCGCAAACTCCTGACGTTCTTTTAGCGTCAGTTCTGAAACAGCAAGCTCTATTGCTTCATGACCCGAGACGCGCTTTTTGACGTCTTCTTTTTCGGAAACAGTTTGTTTCTTGCGTTTTTCCCGTTCCTTATCAAACCGGTCGGTAAGCTCATCAACCCTGCGCTTGCCTTCGCCCTCGATTGCCTTAAGGACCGCCTTTTTCTTTTCCTCATCAACGCCAGTCACGAGATACTGCGCAAAGTAGATCACTTCCTCGAGTGCGCGAGGACTAATGTCTAGAAGGAGCGAAAGCTTGCTCGGCGCGCCCTTAAAAAACCATACGTGCGCGACCGTCGCGGCCAAAGACAGATGGCCCATACGCTCTCGACGGACTTTCGACTGCGTCACTTCGACGCCGCACTTATCGCAGATGATGCCGCGGTAGCGAATCCGCTTGTATTTACCGCAGTAACACTCCCAATCCTTGGTCGGACCAAAAATCCGTTCATCAAAAAGACCGTCTTTTTCGGGTTTTAATGTCCGGTAATTAATCGTCTCAGGCTTGGTCACTTCGCCATAGGACCACAGTTTGACCTCGTCAGGCGACGCAAGGGTAATTTTGAGTCCTGCAAAATCAACAATGTTGGCAAAATTTCCTTTTTTATCCATAATTATTGTTCGGCCTGCACCTTCTCATTTACCGCTTCTTGGGCGGTCGGTGCGATTTCTTGGGCAACTTGCTCACCGCTTGCCTTGGCAAGCTCTTCTGCTTTCTTTTTAATATCGTCATCGCTTGGGGTATTGGCTGCCGGCACAGGCTTTGCCGTCACGACTCCGGTCGGAACGACGGAAAGACCCAATGCCTGAAGTTCTTTAACGAGTACCTTAAATGATTCCGGCACGGTCGATTCTGGGATATCGCTTCCTTTAACGATTGCTTCGAATGCTTTTGCGCGCCCCACCACGTCATCGGACTTAATCGTAAGCATCTCCTGGAGGATATGAGAGGCACGATGAGCCTCAAGGGCCCAAACCTCCATTTCGCCCAAGCGTTGTCCGCCCATCTGCGCTTTCCCGCCAAGCGGCTGCTGGGTAACGAGTGAGTACGGACCAGTTGACCGCGCATGGGTTTTATCCTCGACCATGTGAATTAGCTTCATGATGTAGCCGATGCCAACCACAATCGGCTGCTCAAAGGGACTGCCTGTTCTCCCGTCATAAAGCGTTGTTTTGCCCCCTTTGGGCACGCGGGCTTCTTCCATGGTATGGGTCACTTTTTCTTCTGCGATTTCCTCAAATACGGGAATAGCAACCTTGATGTTGAGCTTGTCCGCGGCAAGTCCCAAATGTGCTTCCAGAAGTTGCCCCAGGTTCATACGAGAAAGAACGGAAAGCGGGGAAATAATGATATCAACGACCGTTCCGTCAGACAAATATGGCATGTCGGCCACCCGAACAATTTTACTGATGACCCCTTTATTGCCGTGTCGGCCGGCAAGTTTGTCGCCGACGACGACTTTACGCATTTGGGCAACTTTCACCACAATTTTTCGGTTCGTACCAGGCTCAAGCTCATCTCCTTTTTCCTTATCGAGAATTTTAACGTCTATGACCGTTCCCCGTTCCCCGTGCGGCACTCTCAGGCTCGTATCCCTGACTTCCCGCGCCTTCTCCCCAAAAATTGCCCGCAGTAGTCGTTCCTCTGCGGTGAGTTCTGTTTCTCCCTTTGGTGCGATTTTCCCAACCAGAATGTCATTCTGCCTCACTGTTGCCCCTACGACAACAATGCCATTCTCATCGAGGTTTCTGAGTGCTTCCTCGCCAACATTTGGGATATCCCGCGTGGTTTCCTCAGGACCGAGCTTGGTATCAACGACGCTCGTTTCGTATTCTTCAATATGAATGGAGGTAAGTACGTCCTCTTTAACCAACCGGTCAGAAATCACAATAGCATCCTCGTATCCAAGCCCGTCAAAGCTCATGTACGCGATAACCAGGTTTGCTCCAAGTGCCAATTCTCCGTCGGTACTGGCGGGCCCGTCAATGAGGACTGCGCCCTTTTTCACCTTATCGCCGGTTCTGACCACTACCCGCTGGGTATAACACGTCGACTGTGCGGAACGCTCAAATTTGGAAAGCGTATACGTTTCTTTTTCCCCGTCTTTTGTCTCAAAATCTACCCGGAGTGCATCGGCAAAAACCACCGTGCCCTCTTCTTTTGCACGAATAACCCTGCCCATGGTAGCCGATATTGCTTCTTCCATACCAGTCCCCACGATGGGTGATTCGGGCTTAAGAAGCGGCACTGCCTGACACTGCATGTGCGTTCCCATGAGCGCCCGGTTTGCTTCATCGTGGCTGATAAAGGGAATGAGGCTTGCCGGGGCTCCCACGACCTGCCGCGGCACCATATCAACGAATTCAACGTTCGTTACGTCGGTTTCTAAAAATTCCCCTTTGTACCGGGCCGGTACGCGATCGGCAAGAATAGCGCCGTTTGCATCCAACGGTACGCTCGCTTCAGTAATATAGTGATACTGTTCATCGCTTGCATCCAGATAGACAATCTCGTCGGTAACCACCATGCGCACTTTTCCGCTGCGCTCAGCCTTGGCAACCTTTCTATAGGGCGTCTCGAGAAAACCAAACTGGTTTACCCGAGCATAAAGGGACATATAGGTCACAAGCCCGATGTTTGGTCCTTCTGGACTTCGGATAGGACAAATCCTCCCGTATTGGCTGGCGTTAATATCACGGATAGAAAAGCTTGCCCGCTCACGGGAGATGCCGCCGATACCCATGACCGTCAGACGGCGCAGATTGTCAGCTTCGGCCAAAGGATTGGTCTGATCAAGGATCGTCGAAAGCTGGCTCGTACGGAAAAAGTCATTAATTGCCGCAATAATCGGCCGGGCGTTAACAAGCTGCGTGGGGGTAAGATCCTCTGCGGCCGGACCTGCCAAGCTCATTTTTTCCCGAACCGATCGCTCGAGGCGCAAAAGTCCGACGCGGAAGGCGTTTGTCGCAACGAGCTCTCCGACTCGGCGCACTCTCCGGTTGCCCAGATGATCAATATCATCAAGATCTCCCCGGCCTCCTGCCAGTCCGATAAGGTATTTGAGGGCACCGATGACGTCATCGCGCGTAAGCACCCAATGATCGCGGTCATTAGGAACGGTAAGACCAAGTTTCTTATTCATTTTGTAACGGCCGACCCGCTCAATGCTATACCGCCTATAGTCAAAGAACATCGTCCGCAAAAGTTCCTGTGCGTTATCCAAAACTATCGGCTCCCCCGGCCGGAGCTTCCTATAGAGCTCAAGCACCGCTTCTGTCTGATTGGTCGTTGGATCTTTGGCAAGCGTTGCCTCGATAAAGCGGTGGTCGGGATTGGCCTCAGCCTCGGCAAAGAGCCTGCCTATCTCTTCATTCGTTGCAATCCCCAGAGCGCGGAGAAACGTACTTGCCACAAACTTGCGCCGCCGGTCAATCCGCACCATGAGGACATCATTCCTGCTCATAACAAACTCAAGCCAGCTCCCGTGCATCGGTCTAATCTCAGCGCTATAAAGCGTGCGCCCGGTAACGGAATCCAAGGTGCCGGTAAAGTAAATCCCCGGAGAACGAACAAGTTGATTAACGACGCAGCGCTCGATGCCGTTAATGATAAACGTGCCGTTTTGCGTCATAGAGGGAATGTCTCCCAAAAATACTTCCTGGGTAAGCCTGTGCCCCGACTGTTTGTTGGTAAGGGTGGTCGTTACTTTCAGAGGCATGTCAAAGGTCAAGCCTTTTTCTTTTGCCTGATCGGGAGTGAGTCTGGGTCGACCGAAGTAGTAATCGCCAAACACAAGCTCCCAGTTCTTGCCGGTAAAATCAGAAATCGCGGAGACTTCATTAAGGAGTTCGCGGATGCCATGCTCCAGAAACCACTGGTACGATTCCCGCTGTACCAGGGTAAGGTCGAGGGGCGGAAGATTTTTGTATTCCTTACCCCAGTACTGCCGATGCATACTCATCCCGTCTTTAGCCATTCAATAAGTCCTCGCAAGAATTATTTTTAGTGAACGAGAAAAAACAGCGAACAATGAACGTTCGCCTTGTGGCTTATTCAATTAATACCCTATTATAATGATAAAAAATCGCGTGTCAAGGGCCAACGTCTTACTTCCGAACCGCCATATTCCAAATAAAGCTGAATACCCACCCGGCGACGTAGCCAACCGCCGCAGTAAATAGCACGAGCGTCACTGCTTTGGTCATATCAAACGGCATGACGACAAGCGGGTTACCGAGCATATGAATGTCAAAAACCCAGTCGAGAAGCTCCTGAGCGAGTCCTGCCGATACCAAAACCGACCATGCAAGATGCCAGAGGCCCAAAAATGCGCCGACAATCATTCCGACGGTATTTTCATTGAGTTTGCCTTTCATTTATTTTCACCTCCTCTGCCCCTTCGAACCTTGAACGAAGCGGATCTCATTTATTATGGTCACACTGAAAAAGACTTGACAAGTAGCTTGGTGGACGGTCTTATGGCGGGGTAGTTCAAACCGGGCTGCAAACAGGCGGGAACAGGAGACACCAAAGCCCCCGGAAGGACTTTTAATCTTGGAGATATTTTTTGATATTTACCAGATGCTCTGCGTACGTTTTCGCGCAATAAATCTGTTTACTGCGATCATGCAAATAATAGAGGCAGTCTGTCTCTTGTGGATTAAGCGCCGCCTCGATTGCAGGCAGACCGGGGCTCGCGATCGGCGTCGGTGGCAAACCCTTATATATATAGGTATTGTAGGGAGAGTCAAGAGCCTTCATTTGCGGTGTGACCGTTCCCCACCAACCCGCTTCTGTTTTCCCCTGTGCATACTGGAGCGTCGCATCAATGTCAAGCTTCATATCCTTCTCAAGCCGGTTCCAAATAATGCCTGAGATAAGAGGCATATCGCTTGTTCCTGCTTCCCGCTGGATAAGAGAGGCAATTTTAAGTCCCGTCGTCCAGCGGATGTTTTTTTCACTAAATTGCGGCAGGTATGCTGTGAACTTTTCGTTAAAGCGGCTGATGAAGCGGTCGGCAATTTCCCCAACCGTTGCTTCACGCGGGATAAGATAGGTATCGGGGAAATATACGCCTTCCGCATATTCCGGTTTTGTATCAAGCGTGTAGAGATTATTCCATTCCTTTACCTGACTATCAGTCCAGCCTAAGGCTCGGCCAATCATTTCGCCAACCTGCTCTTTTCTGAGACCTTCGGGGATGGTCACCCAGACAAGGTCCGGCTTTCCCGCAACTTTCCGTGCTAAAGTAAACGCATTCATGTTAGTATCAAGCCTGTAGCCTCCCGGGGCAATGTCACCTTTCCCCGAAAGAACAAGAAGGAGCATGCGAAAAGCACCCGGTTTTCTGATGTAACCCGACTCGGCAAGTTTTTCTACGGTGTCGATAGCGCCCTGTTTGGGTACGACAAATACGCCTGGCTGGTTTTTGGTCGTTACGGGCCCAAACAACCAATACACGCCGCTGGCAAGAAAGAAAAGTAAAAGGACAAAAATGACAGCAAGGGCTTTAACAATTTTCATGCGATGCAGGAAAGGAATTGTATTGTACACCAAACTCAATGCGGTATGATAAGGATATGGATATAGAAACGCCAATTACCACCTGTCCCAGGTGTCACGCACCGGTCCGGCCGACGGATTACTACTGTTATAACTGCGGCAAAAAACTCCGCATGACTCCCCCGTCTCTGAGAATAGAGTCGCTTGTGACTCTTTTCCTGGTAAGCATATTCCTTCCTCCTCTGGGGATTCTCATGGGATGGCCATATCTCAGGGAAAAAGATTGGACGAGGCGCATCATAGGCACTGCCGCAGTACTTGCGAACATCCTTGCAACGTTTGTAGCAATAAAACTTGCTGCAGACGTTTATTTTTCAACACTAAATGCTGCGCGTAGTCTTCAAAATCTCTCCACTCCCTAGAAAAACTTGACCCAATTGTAAGATGTGTTACAGTTTTATTAGGAGGTATCTCATGAAAACCATAGGCATTCTTGTTTTTGTCCTCGTTCTCTTGGGTATTGGCTATGCGGGGTATACGTATAGGAAAGGCTACGCCCCCGCTACGCCCGGGTCGTCATATTTGGGACCGTCAGAGACAGCAGGAACAACCGAATCTACTACCGGAACAGAACAAAATAGCGTATATGCGTCAACAACGAATGCTGCCCTCGGTAGATTCATGACCGATCTAAATGGCATGACGCTTTATATCTTTACCAAAGATAGTCCGGGAGTAAGCACATGTACTGGCCAATGCTTGGTCAACTGGCCGGCTTACCTGGCTCCTGAAAGTACGGGGCAACTTCCGGCAAACGTAACCGTCATCACCCGCTCAGACGGAAAGAGACAGTATGCCTGGAAGGGAATGCCGCTTTATTACTATATCAACGACAAAAAACCGGGAGATACAACCGGGGAGGGCGTCGGCGGCGTCTGGTACGTAGCGAAATGAAGTTTTCCAAGTTTTGTCAGAGGCGGAGTGCGGAGCGGGAATAGACAACTGTAATGTGACTCGCCTTATTTCAACAGAGCGCCTTTAAGAAACAAACTAGCGGGTAATTGTTTTTCCAAGGGTATCGTTCCAACACTCCGCAATCATGTCTTTCGGAAAGTCTGGATACGGAGCGACGCTGTTACAGGCAACCGTGCCGGTGCCATCCCAAACCAAAACCCACGTACCTTTGACTTTTGCCGCAAACCAGGTGGCGCTGCCGCCATTAGTGGTTGCGTTCCCCTGAGCGAAATTGCCAACGATTTTTGTAACGGTCGGTTTTACAAGCTCACTGCTGGGGCCGTGATCTGCAATTATGCCCTGCTTTACCGCTGCCAAAACATCAGCGCTTTCCGCTCCGTCCGGCGTTGGAATGGGAGTAGGAATTATCGAGATAAGGGGTGTTGGGGCTGAGGTCACAACAGGCGCCTGGCTTGGCGTTGGGCCAATCGTCACAAGCCGGTATGTATTGCCCAGATAAAATCCTCCGGCACCGACGACTGCCAGCAGCAGAACAAGAAAAAGAGATGTCAAAACTATTTTGATATTCATAAACGGGATAAATAGAGATTATAGCGTCAAGACGATCATTTGTCACGAGGGAAAATAATT
>CAYTZO010000020.1:0-15142 GCA_964442525.1 uncultured Gammaproteobacteria bacterium
GCCTGGTGAGACACCTTGTCATAGAGTTGTCCGGCGGTGATGCTAGCGACCATGCCGGAGAGCCCCACGGTCATATTAAACCAGCCAATGCTCCTTGCACGTTTGTCCGGTTGGACGAAGTCGGCGGCAAAGGCGTTCCCGACCGCGCGAAAAATTCCTTGGTAGATGCCGTAGAGCGCAAAGAGGGTAGCAATGATAAAAATATTGCGTGTGAGAGCGAAGCCGAGAAGGGTGACAAAAAAAACTGCAAATGAGGAGAGCAACAGTCCTTTCCTGCCTATGGCGTCGGACAAATACCCTGCCGGATAGGAAGTGAGCGCAGCTACCAGATTAAACACGGCATAGATGAAAATCGTCCAGATTAGTGGCACGCCAATGTTTCTGGTCTGCAAAATCATGAATGAGCTACTGATATTTCCGATGCCAAAGATCGCAATGATTCCAAGATACTTCCAATAAGAAGAGGGAAATCCTTGTACCTTGGTGTCGAGTTTGTATTTCATTTTTACGACACCGCCTTTTTCCCGTACAAAAAGTACCATGGTAACTGCCAAAAGCCCCGGGATAAGGGCAAGATAGAATATTTGTCGAATTTCTATGTTGAAATAAAAAAGGAGAAGGATAGCGAGGATCGGCCCGAGAAATGCTCCTAAGTTGTCACCAAGCCCCTCTAGTCCAAACGCTTTTCCGCGGCTCTTTTCATCTGCAGACTGAGCAACGAGCGCATAGCGAGGAGCTGACCGTGTGCCGGTACCAAGTCGATCCAGAAATCTGCCAAAAAGTACTCCCTGCCAGACCGTTGAGAGACCGATCAGCGGTTTGGCAAAAGCGGCAAGGGAGTAACCGACAACAGCAAGAATTTTTCTTTTACGGAGCTTATCTGAAAGCCAGCCTGAAAATCCCTGCTGGATGTACTGCGTTGCCATGGCCACTCCCTCTACCACACCGACGATGCTGCCGGGGGCTTTGAGATATTGTGTGAGAAATATGGGAAGAACCGGATAGAGCATTTCGGTCGAGATGTCGGCAAAAAGCGAAGTGAATGTCAAAAGGACGGTATCTTTGGTAAGACCCTCAAAGTATTTCCGGTTCATGAGGTGATACTAACACATTACTGTGTTGCCGCCCAAAGATGACCAAGGACGGATAAGGTTAGCAACGCAACTCCCCAGCGAACAGGGTGAGCTCCTGCCAGTGGATACGTCAAAAGAAATCCGATCCCCATGCCGGCGAATAGGTGAATAACTGCGTTGGTATGCGGGTATTTGGTAAAGTACCGCACGGCGCGCTTGTAGGTCATAGTCACCTCCTCTCCACCTACTATGGAACCATAGTTACATGACCGGTTCAAGAGAGGGGAAAAACAATTGTGAGCCGCATCGTCGTATAATAGGGTTACAGCCACCCATGACATTTCGTGACCGCGTGTATCAAATAGCCAAAAAAATTCCAAGGGGGAAAGTTGCTACCTATGGCCAGCTTGCCCGGCTCAGCGGCAAAGCAGGGGCAAGCCGAGCCATAGGTTTGTTTATGAAGACAAACCCGTTCGCACCACGCGTACCCTGCCATAGAGTTGTGAGTTGGGATGGAAGCCTGACGGGATACTCAGGCACGGGCGGCGTGCAGGCCAAACGGGAGATGCTCCTTCAGGAGGGTGTATTTTTTAAGAACAATAAAGTAGATCTTCGACGATCTCAATGGGGAGGGTAATGCGAGTTTCAGATGGAAATTCTTTAAGGAGGTTTAGCCCATGATTGTTAAGCGGAAGGCCGGCTACTATGTCCTTTCAGAAAAAACCAGGAGGAATCTCGGCGGGCCGTATAAAACGCGTGAAGAGGCCGTCAAACGGCTCCGACAAGTAGAATACTTTAAGCATATTCGAAGTCACGGATAGGGTCACTTGACAGTAGCTTTTGGTTCTTCTAGGCTAGATATAGGAACTTATATGACGATCTGCCCACCTCAAATAGCCTCTATCCGCTCTTGCGTAGCATTCGGCTTTTCAGTTCTATTCGAACACGCCTCATGCTGCGCGTGGTCGACGGACGCAAGAAACTGTAATATTCGAAGATTCGTAAACAGTTTCTAGCGAAGGAGGTGATAACAGATGAAAATGAAAGAGCTTGATTGGGTTGCATATATTTTTATTATCCTCGGCGCGTTAAACTGGGGTCTTATTGGAGCGTTCAGATTGGATTTAGTACAAACCATCCTGGGGACGAGTCCGGGACTCGTGCAACTCGTCTATATTTTGATCGGGTTAAGCGGACTCTATTCTTTGTATAAGATGTCTTCGGCAAAGAAATAATGGGTTGACTTGATTAACAAAGGAAACCTCTCCGGAAGGGGGGGTTTCCATTTTTGTTTTTGTGAGGTACTATACACTTTGTGGGTACGCTTCTTTTGATATTTGCTCATCCGGCAGATGCACTTGTTGCCGTCGGCGGAACCATCGCAAAATATACTCGCGCCGGTTGGTCGGCTGAGCTTGTCTGTGCTCTGGGAGATAAAGGAAGTGGGAAAGAATTCGAGTCTTCCGCTTCTCGATTGGGAGTAAGGGCCGTAACGTTCCTCGACTATGATGAGCGCAGCTTTGCCCGTCTTCCGGCAGGCGAAGCGGAAGAGGGGGTATATAAAGAAATGCTTCGCACTATCCCCGCCGTTGTTTTTACTTTTGATATGTCTGGCATGACGAACCACCCGGATCATATCCGTATCGCCCGTTCAACGACATTTGCATTCCAAAAATATGCAGCAGAATACGAACGCCGATTTCCTGAGTCTGTCCAGCCCAAGCTCTATTATGCCTGCCTTCCTCAAAGGAACGCACTCTATCTTCAGAAAATGGGGAAACTCTCTAAAGATGCCTACGGATTGCCCGTCAGAGGCATAGAGGACAGGGCAGTGACCACGGTTATTGATATAAAAAATTTTTTGAATGTGAAGGTGAGCGCTATTGCGGCATATCAGCAGAAGGAATACGCTTCGCCGTACCTTTTTCAACAAGAATACTTCATCTGCCGATTTGACGGAACTAAAGAAATATTTATGGGGAAATTCGATCGTGTGTCACACGGACTATGAAAAAGTCCACACTTGCCATTACCAATATTTGTGCATCGGTTGAAGGGAAACAAATACTTCGCGGCGTTTCTCTGACGGTCAAAAGCGGGCAGGTGCATGCGATTATGGGGCCCAACGGAAGCGGGAAATCAACCCTTGCATATGTTCTTATGGGACACCCGGCATACAAAATATTAGCTACTAAATCTAAAGTACTCATAAACGCCAAAAACATTCTTCGTTTGCCGACGGAGGAACGGGCAAGGGCGGGACTATTCCTCGCTCTTCAATCTCCTATGGCCATTGCCGGAGTGAGCGCATCAAACCTGCTTCGCACCGCATACCAGGAACTTCATGCCGCAAAGAAAAACGGCCGTCACGACATTCAGAACCCGGTTCTTGCGAGGAGATGGAAAGCCAGCGGAATGACTATTACAGATTTTGTGGACCGAGTAAATGCCTATGCTAAAACGCTTAAGATTGACGAGTCGTTTCTCAGGCGCGGCATTAACGACGGCTTTTCCGGCGGCGAGAAAAAGAAAATGGAGATGCTCCAGGCTCTTATTTTAGAGCCGAAATTTGCCATTTTTGACGAAATTGATACCGGACTTGACGTTGACGCCCTCAGGTTGGTTGCCTCGGCCATTGAAGCACTCAAGAAAAAGAGTACAGGCGTCATCATCATTACCCACTATCAACGGATCCTCAGATATATAAAACCAGACAAAGTACATATCTTCGCCGGCGGACGTATCGTAAAAAGCGGCACTGCGGGCCTCGCCAAAAAAATAGAACAGAAAGGATATTTACCATATGTCTCAGACACAGCAGATCATTGATGACCATTATAAATACGGATTTCATAAGCCGGAAAGATATGTCTATAAATCTCGAAAGGGGCTTGATAGCAAGATGGTGGATACGATCAGCGGATACAAAAATGAACCAGAGTGGATGCGGCAGTTCAGACAACGAAGTCTCACTTTCTTTGAGCGTAAAGCACTTCCCGGTTGGGGAGCGGACCTCACCGCAATAGATTTTGACGATATTTACTACTACATAAAGCCCACGCAGAAGAAAGCAAACTCATGGAGTGATTTACCGATAGAAATTAAAGATACGTATGACAAAATCGGCATCCCCGAGGCAGAAAAAAGATTTTTAGCCGGAGTATCGGCGCAGTACGAATCGGAAGTTGTTTACAAGAGCATCCAGGATACCCTTCGGAAAAAGGGCGTTGTGTTTTTGGATATGGACTCTGGACTTCGGGAATATCCCGAAATAGTCAAACAATACTTCGGTACGGTTATCCCGCCGGCTGATAATAAATTCGCGGCACTTAACAGTAGTGTCTGGTCCGGCGGCTCATTTGTCTATGTGCCCAAGGGAGTACACGTTGATTTGCCGCTTCAGGCGTATTTCCGAATTAACGCAGCCAATATGGGTCAATTTGAGCGCACCCTCATTATTGCCGAAGAGGGTAGTTTTGTGCATTACGTCGAGGGGTGCACCGCGCCGGTCTACAGCACCGATTCCCTTCATGCCGCGGTTGTTGAGATTATCGTCAAGCCCCGCGCCCGCGTGCGCTACACTACGATCCAAAACTGGAGTAGTAACGTCTACAATCTCGTTACCAAGCGGGCAAGGGTTGAAGAAGAGGGGATTATGGAATGGGTGGACGGAAATCTTGGGAGCAAAATAACCATGAAGTATCCAAGCGTGTACCTCGTTGGCCGCAAGGCTCGGGGGGACGTGCTTTCGATTGCCTACGCCGGCCGTGGGCAGCACCAAGATGCGGGAGGCAAAGCAATTCATCTAGCTCCCGAGACCACGTCGCAGATTATTTCGAAATCGATAAGCCGCGGCGGAGGCAGGACATCATATCGGGGGCTCGTCCATGTTCATCCACGTGCCAATATGGCCCGAAGCAAAGTCGTGTGTGACGCATTGATTCTCGATGAAGCGAGCCGGTCAGATACCTATCCGACCATGCGGATTAATCAAAAGAATGTCACCATCGAACACGAAGCAACGGTTTCAAAAATTGGCGATGAACAGCTTTTTTATCTCCAAAGCAGAGGTATAGACAAAGCACAGGCGCAATCGATGATTGTCAACGGATTCATCGAGCCAATAGTCAAGGAGTTGCCTCTTGAATACGCAGTTGAAATGAATAGACTCATTGAATTACAAATGGAAGGTTCGGTAGGATGAATACAACAATTGTTGTCGATGTCGATAAGCGCTCACAAAAGGAATATATTGTCGGCGAAAATGAATCGTTAACGCTCTCCATAATCGCATTTCATCCGCACGCGAAGGAGGCGGATTATACGGTGCGACTAAAAGGAAAGAGGGCAAAAGCAAAAATCATTGGCCTTGTTGTCGGAAATGACGAGAGCATATTTCATCTTCATACCCTTCAGATCCACGAAGCACCGGAGACTACAAGCGAGCTCCTGGTTAAAAGCGTTCTCGCAGGGGCTGCGCAGTTTCTGTACGACGGGGCAATCCGCGTTGAACGCCCGGCGCAGAAAACTGACGCATATCAGCGTAATGAAAACTTATTGCTTTCTGAGGGGGCGCATGCGGAAAGCAAACCGACGCTCGAAATTTTAGCCAACGACGTCCGCTGTACTCACGGGGCAACGGTCGGCGCGATTTCAAAAGAAGAACTTTGGTATCTCGCCACCCGGGGAATATCCGGTGAGTCGGGAAAAAAACTGATTGTCGAAGGGTTTCTGGAAAGCGCACTTGAGAAAATTTCTGATACAATAGCTTCAGAAGGTGTACGGAAAAAACTATGGCAGGTTTTAGGCGGGTGATTTCAGTTGCCGATCTTGGCTCGGGACAAATAAAGACGGTTGAGGTAAGTGGAAAACGGGTGGCACTTGCCAATGTCAACGGTCAGTTTTTTGCCATTGATGACGCCTGTACGCACGCGGAGTGTTCGCTGGGGACCGAAGGATTCCTCGACGGAAGCATCGTTACCTGTGGGTGCCACGGTTCAACGTTTGATGTAAAAAGCGGGAGGGTTCTCTCACTGCCTGCACCCACTGACGTATCCTCATACGAAACAAAAGTAGAAAACGGGGACGTGTACATAAAGCTCTAGGTATGTTCAATGCCAACCTACTTCGCAAGGATTTTCCACAGCTCAAGAAAAAAATAGTATATCTTGACTCAACGGCAACCTCGCTTAAACCTCAAATGGTGATCGATAAGATGAATGAATATTATACCGAGTACACCGCCAACGTTTTTCGCGGCATTTATAAGACGAGCGAAAAAGCCACGGAAGAATTTGAAGGTGCACGGCAAAAGGTGGCGCGATTCATAAACGCTGGAAACGTAAGCGAGGTCGTCTTTACTCGTAGCACTACGGAGTCATTAAACCTTGTTGCCGCCGGTATTGGCAAAGAAAGCAGTCGTGGGGACAATTTTGTCGTTACCATCATGGAACATCACTCGAACTTTGTCCAGTGGCAGCAGAGGGCATTCAAAAAAGGGATTGGGTTTTCCATATGGAATATAGAGAAGGACGGGACGCTTAATGTAAAAGAATTGGATAAATTTATTACTCGAAGAACAAAAGTACTCGCAATTACGGCCGTATCCAACGTTTTGGGCACAATTAATCCCATTAAAGAAATAGTAAAGAGAGTAAAACGTCTCAATCCTGACTGTCTAGTGATCGTTGATGCAGCTCAGGCTGCTCCTCATATGAAGATTGATGTCGTGGATTGGGGAGCGGACGCCGCAGCTTTTTCCGGACACAAGATGCTCGGCCCAACTGGAGTCGGCGTCCTGTGGGCAAAATTTGATCTTCTAGAGCGGCTCAACCCGTATCAATATGGAGGAGAAATGATTAGCGAAGTGCACATCCATCGGACCGTCTTTAAAGAGCCGCCGCACAAGTTTGAGGCGGGGACGCCGGACATTGCCGGGGTTATCGGGCTCGGTGCTGCCGTTGATTATCTGACAAAACTGGGCATGTCAAATGTTCGGGAGCATGAAAAAAAAATTACCGCCTACGCGATAGCGCGCATTGCCGAGCTTAAAAATGTTCATCTTGTCGGGCCTACGGACGTAAAACAGAAAGCAGGAGTAGTCACATTTACGATGAAAGGCATTCATCCCCATGACATTGCTCAAATCCTTGATGAAGATAACGTCTATATCCGTGTCGGTTTCCACTGTGCCCAGCCTCTTCACGAATATCTGGCTACGGGTCCGACAGCACGCGCATCTTTTTATATTTATACAACAAAGGAAGATATAAATGCTCTTATTACAGGGCTTCAAAAAGTTCAGAAAATACTTGGTTAGCCTATGGACATGTACCGTGATGCTATCTTGGACCACTACAAACACCCGAGAAACTTCGGACACCTGGCTCGTCCCGCTGCCAAAGCCAGTGCCTATAATGCAACATGCGGAGACAGAATTGTGATGGAAATAAATGGAAAAAAAGAAATTGACGATATACGATTTTCAGGAGAAGGATGTGCAATTAGTCAGGCATCGGCTTCGATGCTCACCGAAAACGTGAAGGGAATGAGACTTGAGAAAGTAATAAAAATAACGGCACATGATATTATTGATATGTTGGGGACAACGCTGACGCCATCGAGAGTGAAGTGTGCGACTCTCCCGCTTGAAGTACTACAAAAAGCCGTATATGGACGAAAATGACCCAAAAGTAAAAAGAAAAATCAGAAACCTCACGATGCGGATAGACCGGAGCCTGTGCATTGGAGCCGCCACCTGTGTAGCACTCGCGCCCAAAGCCTGGACACTCGATGATGAGGCAAAGGCGATTATTCTCGATACCGCGGATCAGGAAACGGACGAGGCGCTCATAGAGGCTGCCAAAGGCTGTCCGGTTTTGGCGATATTTATAACTGACGAAACCGGAAAACAACTTTTTCCTTGACGCATGTCTTTTGTTTCTCCCAGCGACCACATAACTGTGATATTCTAAAACTATGACCAGCTCAGTTACCTGGAAAATCGGCGGGGAAGCAGGGTTTGGGATTATGGCTTCGGGCACGATGCTTGCGCGGGCTTTTTCCCGTAACGGATATCACGTTTTTGCGATCAATGAATACCCGTCTCTGATCCGCGGCGGGCACAACGCCATAACGGTGCGGATTGCCACGGAGAAATTTGAGGCACTCAACCGCGACGTTCACATATTAGTGGCTCTCAATAAACAGACCGTTGACCTTCACAAAGATGAAATGAAACAGGGCAGTCTCGTGCTTTTTGACAAAAAAGACGAGGACATCAAACCCGCTGATTTTCCTCAGGGAGTTAGGGCGCTTTCGGTTCCGTTCACAGAACTCGTCGCAAAGTTTGCCGGTGATCCAATCATGCGCAATACCGTCGCCCTTGGCGCCACTTTGGTTTTCCTCGGGGCGCCGTTTTCATTTCTTGAAGCCATAATCCGCGATCAATTTAAGAAAAAGGGAGAGGGGATTATTAAACAAAACGTTGACATTGCCAAATCGGGCTATGATTTTGCGAAACAAGCATACGGCACCGAACAATCCTTGTTTCTTGAACCACCGAGCGCAAAGGAGCCTCAACTGATGCTCAACGGAAGTGAGGCGGTTGGCATTGGAGCGGTCCGCGCAGGACTCAAATTTGCGGCGATCTATCCGATGACGCCGATTAATGCGCTTATTACATTTCTCGCCGACCATGCAAAGAGCCTCAACCTTGTGTACAAACAGCCCGAAGATGAAATTGCCGGCATAAATATGGCTCTGGGCGCCGCAATCGGCGGTGTACGGAGTATGGTAGCTACATCCGGCGGAGGGTTTGCGCTCATGGTCGAAGGACTCGCATGGAGCGGCATGATAGAAACACCCCTGGTCGTTGATCTCGGAATGCGTGTAGGGCCTTCAACCGGTATGCCTACATGGAACGAACAAGGGGAGCTGCAGTTTGTGATCCACGCAGGACACGGCGAGTTTCCCCGTATTGTGCTCGCGCCTGCGGACGCCCAGGAAGCATATGAGCTTACAACTCAGGCATTTAATTTCGCCGATCGCTATCAGGTGCCCGTGTTTGTCCTTACGGACAAGTATCTTAATGAGAGCCAGTGGTGTGTGAAGAGGTCAGATTTGTCCGGGACGGTAATGATAGACCGGGGAAAGCTCGTCAAAGAAAGCGATCTGCCGAAAGACGGCTCCTTTAAGCGCTACGATCTGAGCGTTCCCGACGGGGTTTCTCCCCGAAGCGTTCCGGGTCAGAAAAACGGATTTTTTTACGCAAACTCGTATGAGCACGATGAGGTCGGTCACGTAACAGAAGAGAAAGCGATGCGAACGTCCATGGTCGACAAGCGGTTAAAAAAATTTACGGCAATTGCCAAAGACATGATGGCGCCCAAAGTTTTTGGTGACAGTGAGGCGGAAATTACGTTCGTCTCCTGGGGGACGACAAGAGGCCCGGTTTTGGAAGCGATAAAGCTCCTTCAATCGAAAGGCAAAAAAGTACAGCTCGTTCACTTTTCCTGGCTCTATCCGTTTCCTTCTGAGGCAACCCTCAAGCTTTTATCACCCTTAACACGCATCATCGACGTCGAACAAAACGCCATGGGACAACTCGCTGCTCTTATTCGGGAGCACACGGGAATTTTGATAAAGGAAAAATTCCTCAAATATGACGGGAGGCCGTTTTTCCCTGAGGAAATTGTTGAGAGAGTTTCAGGCATATGAATGAGATTACCGCCGGAACATTTGCAACGAAATTTTTGCCCACCTGGTGCCCCGGATGCGGCGATTTCGGCATATGGATGTCTCTCAAAAACGCCCTTGCAAAGCTCGGCATAGGCACCGATGACGGCGTAGTAGTTTACGGGGTTGGTTGCCATGGCAACATGTACGATTGGATGAAGATTTACGGCGTTGCTGCCCTTCACGGCCGTACGCTTCCGGTGGCACAGGGCCTCAAGCTCGCCAATCACAAACTGCCGGTGATGGTCGCTTCCGGCGACGGCGACGGACTGGGGGAGGGCGGTAATCATTTTATGCACGCAGCCAAGAGAAATCCGGATATTGCGGTATTTATCCATGATAATCAGGTGTATGGTCTCACGACGGGGCAGGCGTCACCCACAGCCAAGGCGGGTTTCAGGACCAAATCAACCCCCGAAGGAGTTACGGACGAGGCCATTAATCCGCTCACGCTTGCCATAACGAGTGGCGCGACTTTTGCCGCACGTGGGTTTGCGGGTGATACGCCCGGCCTCACCGATATTATGGCAGCGGCGATCGAACACAAAGGGTTTGCCGTCGTTGATATACTTCAGCCGTGCGTAACGTATGATAAGGTGCATACGTACGCGTGGTACCGCGAGCGCCTCTACAAGCTCGAATCAGAAAACTATGTGCCGGATAATAAGATGAAAGCACTCGAAAAGGCCATGGAGTGGGGTGACAAGATTCCCATCGGCATATTTTATAAAGAAGAAAAGCCCACAAGCGAAGAGAGAGAACCGGCGCTTTCGGGAGGACCTCTCAAAGATGCGCCGCTTGGCATCGGAGAGTTGGATGCACTTCTTGATGAGTTTGTGTAGAGTCAAAACTGGTACTTGACGGAAGTTTTAGCAGTTGATATACTCGAGTGCTAAATAATGCCTATGGCAGAAATTACGCCAACTGAACACGTCCTTCCTGTTGTTCCGATCCGCGACGGCATCGTTTTCCCCGGAACGGAGATGATCCTTACCTTTGGCCGGGCCAGATCCGTGGCTGCCATAGAGGCAGCGCAGTCGGTTGGCAAAAGGGTTGTCCTCGTAATGCAAAAAAACCCCGCCATTAACGATCCGACCCCCTCTGATCTTTATACGGTAGGATCCATCGGAGAGATCGTCC
Organism: uncultured Gammaproteobacteria bacterium; assembly: GCA_964442525.1. Classification (GTDB taxonomy): domain Bacteria; phylum Patescibacteriota; class Microgenomatia; order UBA10105; family UBA927; genus CAYTZO01. The sequence goes on from CAYTZO010000020.1 coordinate 10,950, forward strand.
AGATGATGAAAAACGAAGGAGAAATCAACGCGCTCGTGCGCGGCGTGTCCAAGGTAGAAATCCTCTCTTACGAATCGGTAGAGCCGTATTTCGTCGCACGGGTGTTGGAACTCCGCGATCAAGTTGAGGAGGGTGATGAAGTAAAGGCGCTGTTTAATTTTCTCTCAAACGAGCTGCGGCGGGCGGTAAAACTGGGCAAGACCATGGATTTTCTTACTTTCATGAATATTATGTCCGGGATTTCTCCCCAGGCGCTTTCGTACCAGGTGGCCGGCGTTCTTGATGTGAAGCCTGATGAGCGCCAGAGTCTTTTGGAGACTCCGTCAGTCAAATTACGTTTGGAAAAAGAAGTCGGGCATCTCGAAAAAGAGGTAAAAGTTCTCGAGCTCGAGAAAAAGATTGCGAGTAAAACGCAGGAAAAATTTGAAAAGGGCATGCGGGAGCAAGTGCTGCGTGAGCGCATGAAGACCATTGAAAAAGAACTGGGCGAGGACAGCGAAAACAAAGAAATTAAAGAACTCGCCGAGAAGGTTAAAAAGGCCGGCATGCCTACCGAAGTGCAGGTAAAAGCGGAGAAAGAACTTTCCCGGCTCGCGCAGATGTCCGCATATAATCCCGAGGCTTCGTATGTGCGGACGTATCTTGACTGGTTGGTTGATTTGCCATGGAATGTCGCGAGCGCCAATAACGTCGTAATCAGCGACGCAGAGAAAGTTCTCAACGAGGATCACTACGGGCTCCAAAAAATTAAAGAACGCATAGTGGAATTTTTGGCAGTCATGAAACTTCGCGCAAAAGCTTCTCAGCCCAAAAAGCAAGGGGATGATAAAAAATCCGCTTCAGGCAAATCCGCGCCGACCATCCTTTGCTTTGTTGGTCCTCCCGGTGTCGGAAAAACATCCATCGGAAAATCCATAGCCCGCGCTTTGGGACGTAAGTTTGTGAAAATGTCTTTGGGCGGCATCCGCGATGAGGCAGAAATCCGTGGTCACAGGAGGACATACGTTGGCTCCATGCCGGGGCGCATCATCCAGGGGGTCAAGCAGGCAGGCACCAAAAATCCGGTTTTCATGCTCGATGAGATTGATAAAGTCGGTGCCGATTTCCGAGGCGATCCCTCGGCCGCGCTTCTGGAGGCGCTTGATCCAGAGCAAAACTACGCGTTTTCGGATCACTACCTGGAGGTGCCGTTTGATCTTTCCCAAGTCTTTTTTATCACGACCTGTAACGTCCTTGATACCATTCCTCCGGCACTCCGCGACAGGCTTGAAATTATTCATTTCCCCGGATACACAGAGGATGAAAAATTCCACATTGCCCGGGATTTTCTTTTTGAGAAGCAACGCGAACTCCATGGTCTGCCCAAGGGTACGGTAAAGCTTACAGATCAGGGCGTTCATGAGATTATCCGCCGCTACACGAGAGAAGCCGGAGTCCGGAACTTAGAGCGGGAAATTGCAACCATACTTCGCAAAATTGCCAAAAAAGTCGCCGAAGGCGAAAAAAGCAAAAAGACGTTCACGATTGGCGCGCAAGAACTCCATACCTATCTTGGACCGTATAAATTCAGCTCCTATCTTGCTGAGAAAAAGGATGAGGTCGGCATGGTCACGGGGCTTGCCTGGACAGAGGCGGGCGGGGACATCCTGTTTATCGAGGTTGCGCTTATGCCGGGTCGCGGCAGCTTGATACTTACCGGGCAGCTTGGCGACGTCATGAAGGAATCCGGTCAGGCCGCGCTTTCGTACGTCCGTAGCCGCTGGAAAGTCCTGGGGTTACCGGAAAAGTTCTATCAAAAACTTGATATTCACGTCCACGTGCCGGAAGGAGCTGTACCTAAAGACGGCCCGTCAGCCGGAGCGGCCATCGGTACGGCAATCGTGTCAGCGCTTACCAAGATCCCTGCCAGACGGACCGTTGCCATGACCGGAGAGATTACCCTGCGCGGCCGCGTGCTTGAAATCGGCGGCGTCAAAGAAAAAGTCATCGCCGCGCATAGGGCCGGAATTAAGACGGTGATCCTCCCCAAAAATAACAAGAAAGATCTTGAAGACATTCCTAAAAACGTGCTTCACGATTTGTCTTTTCACTTCGTCGAGCACATGGATGAAGTACTTAAGATTGTACTTACCAAGCCTCTTCCCTCCGAGCGCCTCTTCCGCGCCAGCCTCCGCCCTCAACTGACGGCATAAATTTGGCACCCGTTTAGCCCGCTGGAATAAATCAATGAGGATAGGAAAATTTAGCGCTTAGCTGAAGTTATAACTCAGGCCGTTACATTTTTCCGCTCCAGCGGCTTGGTGGAACATGTCATGGAGTACTTCAGCCTTACTAGATATAGGAAGGCCTGATTTTCCAAAATTGTCTTTATTTACCGCTATGGATACAGAAAATCCGTCTGCACAAACGATTCTCGCTGTTCCAAAGTGTTCGGGATTTTGTGCGGCAAATCGCACTTCTTGTCGGGAAAATTCATTTGCCTCTGCTTGAAAATTTAACGTATGTCTTATTATTGTTTGCAACTCATGTAGCATATATTAGTTTATATTCTAGGTTGTTTTCTTTAGTAAATCAAGGTAATTTGGGGACGGTCCTTGAATATGTTGTTGGGACGGCCCAGAAATGAAGTAGTTTCGAGTACTCCCGATCGGCCGCGTATATATCTTTGGCCTAGATAGTTTATAATCATTTCCTGATGAGCTTTACCATCTCTCGACGTTTATTGCGTCCTTCGGAGATCGATATTTTGGTTCACGAACTTCACGATTACCCTGATATTGGATGGATTAGTGCCGATGGATGGAAAAAATTTGGTAAAGTGTTTGTGGCAACGAGCGAAGGTAGGTTTGTAGGAGTTTGCGTGGCTATTTCCTTGCCCCATTGGGTTAAACTTGGTCCATTTGTCATAGCAGGGAAGTTTCAAGAAAGAGGATATGGGAGGCAACTGTTAAGGCATATAGTGAACGCCTTAAGTAAGTATAATTTATACATCGGAAGCTCAAATCCTGCGGTTGGTCATCTCGCAATGAAATGTGGTTTTCAACGAAAAAATAATTTTTTCAGTCTTCCGATGGAAATCAAAAAATACTTAATTATGTATGTTTTTCAAAGATTGAATTTGACGTTTGTCCTGGATGCGGTGCAGAAGACGTTTGCTGAAAAGAGAGGTAAATATTTTTACTATATTAAGCCGATAATTTAGTATCCCGCCAGCCACTCACAGCAAAAAATCGTAGACGCTTTTACTGATTTTTGCGATGAGATCAACGGTTTTTTCCTCATCAAGAACGTCTGACGTAAGGATGCCGATATAATAGGTTACCTTTCCTGTCGATACGACCCCGACGTCGTGGATAATGCGGACCTCGGAGCCAATTTTGTGGTACACGGATACAGTGTCAGGAAGAAGCTTTGGGATTCGGTCTTCAAAATCGCTGTCGGAAAGAAATGAGAGCATTTCGCGCGTCTCTGCCTGATTTGCTATCTGGCCCTTCATGATTTTTTCAAACAGGAGAGCCATGTCGCGATTTGATGTTTGGTTATTTGTCATGTCGGTTTGCGTTAGCCCCCAACCCTCGATAATCTTTTGTACCTTATCAAGGCCGATAACGTAGTTTCCCAAAAGGAAAGCAGCGGTATTGTCGCTTTTTTGTATCATAAGGCGGGCAAGTGTTTTGACCGAATAGGTTGTGCCCGGCGGGTCATACCGGATTACACCGGTGCCGTAGTCTTGAATATCAGGCTCCTGGAGCGTAATGATTTTATCAAGGTCAATTTCGCCATCCTGTGCCAGATAATAGAGACTCGCGAGAATTGGAATTTTATTGACGGAAGCTGCGGTAAAGACAACGTCTTCATTTATCCCGAGAGAAAAGTCCGAATTATAGTCTTGGATATAGACAGAGTAATTGCTCCAGGTATCATCGACCTGATCGAGAATAATATTTTTTAAGTCCTGGGGATTTTTCTTTTTACTAAATATTGACGGGGTTGATCGCTCCTCCGTGGGCACGGCCGGGAGAGGAGAAACTACCCGTACAGGAGAGGATTGGAGCCTAATAAACAGAATGCTCGCGACACCTGCTGCGCCAAAAATTGCAAATACCCAGTACCACCTCCGCTGTTGCCGTCGGCCGACGCCCATAATGGGGAGAATTGTATCACAAGAGGGAGGATTTCAGGCTGAGAATTGT
>CAYTZO010000021.1:0-14891 GCA_964442525.1 uncultured Gammaproteobacteria bacterium
CATCGCCAAAAAGTTTTGGATTGGGTTTATAGAGCGTCCCGTCAAAATCCCAAATGAGAATTTTCACGTCAGCAAACCGTCTGTTCATAGACTAATATATTAGCATGCTAATATTAACATACTAATATTCTTTCATTTTCTGCTTGACTTTCAGGAGAAGCTCTTTTTGTGCGGATTTGCTGCGGACGACGTTAAGGCCGTCGGTCTCGATGAAAAGCACCGGAATGGTTTTGCCCGCCTGCGAAGACAGGTTTTCCCCAATCCATTTGTGGTTGAGCATGTCGAGAAGTTCTATGTAGCTGTGGGGAATGTTTTGCTCGTATCCTCTCCCTCGTGAACCGATGCGCTTTACCAGCATCGGCAGAGACGTTTCGAGATACACGATAAGGTCCGGTTTGGGAAAATACGGTTCGAATTGTTTATAAATTTTTTGGTACAGCCGCCACTCGCTGTCATCAATATGCTCAAGCACGTGCTGGGCTTTGGCGTAAGAAAAGACGTCCTGTTGAATCGGCGTATCCTGAACGACGGAGTATTTTTCAAGGAGCGCGGGCGTCTCGAGCATTTGGGTAATTTTTTCCATGAGGAAAAACGTTTGAGAGTGAAATGCCCAGCGCTTCATGTCCTGGTAAAAGCGCGGAAGAAACGCATTTTCGCCAAAGTTTTCCTCAAGGAGACGAAAGTTCAATTCTTTCGCAAGAAGTTTTGCAACCGTTGTCTTTCCGCTTCCCAACGTACCCATCACCGAAAGGTAGATTTTCTTTTTCACAACAGTTGTTGTATCATAGATGGTAGAGGAGGTCAAAGAGAGCGGAAACTGGATAGTTAAAAGCGTGTGGCCCCCCTTCGCTCATATGAATGAGCTTCGGAGAGGCAAGCCCTTAACCTGTGATGTTAAGTGTGGCTTGTCCCGCGAAGTCCGAAGGACGAAGTGGGAGGATACGAGGAAGGGGTTTACCCAAACAAATTTCTGAGAAGAAGTTTGAATGGGTTTAGCGAACATATCTGCGGATGCCCCTCGGTGGTACTCCCCACCGCAACAGGAATCAAAACCTCAGGGGTAACCTTGAGAATAAAGATTGCTGACGGAGACCGCCTCTCAATCTTCAATCTCAATTTAAAAATTGTAAATTCTCCGAAGGAGGCATATGTGCGGCATTTTTGGCTATGTTGGTTCCCGTCGTGATGCGGCAAAATTGGTACTTGAGGGGCTCAAGCGCCTGGAATATCGCGGCTACGACAGTTGGGGTGTTGCTGTGGTTCCCCAGTCGAAAATCGAAAAAAACAAAATCGTCGTCAAGAAAAAGGCCGGGAAAATCGGCACGGCTTCCGTATCGGAGCTCCCGGCAAGTTCCCTGGGTTTTGGACACACCCGCTGGGCAACGCACGGGGGCGTCACGGACATTAATGCCCATCCTCACCTGGATTGCACGGGTACGATCGCAGTCATCCACAACGGAATTTTTGAAAATTACGAACCCATTAAGGCCAAACTCGTAAAAAAAGGCCACGCGTTTGTCTCCGAAACCGATACCGAGGTGATTAGCCACCTTATCGAGGAGTACACCAAAACCATGATGTTTAGTAAAGCAGTGCAGCGCGTGTATAACGAGATGGAGGGGCTCAATGCCTTTATTGTCATCCGGTCGCAGGACCGTGAGTTTATCGCCGTAAGGAACGGCTCGCCTTTGGTAGTCGGATTTGGCGATGGGGAAAATTATCTGGCGAGTGATGCCGCCGCGCTCATCCCTCATACCAAGCAGGTGCACTTTCTTGAAGATGATGAAATGGCGATTGTCGGGGAGAGAAACGCCTTGATATTTAACACCAGAACGGGTACGCGCGTTCGCCCGCGCAAGCAACAACTTAGCTGGACGGCTGAACAGGCGGAAAAAGGCAAATTCCCTTTCTTTATGCTCAAAGAAATTTACGAGCAGCCGGGCCTTATTTCCGAAATCGCCGGTGAATCAACCATGCAGGCCAAACAAATTGCCGATGCCATTAAAGACGCGCACGGAGCCTACATCGTTGGCTGCGGGACGGCCGGTTATGCAGCGCTGGCCAGTCAGTATCTTTTTGCCAAAGTTGCCAACCGGCACGTTAATAGCGTGATCGGAAGTGAGTTCGGATACCTTCAGGATTTTCTGGTCAAGAAGAGTGCGGTCCTTGCGCTCTCACAGTCGGGAGAGACCATGGACATCCTTGAAAGCGTGAAAAAAGCCAAAGATAAAGGCGCGAAGATTATTGCGCTCGTCAACGTGGTCGGCTCATCGCTCTGGCGTTTGTCTGATATACGGCTGCCCATCGGCGCGGGTCCCGAAAAAGGAGTCGCCAGCACAAAAGCGTTCATCGGCAAACTCAGCCACCTTATCCTTCTCTCCTGCGCCATGGTAGGAAAAGTTAGCCGGGGGCAACGCATGCTCACCAAGGCAGCACTCGCCGCCCACGATGTACTCAAAGAAGGAAAGGTCGGCAAGATCATAAAACTTGCCAAAAAGCTCAAAAACGCCGAACACATCTTTGTCATCGGACGCGGACTCTCCTACCCGACCGCACTCGAGGCAGCGCTTAAAATTAAAGAAATTTCCTATATCCATGCCGAAGGGCTGGCTGCCGGAGAGCTCAAGCACGGACCGCTTGCTTTAGTGACGAAAGGCACGCCGTGCATGGTATTTGCGCCAAACGATGAGACGTTCGGGGCAAACCTGGCCGGAGCGATGGAAATGAAGGCACGGGGAGCATACGTTATCGGCATAAGCCCCAAACGCCACGAGGTGTTTGACTATCACCTGCCGGTCAAGGATGTAGGCGAGGCAACTATTATTCCCAATATCATGGTTGCTCAACTTCTTGCCTACTATCTTGCCATCGAACGGAGACTCGATCCGGACATGCCGAGGAACCTCGCAAAAAGCGTCACGGTAAAATGAATCGCGTCTTTAGTTGTACTCGGCAATGTCAACAAAGCCTTCTTTGAGACGTTTCAAAAGGATTATTTCTATTTCCTTTAGGTCGTTGTTTTTTACGAGTTCCCGGAAAAAATGAAGTCGTATCCCCCGCTTCGTAGTAGAATTTTCCCGTACCTTCCCCTCAAAAAATTGGGAAATAAGGTTGAGAGGATGACCGCCGATGACTACTTCCCGCCCATCTTTTTCTTTTGCTTGAATCAACCTCTCGGTCGCCGGAAAGTCAGGCCGGAAGAGCGACGATCGATCCTTAAGAACTGCCGCAAGATTCCCAAGCGTTTTCGTCCAGAACACTTGTTCAAGGAGTGCGTGAACGCCGAAAAAATGCGCGTCCGTGTCGGCTCGCTTTTTCATTCCCCCCCAAAAAAGCGCAGGCAGGTGACTCGTTAAGTCTTCTCGTGCATGCCGCTCCAAGAGCGGGGCAGCGATGATACCAAAATCATATACTTCATGAATATAATGGATGGCCCGGGCGGCAGTAAACAGGACCGCCGCCCTCCTTTGACTGTCTTCGTGCGCGAGCGTCCTCAACACAATTACTCCTGCTGCTTTATCTCCCCAAGAAACCGCGTCAACGGATTGGACTAGTGATGGAAATTCCGCTGCGTCAACTACGGCAAATTGTATGGGACGTTCTGCAAAATCGTCGGGCTGTACGCCATGAAAAAACGCTTCCTGCTCCCCAAGCCACGTCTCGTCCCTGCTTTTCCTTGCGAGTGAAAGAATTGTCAACCCGTCATAGTGCCTGAGGGCATCATCAATCGATACATAGGGACTCCCCTCTAACAGTTTGCGCGGGGGAACGGATCTGAGAAATGCCCGAACGGCTTCCTCAGTGAGAAATGTTCCCTGAGTGTGCAGCTCGTGTTCGGGCAGAACTGCCTGCTCACCGAGTGCGTCCACAAACTTCCTCATGCCCTTTGTGGTTTCGAGATCGCGCGGAGAAACCTGAAGCGTCTCACGAAAACCGGTTTCCGCACCGTCAACGAAATGAGCAAAAGAGCCAAACACTTGCTCCGGGGATTTATTCCTAAATTGTTCTTGATACGTCCTGTTTGCAGCTGCCCATCCTACCGCAAGCCTGCGTAGGGTCTCTGCCCCTGATCCTTTTGCGTCTACTTCGCCGATTAACACACGAAGCGACCGCTGGGCATCCACGCCATGTGTATCCATAAGCCGATCAAAGAGCCGCACGGTATACGGATATGGATGGGGCTTTCGTACTTCAACCGCGCCTAACATATCTTTGTTTAGCGTTCATCTGCAATTTTGCTCGCCTCCGGGGTTTTCTGGCCGGCGTATTTTGCTCCCCTCTTTTTGCCGTACGGCATCTCGGCGGGGCTCGTAAGCTTCTCAAAGACGACCGAACAAATCCGCATGCCCGGATATAGCATCACCGGAATCCTTCCCATGTTTCCCAACTCCAGGGTAATGTGACCGGAAAACCCTGCATCGATATTGGCGGCTGTTGAATGGACGATCACGCCGAGTCTACCGATTGACGAACGGCCTTCAAGCTCACCGGTCAGATCATCGGGCATTTCAATGTACTCCTGGGTAATAGCGAGGATAAACTCGCCCGGATGGAGGGTAAACGCCTCGCCGTCTTTGATGCGGATTTCAGTCGTGATATCGGCAAATGTCTTGGGATTTCTGGGATCAATATACGGGGTCTTACTGTGGTTAAAGACTCTGTACACGTTCCCCAGCCTCAGATCGAGCTTGCAGCTGCCCAGCTGCTCGGCAAAGTTCGGCTTTGGGCGAATCTTTATCTTGCCGCTCGCGATTGCCCTCTTAATATCCCGATCCGAGAGAATCATGAGGAGAGTATACCACGTTAGGGTTTGATGAGTCTGTAGAGGCTATCCTCCATCGCAAAAAACTCGCGGGAGCGGGGCGCGCGCGGACGCGGAAGGTTATTCTCCACGATTTTTTCAATCTTCCCCGGTCGGGCGGTGAGAACCGCAATGCGGTCGGCAAGTTCAATCGCTTCCTGTATAAGATGTGTCACCATGACAATCGTGGGCTTGGTTTCCAACCAGATGGCCAGGATTTCTTTCCGCAAGGCCGCAGCGGTAAAGGAATCTAGCTCCGAAAACGGCTCGTCCATGAAAATAATTTTGGGGTCCGTAGCAAGAGCCCGGGCAATCCCAACGCGCTGCTTCATCCCTCCGGAGAGCTCACGCGGGTAGGAATTGGCAAATTTCACGAGCCCCAACCGCATAAGTTCGCGCGCAACGTTTTGTCTGGGATCCTTATGCTGGGCCACAAGTCCGGTGCCAATATTTTCCGCGACGGTCAGCCATGGCCAAATGGCAAACTGCTGAAAAACAAAGCTCACCTGCTCGCCGGAAACGCCGCTGCCAAAAGCAAGCTTCCCCAGATGTGTTTTCTCAAGTCCGCTCATGATGCGGAGAATCGTTGACTTACCCGATCCGGAGGGACCCAGGAAGACAAAAAATTCTCCTTCCGTAACCGAAAGCGTAATATCCTCAATAGCGGCAGTGTGCTTCCCGCCCTCGTGGAATGTTTTCGATACACTATACAATGAGATAATCGTATCGTTTTTCATTTGTTTGAATCGTAGATTTATCATTTGATTATTGGCTTATTGGATTATTGTTTACTCCTCCATCTGTCTGTGGCTCCAATCAAGAAGGGGCGACCACACAAGTTTATTGACGGCAAAAATGAGCAGAAGAAATCCGAGAACGCCAATCGTCGTAATGGTTGCGTTGTTTGCATATTGCTGAAAAAACCGGCCCAGGCCCGTTCTGACATTTACGATAATTTCTGTAGCAACGAGGGCCTCCCACCCGTCTCCCAATCCAATAATGCTGCCGGTAATAAGCCCGGGCACGGAAATAGGCAGAAGAAATAATTTGAAATAATCAAAGCCCTTAAGCCCCACAATTTCAACTGATTCTTCCCAATCGCGTTTCATAAGCTTGAGAGAACTCACTACCGAGAAAAACACGGGCCAGAGAACGGTGACGGACAAAAAAAGAATGACCGTAACACCCGTCCTGCCCCAAAGATAGGTAACAAGAGGCAGGAGCGCAAATGTCGGAAAGCTCTGAAGCACGTCAAAAAGCGGCAAAGCGATTGTAGCGGCACGGCCGCGGTAAAAGGATACCGCCGCAATCCACCCGAGTACTGCAGCGATAATGTATGCCACGGCCATGCGCCACAACGACACACCAAGTTCGGAGAGGATTTGTGTTGCCCCGATGTGCGCAACGCCTGAGGCGGCGATCAAAAAAACAAGCGGAAGCGAAATGAAAAAAAATGTGGCAACCAGGTGGAAGCGGGTCGGATAAATGAGGATGCGGGAACGCCTGCGCACTGCCATAAATTTAGTATAGCACCCTTACACCAGCGACAGACGCCTGAGATGGCGGTGGAGGATGAGGAAGGCAAGCGCCGCGGCCGGAACAAGCGTGAGACTGCTCATAAGAAACGGCAGAGGGATTGCGATTGTGGCGAGCGTCCCTCCGATGACCGGTCCGACGATCTGTCCGATGCTTTGATAGGAGGCGTTGACTCCCATAATCGAACCCTGACTCCTCGCATCGGTTTCCTTAGAAAGGAGCGCCTGGATGAGCGGATTGGTAAATCCGTTGGCAAACGCGTGCAGTATCACGAGTCCGACAAACAGAAGATATGACCGCACAAAAAATATCGAGCCGTAGGCAAAAACATCGGTTGCCAGGGCGGCAAGGAGGAGCTGCCGTTCGCCAAAAAGTTTTACCGCTCGGGGGATGATCGCAACCTGGGAGACCAATCCGACAATGCCTATTGCCGTAAAAATGAGTGATATTTTTTCCACGGACAAGCGGAGAAGTTCAACGGAAAACGGCTGAAAACCGTAGACAAACGTCGAAAACGCCGTCCAGACGAAAAGCGTCACGAGGAGCGTTGTCCCGATTGCCGGGTCAACCAAAGCGTGGAGGAGGTGCCTGAAATCAAATACGTTGCGTTTGACGAAGGGGCCGCGGTTGACGTTGGTTTCGGGAAGGAGAACAAACGTCAAAACGGTGGCAACGGCAGAAATCAGGCCCGCGATGATAAATGGTGCTGCAACCGACCAGGAAGAAGCGATCGCCGAGATCGCCGGTCCAAAGACAAACCCAAACCCAAAGGCTGCGGCAATTATGCCAAATCCCCTCGCCCGGTCTTTTGCTTCCGTTGAGTCGGAAATGACCGCCAAAGCAACGGGAATGTTTCCGGCCGTCGCGCCGTCGAGCGCTCTGGCGATAAAAAGCCAAATCACGGAGGGTGCAAACGCCAGTGCAAAAAATGAGAGGGTCGTGCCAAAAAGCGAAATCGTCAGCATCGGTCGCCTGCCGTAGGCATCGGAGAGCCGGCCGATAACGGGCGTTGCGAAGAATTGAAAAAATGAATAAATGCTAAACAGAAGCCCGTTTTGAAAATCCGTGAGCCCAAACTGACGGGAATAGCTGTAGAGAATGGGGATGACAATGCCGTACCCCAGCGCATTAACCACGGCAATAAGGGCGATAATCCAGACCGTGGTGTTTTTTTTGGGAGCAAGGACCATAAAAAAGTATTATAGCAGTAGGCCCGCCTTACGTAGTAGCAGAACCAAATTTCCCCATCTTCACTCTTTCCATTATCCACATTCTGATAAGCTGTGTTGGCCCTAGCCCTTTTTCCTGAGCGGTACTTCGAATCATGCCCAGCGTTTTCGGATCTAACCGAATGTTCAACGTCTCTGATAACACCGGAGCAAATTTGACCTTCACAGGCTTGCCCATTTTACCAGTCTCTTTATAGTGTTTTTCCCAAAACTTCGCTTCCTTCTCTCTATCTTTAAATATTTTTTTGTTTGGACTTCTCATATTACACCTCCTCACCAAATGCTGTTATCGGATAATACATACCTTCCCTATACGATCGTAGGTGTCGATCTTCTGGTGAGAGTATGATAATAAGCTTCCTCCCTTTGGCTGTTCTCCCAGAGATCTGCAATCGTTTGCGGAAACTCTCGACAATTCGATGCTTTCCGTGACACACCTCTTCAACCTCATCAGGGGTGACATGGTGTTTTGCGAGATGCTTCCGATTCCAATCGTCCCAAATGAGTCCTTTGACGACCATCATACAGATCTTTTATATTGTAGCACAATGTGCCACAATGTCAATTAAAGAAGCTTTAACAGTATTGGCATTTTGGAGAAGCCGTCCTTTGAACTAAAATGGCCACCGTTTTGATGAGAGCTTTTTTATCCATAGAACACTCTCTGAGTATATCACTAGAGGGTTAGTTACCGCGAAGACCTACTTTCAGGATTTCCGGTTTTGCTCCGGGAAGTCCAAACACGAATCCTTGATGTGCCTTACTAAGACCTTCTGCCTTAATTATTTTAACACCCTTTAAGTCATACCACCCATTTAATACATCGTCGCCTACCCATTCGGCGAATTGAAGGTTACCCAATGCTTCTTCCATCGTTCGCATTGATCCACCGATCTGAAACTGAAAATCATTATCGTTCTTACCGTTAACATGAATACCCCATACTGGCTTGACACCGCTTTTGATAATTACAACCTCCACTGGTCTCCCATCTGTTCCGCGAGCAACTTTATACCCCTCTGGATTTCCGGTACGATCGTTCTCCCACGCACTAATTGCCTCTTCGACAGTGAGTTTTTTGGCCTGGGCCTTATTTTCTCCATGAGGTTGACCTTTCCCTTTTTCTTTATCTCTTACCCACCAAGGAAAACGCCCAGGGCTTAGCTCATGTTTTGGTATAGCAAGACGCATTATAACGCTCTAAATCAGAATATCAAGGTGTCCTCCAATCCGATAGATTTTGTAACGTCTTGCAAAATATTACCTGCTTGCCCGGAGCGCGTTGAGGATAACGGCAACATCGATCGCTTCCTGGCCGACTGCGCCCCAGATCGGCGGCAAAAATCCCACAGCGGCAAAAAGCATGCCGACGACCGAGAGACCGATTCCAAACCAAATACTTTCAAGAGCGATGCGGACGGACCGTTGAGCTATGGAAAGCGCTTGGCTCAGAAGCTCCAAATCTCCTCCGAGAAATATCACATCAGCCGCTTCACTACTGGCCGTCTGTTCTTCGTTACTAAACACCATCCCGACATCCGCTTGAGCAAGTGCCGGCGCATCATTTATGCCGTCCCCTACCATGGCAGTGACCATCCCCTGCTTTTTGAGGGACGCAATGCCGATTTGTTTATCTTTTGGCGTACACTCAGCCTTAATCTCCATAGTTATGCCGAGTGACTTCATGGTCTCTTGAGCGCGGGCTTCTTTGTCTCCGGTATAGAGAAAGAGGTGCAGGCCATTGGCGATAAGTTTTCTGAGGATTCGCCCCGCATCTCGCTTGACTTCATCTTCAAAAGTGAAAAGTGACAACCGTTTGCCGCTGCTCATGAGTTCGATAGTCATCCCCGAGCTTAGCTTCGGACGCCTAAGAATATATTCTTTCTCACTGACAGTTCCTTTAATACCCATCCCAATTATTTCTTTTACTTCACGGGCAGGCAAATGCGCTTTTGACGCTGCGACAATGGCTTTTGCAAACGGATGAAGGCTATTGCGCTCGATCGCTGCAGCAATCTCAATCGCATCTTTTTCCCCAATGCCAGATACCTCGACCGTTTTTATTTTCGGTCTCCCCAATGTGAGGGTGCCGGTTTTATCCAAAATGAGCGCCTGCACACGAGACAAAACTTCTATGGCCGAAAGTCGTTTGAGAATAATGCGCTTCTTCGCAGCAGAGTTCATTCCGCCCATGAGAGCGATCGGGGTCGCGAGAATCAGTGGACACGGCGTAGCGACGACAAGGACTGCGAGCACTCGCGTAAGGTCTCGTGAGAGAAGGTAAGCAACCAAACTTAGCGCGAACGTGACAAAGGTAAAAATCCCGCTATACCGATCTGCCAGTCGGATCATCGGGCTTTTTTCCTCCTGAGCGCGCTTCACCATATCAATAATTTTGCGATACGTTGAGTCTTTGTCTTCTTTCGTCACCCGGATAACGATGGAGTCGCCGGCATTAACGGTACCGCTGCGGATAGCGTCGCCCGCAACTTTATCCATCATGTAGGGCTCGCCGGTGAGGGACGACTCATCGATGTATGCGCTTTTGGTTATGAGAATACCATCGAGTGGAATCACTTCTCCCCGGCGGATGAGTATTTGAGTCCCTGCACGAACGCTCGCGACTGGAACCTTTTTTCCAATATGTCCGTCTTTATGGACATGAACATCGGAGGGAATGCGGTTAACCAGCGCCGTCAGCGACCGTTGCGCCCGAGCGGTACCATATTTTTCAAGGGAATTGCCGCCGGCAAGCATGAGAACGATGACACTCGCGACCAGGAGTTGCCCTGAGATAATTCCGACGGTGATAGCGAGAATCGCGATGTAGTCAAGGGCAAATTTCTTTTTAAGAATGGATGCAAAGGTATCCTGAATAAGCTCGAGGCTGCCGACGAGAATGGTTGCGCCAACAATAATATTTGCGAGAATCGGCTGGTGGAAAAGGTAGACCGCGGCCAGATACAAAATTATGCCGAGGAAGACAATAAGAGGAATAGCGAAAAGCCGAATGAGGGCATGCAGCTTGGCCATCGCTTAAGAATATCACAAAGATGGCAAAAACTCAGTGAGATAGCTTACTTCTTATTTTTTGGCCTGAGAGGCCTTAAAGACAATCGTAGCTTGATTACTTTCACATGGGACCGCAAGACCTTCAACCGTGCTCGGCTCATAAGCCTTCCGATAATTTATCTCTTGAAGAACCTGACACACGGTAAACATATGCACTCCTGTTTCACTACCCCAACCAAGTGCTAGTTCTAATTTTCGACCGAAACCCCTTTTCGCTGCTTCACAGTCTGCACAGCCAAGCTGCTTTTGTACCGAAGCCGTACTTCCCTCTACAAACTCGTTAAATTGGGACACCAATGGATCACTAAGGCTCACTTTTTCACTTCCCGGAAGCTTTCTCGGAGTAACCGGAATGTCTAATACTCCGCCAATATTTGGCTTCATGGGTCCTACGGTAAACGGGATATCACCTTCGGGCATACGTGGTAATTTCATAATTTAGGCCGTAGTCTAATCTAAGCTCGGTTGCCTGTCAATTTCTGTTTCTTCAGATACTGTTTTCTTTTTGCTTCCGAAAACCGTTCAATCGCATACCGGAGCGTGGTCCGCGGCATAGTTTTATGGTGTTTATCGAGAAAATCCGTGAGCGCTTTTTCGTCGCGTTTCCCCACCTCCCGAAGCGCCCAACCAACCGCTTTGTGCATAAGATCATGTTCATCTTGAAGTAAAATTTCGGCAAGATTCAAAGAATCGGAGAGTTGTTTCTCTTTCAAAAATGTAAATGTAGAAATTATGGCAATTCTCCGTTCCCATATATTTTTGGACTTTGCCAGTTTATAGAGCATGTTTCTGGGTTTATCCAAAAGCCACGTTCCCAAAATTTCGTGCGAAGATAAATCCACTAAATCCCAATTGTTAATATACTTTGTATTGCGAAGATACAGATCGACAATTTCGTGGGTAAGCGCTTTCTCGGTGAGAATAATGAGTGCCGTAAGGCGATATTCGTGAATCGGACTCTGCAGTAACTTTTCAACATCCTTGAGAGATATGTCCTTATGTTTTTTGGCAATTGCCCGAACTTGCGGCACAGTGAGCCCCAAAAAAACATCTCCCTCGCCGTATTCTCCTTTTCCCGTCTTAAAATAGCGCGCCAAAAACTTCGCTTTTCCGCGATTTGCGGACGATTGAATCTCACGTTGAATACGCGCTATATTCCCATTCATGACCCATGTATAGTACCATAATGGTCGCGATGGTTTCTGCCAAGTATGAAAAACCGGTATCATGCACTTCGGTCGCGGGATTTTCGCTTTCAGTTGATCGGCCAGTTTATCAGTAACAGCGGGACACAAATGCAGTTTGTTGCCGTAAACTGGCATATCTACCTCCTGACCAGGTCAGCATTTTCCCTGGGAATCGTTGGGTTCACACGTTTTCTCCCCGTTATCGTTTTTGCGCTGATTGCCGGGGTCGTCACAGACCGCTTTAACCGGAAAAAACTCCTCATCATCACCGAAATATTTCTCACAATCCTTGCCCTTGTTCTTGCCATTTCGACGATCACCGGTAGTGTATCACCGGCACTTATATATATAGTAAGCTTCCTTTCCGCTTCGCTTATAGCATTTGAGCTGCCGGCGCGACAGTCATTTGTCCCGAGTCTCGTTCCCAAAAAAGACCTCACCAATGCATGGAGCCTTACTAACGTCGCCTACAACGTCTCCTCTGTCCTCGGACCGGCCCTGGGAGGCCTGTTCATAGCAAGTTATGGGATCGCCGCTGCATACTTCTTTAACGCAATCTCCTATATCGCTATTATTGCTGCGCTTCTTCTCATGCGCTCCACGGGCGAAATCAGCGGCGTCAAGGCAGCGGCATCGCTTACTTCTATAAAAGAGGGGCTTCGATTCGTCTTCTCAAAATCTATGATCTGGTCGACGATGATCCTGGATTTCTTCAGCACGTTCTTTGCGGAGGGCAAGGTACTTCTTCCCATATTTGCGCGCGAAATTCTTGCGGCCGGCCCGCGTGAGATCGGATTCCTTTATGCCGCGCCGTTTATCGGTGGCATGATTGCCGGAGGCCTGGTCGCCTCGTTGGGTCGCATCAGAGAACAGGGAAAAGTTCTCCTTCTCTGCGTTACCGTTTACGGGATCGCAACCATCGTCTTTGGACTCTCGCGGGCGTTTCTCCTTTCCTTTCTGGCGCTCGTCGCGATGGGCGCGGGAGACGGCGTAAGCGCCATTATACGGGGAACCATCCGTCAGCTTATCACACCGGATTCTCTGCGGGGCCGCATGACATCAATTAATATGATCTTTTTCGAAGGCGGGCCGCAGCTTGGGGAGTTTGAGGCCGGCATCCTTGCAGGACTTATCGGCGCGCCGGCTTCAGTAGTGATCGGAGGCGCCGGGGTTGTCGCTGTCGTCATTATCATGTCTCTCGCCGTTCCGAGGCTTCGGACATATAAGGATACCCACGAACTGTTTCCCTAAAAAATCCGTTAGAAGGAGAAGGTGCCGAGGAGTTGGGAGAAGAAATCCTGACGAGTGCCCATGACGGCCCCGGTCTGGGCAGAGACTTCGGTCGTCACCGGCACCTGCACGGAAAATAATCCAAGGAACCGCGCATTCTTAAACGCGGGCACCAGATAGACCGGTATACCGTTCTGGTTGGTCGAAAGCGTCAGGGAGCTGCTGGGAGAACCGGTCTGCTGTCCGCTCGCGGAAGCAGTCAAAAAGCCGACTCTTGCGAGATTTTCGATCGCAACATTGGGGAGAATGACGGGTACGGTCTTCCCGTTTGGCGTCGTTATAAGAATTTGCGTTTTGGATGTATCAACCGAGAGCGGGAGTTCGGAAACTGCCTTGATGTTATTTTTCATAATCGCAAATTTGCCGTCTTCGGTGGACACTTCCACTCCTTCAGTCTCAAGCTCGTTTTCCAGTTCTTCCTGTTCGTTTTCCCCGAGCTCGCGGCCCCGGGCATCTTCAATGCGCATTTTTGCCGCGTTGTCTTCGAGCTTAAATTTGAAGCCGGGCTGGACGCTTTCTACTTTTATCCGGCCGTTCTCTTCAACTTTTGTTTTTATCTCCGTGCCGCCCGTGCGGATTTCTGTTGAGCTATCCTTTGTATTTTGCTGGACTTGTTGCGTCTGTGTGGTCGCAGATGATCCGCCGGACGAGTCGCTTCCTCCCGATGAACCGCCGCCGGAGGAATCTCCTCCACCGCCGCGCGACTCACTCCCGCCGCCTGAGGACTCGCCAAGGACGTTGGGAGAAACGCGGGTCTTGGCATATTGACCAATCACAAAGAGGGCAAGAACGGTAAGCCCAAGGAAATAAAAGAGCCGCGTACGGAAAAAGGGGGTGCGGGAAGTCGCTCGTCTGTGTTTCACCCGGGCAGTGTGCCGTTTTTTCCTGGCCATATATTTACACTAAGCAATTTCTCAGGACCTTGTCAAGTCCTTAGGCTCATCACCCATCCTTGCGCGCCAGGATGACAAGAAATAACGGAAACTCTGATCGGCTTCTGTTTTCCATTCGCGCCGCCTTGCCCGCGCTTTCCTTATCACTCGTCCATTCCTCAAGGCGTTCAATCACAAATCCCTGAGATGAAAGAAGTGAGACATAGTAGGAAATCGGGTGATGAAACGACCAGGTCATCGGCCCATGGGTTTGCCCGGGATGCATACGAACAGGGATCTTTAATGGTGACATATAACGATTGATCCTTCTGTATTGCAGTTTATTGTTGGAATCGATCTCCCAGCTGGTCTGCCGGGGAATGCGGAATGCCGGGTGATTGAGGACGATAATGAGTTTGCCTCCGCTTGTCAGATGGTCAGCCGCGTTTTGGATGACACGCCCGGGGTATTCAATATTCTGCAATGCGAGGACGATCGCGGCGTGGGAAAATTGTTCATTTGTTGGCAGGGGCTTGGTTACATCCACGCCGCCCACTAAATCAAATCCCATGTAATGCACGCCTTTTGGAATTTTTCTTGATAGCCATTGGTCACCACAGGCCAAATCCAGGAGCGAGTCTCCGGAACGAAGATTCATGAGTTTCAGAGTTCCGGGGCCGATCAGATGCTCCTGAAAATAAGCGTTGTCCCATTTGCCGATTTTCTGCCAGCCTGTCTTCATGCTTGTATTATAGTCTACCTTCGAAATCTGAAAAAATCGGGTTGATTTTTCCACCGGCTTTCATCGGGCAGACCAGACGGATTGGATTATTTTAAGAAAGCGAAACTCCGACCGTCAGGTCGGGGAGCTTCATTTTAACGCTTTTTTCCGATCGTGAGGAAG
>CAYTZO010000022.1:0-14367 GCA_964442525.1 uncultured Gammaproteobacteria bacterium
TTCGGCGAGCGGGCCGAAGGCTGTAATAGCAGTTCGATTCTGCTCAAGGGCGCTTCAAAAGTATTTTTCTTGCTTCCTTCACGATGCGCGTGCCGGTGACGAGAAATACCCCGACGAGAACCAGGAGGCTTCCGAGAAGAAAATTTTTTGTAATTTTTTCTCCCAAAAAAAGATTGGCAAAATAAAATGCAAAGACCGGCTGTAAATAATTAGTTAGTGACGCCATAGTAGTTGACGAGTGCTTGATTGCCCATTGAAAAAGGACATAGGTGACCGTGGTGACAAAAAATCCGGTGTAGAGAAGAAGCAGGACTGTTTTAGTTTGTTCGAGGGGTTCCAGAATGTGTGGAGAAAACGTCGGCAGCATCAGAAGAAAAAAGACGGGTATTGAAATAAACATGTACACTGCGGTAACCAGAATCGGAGAATATCCTTTCGTCGTTGTTAATGATTTTGATGCAACAGTATACAATGCCCAACTGAGTACTGCCACCAGTATTAAAGCATTCCCTTCTGTAGTTCCGAAAACTGCTTCTTTTCTGCCGAGAGCGGGAAGAATAAAAAACGTAGCGACGCCAAAAAATCCGACCATGATGCCAAGAAATTTCATTGAAGTAATTCGTTCTCCAATGGTCAGTCGTGCAAGTGCAGTAACCAAAAGCGGGGTTGCCGCATAGATAATCGCTCCTGTATTTACGGTGGTTTTTGCGATACCAAGATAAAAAAACGCGATATTTCCCGCACCCAAAAGGGCTACCGGGACGATATCAAAAATTATTTTTTTGAGCGGAGGGAATTTTTGTCTCCAAAGCAACGGCAAAATGCACAAAGATGCAACGACGTACCGCATGAATGCAAGGGTGAACGGATCAAAAGAACGAAGAAGAATTTTGGCAGCGACTCCGGCAGTTCCCCAGAAAAGCGAAGCGATGATGATGGCAATAATTGCCAATGTTTCCGTCGAAACCATTACGGGCATTATAACACTGTCAAAAAGCTCCTAATGGTATAATTGCTTGAGTTGGAGGAGTCGCCTAGCGGCTATGGCACGCGCTTGGAAAGCGCGCGGGAGCAATCCCTCGCGGGTTCGAGTCCCGCCTCCTCCGCCAGTTGGGAAATGCGTTCATTGGCTCGCCCGCTACGCGGGCTCGCCAGCCGTTTTTTGCCGAAAATTCAAGCCGTTTTGAATTCAGGTAAGGCCAAAAGCGGGCTTTTCTAAAATTGTATGAAATACTTTATCTACACACGAAAATCTACCAAGAGCGAAGAACGACAAGTGATGTCTTTGGAATCCCAGTTTTCTGAACTCAAAGAATTTGCCGCCAAAGAACAAAATTGTTAAAATTGCGAGTAATGAACAAAACTAAACATTACGAAGCCAGTATTCTCATATCTACTCCTTCGCAGGAAATTTTTAGCTTTATAGACAATCCTTCAAAATTATCTTCTCACATGAGCAAATCTTCCTGGATGATGGGTGGCGGTAAAATGGATGTCTCGGTTGATTCTGGGCGCGGACAGCGGGTCGGCTCTCATATTAAGTTGAGTGGTAAAGCATTTAGAATTCCCATATTTCTTGATGAAGTTGTAACGCTCTATGAGCCGCCAAGTAGAAAAGAATGGGAAACCATAGGAGAACCAAAATTAATTGTGATTGGCCACTATCGTATGGGGTTTGAAATCATCGCAGGAGGTGGGGGTTCAAAACTGAAAGTGTTTATCGATTACGAGCTACCGCAATCACTGGGCACTCGTTGGTTAGGATACCTATTCAGCGGAATTTATGCTAAATTTTGCGTTAAACAAATATTGAAGGATGTGAAGAACGAATATTTTGATAATACGAGGTAATAAACTTGCTGTTAAAGAAAAACTTGAAATCGTCCTTTTCGCTTTCGCTCTGGTTCCCGCCTTCGCTTTTCAGCTTCGGTCGGGCAGGCAAGGCGAGGCGGGCGGAAGGGGGGTGTGGGGGGAATTCCGCCCGCCGAGCCCAGCCAGTTCCGTTCGGATATTTTCAAACAGACACCGCAAGGTAGGAAGTTTTTATGTGGGATGCCCCTTATGGGGTCAGATGCCCCTCGCAGGTGTTTCCGTTATTGTTACTATTCGTGCCGTCAGGCACATGGTGTTAGACCACGTTATACCCGTTCGAATGGTGTTTATAAAATGTCCTCAGCAGATTTGCATTGGTAAAATTTGCGCCATCGAACAAACGATAATCGAAGTTTATTGAAGAGCCAACGCATTGAACTCTTTTACAAGATTTACTTGTTCAGTGATGCTCAGTGTTTCACGGGAGAGATACGATTGAAGATATGTACGTGCCAAGGATACGTTTTTTTCGCAAACCATATAGTAAAATGCATAGCCCTTATTGATGGGAGTTGGGATTGAAGCACGCGGTGAAAAAATAAGTTTTCCTTTCGCCTCACGTTGTACGCGGTTGAGATATAATTTTGTATTTGTGCAGTCTCGTTTGGCGAAATATGCATCCGACAGGAGAGAATCGCGGTCGATTGCAAATAAAATACTGTTCGGTTTGCCGTTGATCCTGAGTTTTTGGAGAAGCTCGATAGCCTTATCTGCGTTGCCGAGGACAATAAAACTTTTTGCAAGGTTGAATGAGTTATTTACTGACGGATTTGCAGTCCAAATGGAGAGATATTCCCTATTGGCAACCACACCATTAGCCCCTTCTTTTATTCCATTTTTTGAAAAAAGATCTATTGCGGAAAATGTAGGTAACTTTTTTTCTATTGCGGCCCGGGTGGGTACCGCAACAAGATATATGTCATCGACGAATATGACCGTCCAATCCGGGGAGGAAAATAAACCCTTATACGAAACCGTTTCACTAATATCTGCTACCACGGCGTCAACATTTTTTGATGCCAACAGTGGTACAATGTCTTTCCCTTTTGAGAACAAATCTTGTATTTCTTCCAATACACCGGTACCGATAAACAGATCATCACGCGTATCCGTGTAGACGCGGATTTGCGGATATAGGGAGTAACTGAGGAACGACCCGATGCGTTGGGTATTAAATAGTCTGCCCGAAATTGCATAGGTCTTGAGAAACGCGACGAGGCGCGGCGAGAATATTTGTTGATCCAGACCTACAGCGGGCATATGCGAATATAGACTGATGAATAAGATGCTTATGCCGCCATAGATACCGAAAGATTTTTTTGTATACGGAATGTCGTTGAGAAGTACCGCAAGAAGAGGGGCAGAAAGAATGATTGCCAGGGGAAGCACCCGAGAAGCCTGAAAGGGCATGAGGAGAGTTACTGCAAGAGACAAAAATATTGGGTGTCGGCGGGCCAACTGAAAATTACGGACGAGAAACAGTCCTACAGTGATAAGATACACGACGTATAAGAATGCGGTGTACTGGAAATGTAACAGGTAATTGTAATTAGTGGGTTTCAAAAGAATCGGCGCAAGAAGTCCGCTCCAGTCACCATGAAGGGAAGTCATCCGGGGAATACGTTGTATGAAAAATACGGTATTTGTGCCGTAGCCATTTACCAGCGCGAGAAGGTATGAGAAGAATACACTTGTGTACAGGAGAAGCGATTTTTTGGAAAACAGCACGATGAGCGTAAGAATACCAAGTCCGATGAGCACGCTGCTTCCGTAAAAATTAGCCCAGAGAAGAATAATGAATGGGAAGAGGAGAAGAAGTTTCGGATATTTTCCCCTGAACTGATTGATAAGCAATATTCCTAGTACGAATGGATACGTCATAATTTCGGGCCTACTTGGCCATCGCGTGGCGACCAATACTGCGGTGATTGACAGCGTAAGGAACGTCGCCGGAGACGAAATTTTAAGGCTCTTCAATAGGAGAAAAAGGAGAAAAAATGTGAGAACTGCAACGAGGGCAACAAATACGCTGACGGCGTTTGGTCCAACAGCGGAATACAGCAGATAAAAAACCACTCCAGTCGCCCACGCGTAGGCTACGTACGGCTTGTCCGCCGCGGTAAACGTTAGATCATCTACGCGCGGCAATGCCCGACGTGTGATGACGTAGCGCCCGATATTTGCGTGTTGGAAGAAATCCCCGTCCGTATCAATGGGTTTGAGGAAAATGAGAAAAATAAATACGGAAAGAATCGGGAGTAAATATTTTTTCACCAGCGGCCTGATTGTAGCATAACGAAAGTCCCGAGATGATGTGGACGGCTGTTTGAAAAATCCTCGAGAGGGTTAGTCTAGTACGTTTAGAAAACGCGCGTGGTATGCAGGACGAAATGAAGCCCTGACTGCATGATTTTTTTCAGCTTATCCTCAGGAAGGCTAGTGTACGATTCATACGAAAGAGGACATAGTAAAGCAATATGTTCAAAACCATTTTGCAAAAAATTGTTGTGTTGAAAAATTGGTTTACCAGCGCTTCGTGGAAAACGAAACTTGTTGTTCTTGGCATTATCGTAGCAATTCTCTGGCTGGCAAAACCGCTCGTTTTTGGGGGAAGACGCAGAGAGCCTCAATACCAAACCGCTCCAGCAGAGAAAGGTACGCTCATTTCCTCCTTGAGCGCCTCCGGTATGATCGTTTCGGGAAGCAGAGTTTCGATTACCACGAATGCCTCAGGGATCGTCAACAACGTCTATGTTAAAATCGGCGAGAGCGTCGTCCAGGGAGCCAAAATTGCCGACATGACGCTTGATACCAACGCGCAGCAGCGCCAAGCCGCGGCATGGGCAAGCTATTTGTCCGCACAAAATACGCTGGAGGCGGGCAGCGCCAATGCCTATAGCCTGCGTTCTGCCAAAGACACGGCATGGAAAAAATTCTATAATCTTGCTGTTGACGCCGCCTATCAAAACGCAGACGGCTCGCCGAAAGAGGACATCAGAAACTCGTCAGCAGACTTTCAGTCGGCTCAGGCAGACTGGTTTGCGGCAGAGGCAAAATACAAAAACCAGCAGGCGGTCATAGCCCAGGCGCAGGCTGCCCTAACGAGCGCCTGGCTGTCGTATACTCAACTCTCCTCTACCATTACGGCTCCGGCATCTGGCACCATTGTGAGCTTGACGCTTTCCCCGGGAACGCCGGTTGCTGGCTCTCCTGCGGCAGACAGTTCTTCCGCAACCGCCATAGGTACGATAGTAATTAAGGAGAAAAGCATTCAGGCGATTGTTAATTTGACCGAAATCGATGCGCCCAAGGTTGCCGTTGATCAAAAGGTGACATTGACCCTGGATGCATTCCCCGGAAAATCATTTACCGGCAGCGTATCAGCCATCAATACCAATGGCGTTGTTTCTTCGGGAGTGACGACCTATCCCGTAACGATTACCTTTGACACGGCGCCGGATACCGTATACCCCAACATGAGCGTTTCAGCCGCGATCGTCACGAGTATAAAAAATGACGTTATCATCGTTCCCTCAGCAGCCGTGCAAACAGCAAACGGTCAGTCGACCGTGCGGATACTCAAAAACCGCCAGGTGACGAGTGTCCCGGTAGAAGTAGGGACGGCCAATGACACGCAGACGGAGATTGTCTCTGGCATAACGGAGGGAGACGTAGTCGTTACCGGCGTTGTCAACTCGGCAAATACGCGCACTGGTGGGCAGACTACCTCCCCGTTTGGCGGCCGCGGGTTTGGTGCCGGCGCTTTCCGGGTGGGTGGCGGCGGCAGTGGCGGCGGCAGGGGAGATCAACACTAAGCCGGTATGATACGGGTATCCCATGTCTCAAAAATTTATATATCCGGAACTGTGGAAACTGCGGCCCTCGCGGACGTATCGTTTGAGATAAAAAAAGGCGAATTCGTGGCTATTATGGGTCCGTCGGGAAGCGGAAAAAGTACCCTCATGCACATTCTTGGGGCACTGGATCTGCCTACCTCCGGGACGTATGTACTCGACGGGGAAAAAGTTTCGAGTCTTTCGGAAAATGAATTGGCAGAGATCAGAAACAGAAAAATCGGATTTATTTTTCAGGCATTTAACCTTTTACCCCGGACGACTGCAGTAAAAAACGTCATGCTCCCCATGGTATACGCCGGCATACCCAGAGAGGAGCGGCTGGAGCGGGCAAAAAAATACCTTCGCATGGTGGGGCTTGGCGACCGGACGGATTACGCCTCAAACCAACTCTCCGGCGGGCAGCAGCAGAGGGTAGCGATTGCCAGGGGACTCGTGATGAATCCCAGCATTCTCTTGGCCGATGAGCCGACGGGAAATATTGCCTCAGTTCAGGCAGAAGAAATTATGGAAATATTCCAACGGCTCAATGATGACGGACACACGATTGTCATGATTACGCATGAACCCGATATTGCAGAGCATGCCAAACGCATTATTCATATTCGTGACGGAAAAATCGTTGAGGATGGTAACGGTCACAAACAACGAAGGGCCGTAAAACCAAAACACTAAAATTTATGGAATATACGGAAATTATTATCGAAGCAATCAGTACGCTTACCGTCAATAGGCTTCGTACAGGCCTGGCAACGCTGGGAATTGTGATCGGTATTGCAAGTGTTATTGCGCTGATCTCGCTGGGGCAGGCGAGCGCCAGGGCCGTGCAGTCGCAGATTCAGTCTCTCGGTTCAAACCTGCTCACGGTGCAGCCTGGCGCGGTAAGCCAGGGAGGGGTACGCGGTGCAGCCGGCGGGGCAACATCTCTCACCCTTGAAGACGCCCGGGCCATTATGACCTCTTCCCAGGTAACTACCGTTGAGAATGTTTCGCCCGAGCTTTCGCGCCGCGGCCAGGTAACCACCGGTCAGGCAAACACCAACACACAGGTTGTGGGCGTGACGCCGGTCTATGCCACGGTGCGTAAAGTGAACGTCGCATCGGGAAATTTTATCAGCGAGTCCGATGTGGACGGGATGCGAAAGGTAGCGGTTTTGGGGCCGGCGGTTGTTGCCAATCTTTTTGGCAGCGGGGCAACTCCCATTGGTCAGAGGGTACGGATTAATGGTCAATCATTAACCATCGTGGGTATTACAGAACCAAAAGGCGGAACCGGATTCTTTAATCAGGATGATATGATTTTTGTTCCCATCTCAACCGCCCAAAAACAGCTCTTTGGCGTTGATTACGTGAGTTCCATTGCCCTGGAGGCAAGATCCGCCGATGTTATGGTTGACGCTCAGAATGAAGTGGGGTATCTGCTTCTTGCCCGGCACAGGCTGAACGACCCAACGCAGGCAGACTTTTCCATTTTTAACCAGCAGGACATTTTAAATACGGTCAATCAGGCAACCGGAACGTTTACCACGCTTCTTGCCGGTGTTGCTGCCATATCGCTTCTGGTTGGCGGCATCGGCATCATGAACATTATGCTTGTTACCGTCACGGAGAGAACCAGAGAGATCGGTCTTCGCAAAGCACTGGGGGCCAAGAAAAACGTTATCGTCACCCAATTTTTAATTGAATCAGTCATCCTCACCTTTGCCGGAGGGATAATCGGCATAGGCGCAGGTGTCCTTGCCTCCTATGCTATTTCGCGTTTTACGAATTCCATTTTTATTATCTCTGCGCAGTCCATTGTCCTGGCATTTATTGTCTCGGCAGGCATCGGAATTTTGTTTGGTTGGTATCCGGCCAAGCGCGCATCCAATTTACAGCCGATTGAAGCATTGAGATATGAATAGACGAAAATTTTTTCCTTTATTTGTCGTTCTCACCGTTGGCGTTTTAGCGATAGGATTTTCTGTCATTCGTTCAAAAAAAGGCGCATCGGTTTCCGACTCCAGAAATTACCCAATGCAGCAGAATGAAGGCGGCTTGGGGAATGCAGAAAACCCTTATTCCATCGACTATCTCAGGAAACAGGATTACCCCGGAAGCGAAATCGTTATTGAGCAAACGTTGACGCCGGCGCCAAATTACTCCAAATATGTCGTTTCCTACAAATCCGAGGGACTCAAGATTTATGCGCTTATGACCGTTCCTGCCGGTCTAACGCCACAAAACGGCTGGCCGGTTATTATTTTTAACCACGGCTACATTACCCCAGGCACGTATAGTACCGTGTCAAGTTACGCAAAATACGTTGACGTATTTGCAAAAAACGGTTTTATTGTTTTTAAAAGTGACTATCGGGGAAACGGCAACTCCGAGGGTACGCCAACGGGACATTTCGGTCCCGGGTACACCACGGATGTTCTCAACGCCATCGGTTCCGTAAAAAAATATAAGGGTGCCAATCCCCAGAAGATCGGCGTCTGGGGACATTCGATGGGCGGCGCGATCACCCTCAATGCTCTGGTCATCTCAAAAGACATTAAAGCGGCGTCGATCTGGGCAGGAACCGTCGGTCCGGTGGCGGAAGAATTCGGCAGATGGGGAAGAGGAAGGCCAAATCACGTCGATCCCACTGGTAGCCCGGGCGGAGCGGGGGGAAGGGAAGGCCCTGCGCAACAGTTCGGCACGCCGGAGCAAAATCCGGAGTTTTGGCGTTTGATCGATCCCCTTAACTACCTTAGCGACATCGCCGTGCCCGTGGAAATCCAGCAGGGTTTAGCCGATCAGGAAGTTAACCCCAGGGTTTCAGAGAATTTATATACTAAATTGAAAGCGCTGGGGAAACTGGTTAGGTACTATACCTATCCGGGTGATAATCACAATATTTCAAATAATTTTGATACTGCGATGGATCGGTCGGTGGATTTTTTTACTACCTATCTGAAAAACCGATAGATATTCGTTTGAGAAAGGAGGTGTACAGCGTATGAAAAATCAGTTGATTCTTACGGGTATTGCCGTTATTTTGATCGGCGGAGCTGCATTTTTTGGCGGCATAAACTACCAGAAGGGCAAGGCAATGGGGCCCGGGCGCAACGGCCAGGGAGATTCCCGCGTTCAGGACGGCAACCATGCCGGAGGGCTTCAGGGTCGGGGGAACGGGGGCATACGGCCGGTGTCGGGCGAAATCATGAGTCAAGACGATAAAAGCATTACCGTTAAACTCCAGGACGGAACAAGTAGGCTCGTGGTTGTCTCCAACACTACCCAAATTAATAAAACGCAAGAGGCCACGAAAAGCGACCTGAAAACCGGTGAACGGGTAGCGGTATTTGGGACGGAAAATGCCGACGGGAGCGTCACGGCTCAGAATATCCAGCTCAACCCACAGTTTCGCGGGGGATCGGACACTCGTTCACCGACTCCCTCACCTGGTCAGTAAAATCCGGGCGCCTGCGGAAGAAAAAGAATTGGGTTAAGGGACGTTGCTTTTTGCCTGGGCTGTTATACCCCTTTTTGTCATGTCATAGTTCCGAGACATGATAGAATACTTGAGGGAAGAAGGCCATAGGTAACCGGCGTGACTCATGCGTCCCACCCTCTTTTGGTATGAACAGATTAACCCTCTTTTTTCTCCTTGCCAGTTTTTCCGTGGCATTTTTCCTGCGCTGGTATTTACTTCCAACCAATCTCTTTTTTGGCCCGGAACAAGGACGGGATTTTCTTGCAATCAAAAGTATTGTCATTGATCGCAAGCTGACCCTTATCGGTCCGAAGACCGATTTTGCCGGTGTGTTTCACGGACCGCTTTACTACTACCTGGCAGCCGTTCCCTTTGTTCTTTTCCGGGGAAACCCCTTATCGGTCATGGGTTTGCTCACCCTGCTTCAGGCGCTCACCGTTTTTTTGGTGTACGCCGCAGGCCGTGAACTTACCGGAAAGCGGAGTGTGGGGTTACTCAGTGCAATCCTTTTTACATTTTCTTACGGCGCCATTCTCTACAGTCGCTGGCTTACCGGCGTACCGCTCACGATTCCCCTCTCCTTTGCACTTTTGTGGCTCCTTGCCCGTTTCTTCCGCGGCCGCACGCGCACGCTTCCGGCTGTGGCGGTTGTGGCGGCGCTCCTGCTTCAGGCAGAGTTTATCAATTTTCTCTTCGTACCGTTTATTCTCCTCTACGGCGTATTCCGTTACGGCCGCATCCGAAAAACGCCGCGTCCCCTCCTGGTTCTTTCCTTTTTGATCTTTCTTCTTTTGGCCACGGGAACCTATGTGCTTTTTGACCTTCGGCATAACTTTCTTACAACCAGAAGCGTATTGGGCAATTTTACCGATACCGGTAAATCGCTTGTATCATGGAATGATTCGCTTCGGGAGGTATTGACGGGCTTTGCCCGGGCAACGGGTGGGTTTCTTGGTATACCGATCCAATGGGTCTCATCGGCGGTTCTGGCAGGGATCGCTCTCTATCTTCTCGCCCGGAGCATGCAAAAGGAAAAAGGGGAAGGGGGTATGCTTTTGGTGTGGCTTATTGTTCCTCCGGTAATTCTGATACTTTTTCGCCGGGGTACCCTCGATCAATTATTTGTCCTTACCATTCCGGCAGTTATTGTCGGCGCGGCGCTTATACTCCGAGAGATTGCCCGCCGTCTCGGCAAAACATTGGCAGTTATCCTGCTTGTGGGGATAATTGTCATTAACACCCGGCAGGTCTGGAGAAATTTTCCAACAAATGAAAACGTATTTTTTCAATCAACGCAACCGGGTGTCCGCTATAATGATCAGCTCACAATCATCGACCGCATTTATGCAAAAGCAGGGACGCGGCCGTTTGAAGTTCAATCCTATACGATACCGTATTTTTGGCAGGACGGCTGGACGTATCTTTTCTGGTGGCAGGGGAGGGAAAAGTACCGCGGAAAACTACCGGTGTCATCTGGAGGTGAGGTTCTGTTTGTCATTATCCAAAAAGACCGTTCCAATCCGACATTTCAGAACAATTGGTACCGGGATACCGTATCTCGTTGGGGAGTTCTGGTTGATCAAGTTACGATCGGCGACTATACTCTGGAAGAGCGGGAGATGAAAGGAACATTATGATTACCTGCACATTTGAAGACGGAATAGAGACCAGTCTCCGTCACGTGGTCGTTCACATGATCGTCGAAAAAGACGGGGCCTTACTTCTGGTCAAACGCGCGCCGAAACTTTTGGAAGGAGGAAAGTGGTCGCTGCCGAGCGGATTTTTGGACCGCGATGAAACGGCCATAGCGTGTGCTCTTCGGGAACTCAGAGAAGAAACCGGTTGGGTTGGGGAAGAGGTGTCGCTGTTTCGTATCAATACGAACCCAAACAGGCCTCATGAGGACCGCCAAAACGTTTCCTTTGATTTCATCGTCCGGCCCCTTCGTCAAGCGGGAGAAGCCGATTGGGAATCAACAGAGGTTACGTGGTTTCCCCTGAGGAGCCTTCCGCCGCTCGATTCTCTTGCATTTGATCACGGTATAAGTATTGAGCTTTATCTCAAATACCGGAAGCGTCCATTCTCCTTGCCAATTCTCTCGTGACGGTGGTATCCTGCGGCTGGTATGAGCGACATTGATGAAATTAAATCCCGGTTAAATATCGTTGAGCTTATCGGCAGCCGCGTTCACCTGAAAAAAGCGGGCCGTAACTTTAAGGGGCTTTGCCCGTTCCATAGTGAGAAAACCCCGTCGTTTATCGTTTCGCCGGACCGGCAGATATTCCACTGTTTTGGCTGCGGCAAAGGAGGATCGATTATTGATTTTGTTATGGAGTTTGATCACGTGGATTTTCCGGAAGCGCTTGAGACACTCGCGGAAAAAGCGGGGGTGAAACTCACCAGGCGCGCGCCCGACACTGCCGAAGGGAAGCTCAAACAGAGGCTCTATGAGATAAATCATTTGGCAAGCGAGTTTTACCGTTATCTTTTAACCAAACACAAACTTGGGGAAGTTGCCCGACGGTATCTCAAAAACCGAGGAATCTCAGATAAATCAATCAACACATTCTCATTAGGATACAGCCCGAACAGTTGGGATGGACTCGTCAAGTTTCTCCTCAAAAAAAATTATGACGAAAAACTTTTGGAAGTGGCGGGGCTCGCCGTCCGCGGCAGTCGGGGATATTATGACCGATTTCGCGGGAGAGTCATGTTTACGCTCAAAGACCACCGGGGCAATGTCGTGGGTTTTGCCGGACGGGTTATGGACCCGGAGGTGAAAGAGGCCAAGTACATTAACACGTCCGAAACGCCGGTGTATGTGAAAAGCAACGTGCTTTACGGGCTCGACATCACCCACGAGGCGATCATCAAAGCAAATGAGGCGATTGTGATGGAAGGGGAACTTGATGTGATTTCTTCCTGGCAAGCCGGCATTTCCAACGTTGTTGCTCTCAAAGGCTCAGCGCTTACCGAAGGACATGTGCGTCTTCTGCGGCGCTTTACCGAGCGGCTTGCCTTTGCTTTGGACAGTGACCTGGCCGGAGATGCCGCCGCCCGGCGCGGGATAGAACTTGCCGAGAGCGCCGGCTTTGACATGCAGGTAGTTATTCTTCCTTCGGGCAAAGATCCTGACGAAGCCGCCCGGCAAAATCCGGGAGCCTTCAAGAAGGCCATACGCGCAGCCATACCCGTCTATGATTATTTTATTTCCTCTGCCATGTCTCGGTTCGACGCGGCGACCGCATTTGGGAAACGGAAAATCAGCGAAGAGCTGTTGCCGATTCTGGGCAAAATTGACAATGCCATTGTGCAGGCGCATTACGTAAAAAAACTTGCCGATAGTTTGGATGTGGGAGAGGAAACGGTTCGGGACGGACTCGAAAAGCTCCGCCGGAAAAGTTTCCCGACCGCTCCCCAGGCACCGCAAAAGCTTACCAACGAGCGGACCAGGCCGGAGAAGCTTGAGCTATACCTTCTTGCATTCATCCTGCAGGGCAAAACGACGGAATTTTACGAGGAACTTAAAAGGACCGTTGCCCTTTCCGATGTTGTCCAACTGCCGGTCCGCCGGATCCTCGAACGGCTCGCAGAAGCATCGAAACAAAAACAACACGTTGTGCTGAAAAGTTTTGCGGCATCGCTGCCGCCGGAGCTTATTGAGACGCTTGACGAGGCGTTTTTGTGGGACATCGCTGACTTTGTGGAGAATGAGGAGAAGATGAACAGGGAGTGGGGACGGGCTCTCTATGAATTCCGCGTGCTTGTGCTCAAAAGAAAAATACAAAACGAGAAAGACATGGAGAAACTCAAGGCGTTAACGAGCGCGCTCGCCGATCTGGAAAAAAAGGCGGAAATTTAGTATACTGTACCCCAAGCGAAGTCACTTGTTTGTCCGTACATGCAGACGATTGAATCTTCTGCATGGGATAGCACAGGCAGGGACTCTCGGATACTATGACGAAAGCAAAATCCGTTGCCGCCGTCGGCGACCTCCTCAAAGAAGGCAAAACCAATGGTTTTGTCGCCCAGGACGACATCTTAGCACTTTTTCCGAAACCAGAAGATCACATCGGTGATCTCGACGAGCTCTATGATAAGCTCATTAAATCCGGCATCGACGTTTTTGAAACGACGAGTCAGGACATAGAGAAAGAAGCAAGTAAAAGCATTGCGGAACTTGAGAAAGAAATCGAGGCGCTCGCCCGGGCTTCTGCCGAAGGAGTCTCCGATCCGGTTCGGATGTACCTCAAGGAAATCGGCCGCATTCCGCTTCTCACGTTTGCCGACGAGATATCTCTGGCCAAACGATATGAAAAAGGCGACAAACGTGCAAAAAAGAAACTCATCGAAAGCAACTTAAGGCTCGTTGTTTCCATCGCCAAGAAATATATCGGCCGCGGCATGAGCCTTCTGGACCTGATCCAGGAGGGCAACCAGGGACTTATCCGTGCCGTGGAAAAATACGATTGGCGCAAGGGGTATAAATTTAGTACCTACGCCACCTGGTGGATTAGACAAGCAATTACCCGCGCGATTGCCGACCAGGCCCGCACCATTCGTATCCCGGTTCACATGGTTGAGACGATTAACCGGTTTGTGCGCGCGAGCCGCAGACTCATGCAGGAGTTAGGCCGGGAACCGGCGCCTGAGGAAATTGCAAAAGTGATGGAAGTCGATGTCGCCAAAGTCCGCGAGATTATGAAGGTCAGCCAGGAACCGACAAGTCTCGAGACGCCGGTCGGAGACGAGGAGGATAGTCACCTTGGAGACTTTATTTCCGATCCCGGGCCTACGCCGTACGATCAAACTTCACGCCAACTCCTTAAAGAGCACATGGAAGAAGTGCTGACCACGCTTTCCGACCGCGAGAAAAAAGTTCTCATCCTTCGCTTCGGGCTCGAGGACGGTCGTCCGAGAACGCTGGAGGAAGTCGGCGCACAGTTTGGCGTTACCCGCGAGCGCATCCGGCAAATTGAAGCGAAAGCGCTTCGCAAACTTCGTCATCCTTCCCGCAGCAAAAAACTCAAGGATTATTTAGAGTAAAAAAATTCGTTTATTTGTTTCTGATCCAAAGGACCGGATCAACGGGAGACTGTGTATAATTATTTGCGATACTTTGTTGAGAAGACACTGAAAGATATTTTTTTTGTTCCCCTGAGAGATAAAGGTATCGTGTGG
>CAYTZO010000023.1:0-13737 GCA_964442525.1 uncultured Gammaproteobacteria bacterium
TGCCTTACATTACCCCAACCATCGGCAAAGATACCCTCTATCCCAACAGTATCTACTAGGTTTCTCTTTTTTCCAGCTTTATTTTATAAAACATCCCCAGCCAGGCGTTAAGCGGGGAAAGCAACGTTTCAAGCGTAGTAGCGGCGGGCACAGACCAGGAAGGCAGAAGTTGTTTATAAGAAAGGCCTCCGCTTAGGAGGTAGCGCAGGGGGGTATGGGGCGTTATCCCGAGAATTTGAAGCGTAGGGAACTCTTTTTGAAACCGCTGACGGTCTCGGACAAACACGATCCAGGGGAGCGCTCCATTGGCTGCCGAAAGCGGGCCTTTTTGGTCAATAAACCATGAAGCAGAAGGGTCAAACGTCTCGTGGTGGAAGTTTTGATAAATAAATCGTCCCCAGAGGGTATTGGCCGGCTCAATGGCGAGGAGCTTCCCTCCGGGCGAGAGCGTGCGACGTACTTCTCGGAAAAATTTTTTGACGTCTTTGAGATGGTGAATGACGTCGATCATGACGAATGCATCAACACTGCCCGCCTTAAACGGCATGGACAGGGCGGAAAATTGTTTATCGACGAAGGGGAGCTTCAAAATGTCGCTCGTGATCACGGAAGGGATAATTTTTTTGATGAAACCGCCGCCGCTGCCAAGCTCCACGATGAGCCGGCCGCGCCTTGGCTCAAGTTCTTTTTTAAACCACCGGTAGTAATCAGCGTAAAGCACGCGCAAAAAAGGCTTTGTCCAAATGAGCCGGCGGTGGAGCATGGTGGTTTGAGGGTCGTCAAGGGTAAGCGAGCCCGTATCCTCCGGCCGAAGAAAAAGTTTTAAGAATTGTTTCATTTTTTAGAGAAACTTAAGTTTTGCCGCCGCAGCCATAGTCATGCGCAGAAGCAGCAGGCCGTGCTCAAAACGGCTGATATTCGTTGTGCCGTACGTTCGTTCGCGATATCGAATCGGAATCTCGACGATCTTAAAATTCAATTTCGAAGCCCCAAAAATCAGGTCGAAATCTCCATACGGATCGATATCACCCCACAATTTTATGACCTTAGTTATATGATCATAGTCTTTTTTTAATATTGCCTTGGTGCCGCAAAGCGTGTCCTTTATCGGTGTACCCAGAAGAAAGCTAAATGCAAGGCCAAAAACTTTATTGCCAAAGTAGTTTAGCGTGCGCATAGCTTGTTTTTCCATGGGGTACACTAGCCGGCAGCCAATGGCCAGATCCGCATGGCCCGCGGCAACTGCCTCATAAAATTTTGAAAGCTCGTGCGGCGAAACAGTCAGATCCGCATCGAGGATAATGGCAAGGTCGTTTCTCATTTTTTTGAATGCAAGCGCCATGGCATCTTTTTTCCCGATACCACTCTGTTTATAAACATACGCTTTGATTGGGCCTTTGTAGCGGGCTATTTCTTTTTTAATTGCAGCGTACGTTCTGTCACGGGAGTGTCCTTCTACGAAGATGACCTCCGTTGCAGTACCCAGTTTTGGGATTTTACTGAGTATTCCGGGGATGTTACCTTCTTCATTGCGTGCTGCAACCAGTATGCTCACTGACCAGCTCCGGCGAACGGGGGCAGGGCGAAAGATTTGGACCGTGGTAAGACATAGGGTATTGATAAGCGGAAGAGGGGCAAGGAACCTGTTGGCCAAGCGGGAGACCACGGGGATGTTGACGGGCAGCAAAAATCGTCTCGTTTTTTTCACCGGTTCAAAACCTTCCAGGCGAAACAGGTTTTCTATATCCTCTGCAGTAAGCCAGTTGGGTTCAAACGGGATCTTTACTCGTAACCCGAGGACGCTTGCAAGATCAAGGATCGG
Source organism: uncultured Gammaproteobacteria bacterium (assembly GCA_964442525.1). GTDB lineage: Bacteria > Patescibacteriota > Microgenomatia > UBA10105 > UBA927 > CAYTZO01. The sequence continues at coordinate 1,823 of CAYTZO010000023.1, forward strand.
TTTCCATAAGAAACTAAAGGAGACAACGACAATGCGCGTTTTTTCGTGAGTGATTGTTTTGAGACTGTGGATAAACGACTGAACATCGGGAATATACGAAAAGAGGTTTTTTATGAGTATGTAATCGGAGTTATGGCGGGCTTTCCCCACAGCGTTTTTCTTCCACGCCTCAAATTCCGCCACCCGTACCCCTTTCGGGATGATCGTGTTGGCAAGGCGCGAGAGATCCTCTTGGTAATATGTGCGAAAGCTAGAGATTGGGGGCGACATGTTGTTCATACCACGCAATAGTTTTTTTGAGTCCCTCGGCAAAATCGGTTTTTGCTACAAAACCAAACTCCTTTTTGGCACGAGAAACATCGACGAGCCGCCGCGGTTGGCCGTTGGGTTTGGTAGTATCCCAGCGAATTTGGCCACGGAAACCGATAAATTTAGCAATGAAACCCGTGAGATCTTTAATGGAGATTTCCATTCCAGAGCCCAGGTTTACCGGTTCAGGCTTATGATAATTTTGGGTTGCTGCCACAATTGCCCGGGCGGCATCTTCGACATAGAGAAACTCGCGGGTGGGGCTGCCGTCGCCCCAGACCGAAACAAACGGTTTTTTCTTGGTCTTTGCTTCATGGATCTTTCTGATTAAAGAAGGAATGACATGAGCGTTTTCCAAATCAAAGCTATCACCCGGACCATAGAGGTTAACCGGCAGGAGATAGATTGAACTAAGACCATATTGCTGCCGGTATGCATGAGCCCCGACCAAAAGCATTTTTTTTGCTAGTCCGTAGGGGGCGTTGGTTTCTTCAGGGTAGCCCGTCCAGAGATTTTCCTCGCGGAAAGGTATGGCAGTGAACTTGGGATAGGCACAGATTGTTCCAATGATGACCAGTTTCTTAATTTTATTTTTCCGGGCGGCTTCAAGCAGATGGATTCCCATGAGAATATTGTCGTAAAAAAGGTCCGCCGGATATTTTTTATTTTTGCCGATGCCGCCGACGTTACCGGCCAGATGAATCACGATATCAATGCCTCGGGTGACGCGCAGGCAGTTTTCCTTTTCCCGTAGATCAATCTCACGGGAGCGGGGAATGACGATATTTTTTGTTGGGATACCAACTTTAAGGAGTTGTTTGACCACTTGGGTTCCAAGAAAACCAGCCCCGCCAGTGACCAAAACTTTCTTGCTATTAAGCTCCATAGATCCGAATTTTGTAAATCATATCAATATTTTTCGAAAGTCGCAATTCTTGCATTGGGATTATGGTCCAACTACAATGGCGGAGGAAATTATGCGCCTAAAAAATCATCTTCCCTTAGCACTCATAATCTTTCTTACTATTCTGACCTGGTATCGGGTGCTTGGTCAGAGCCTGATGGGGGAGGGGTTCTTTTATTTCCGCAACAGCTTTGGACCGATGCCCGCCGAGGTCTTTGTGAAAGAGTTCCTCTCTTCGTATGACGCAGGAGCAAAATTGCTGTTTGCCCTTTTTAAAGTAAGTTTTGGTGATCGGGTATTTCTTTATCAACTTTTCTTGCTAACCTCGACAATGCTCATAAACATATTTTTTTATTTTTTGGTCCTTTCCCTGACCGAGATCGGTCTTTTGTCCCTTTTTGCTACGGTGCTCTTTACCGTTAATTACAACGGCTTTGAGATGTTAGCGATAGGCAATTACCAATTTTTTGTTCAACGGAGCTTATCACTTATCTTTCTTTTTCCCTCGTTCATATTTTTTATTCGTTTCTTAAGAGGTGGCAGCCAGGCGAAAAAAGCCTATACCGTTTCACTGATGCTCTATACGTTTTCATTCTTACTGTTTCACTTTAGTCTCTTTTTTGCTATATTCTTTGCGACCTATTTTCTGGCGTTTTGGTGGAAAGAACGTTGGCAGGCGAGGGTTTTTTGGCGAAAAGTTTTGCTACTTATCCCCTTTGCCCTTATCCCATATGTACTTCTCGCTCGGGGGCAAGGCCAGAGTATACTTGGCAATGTCACACTGCTCTCTTTTTTACAACAGCATTCTTTTTCAATTCTGCCTCAGATACTTCAGCAGTCGGTGCTCCTCGTCGTGCCGGAGGAAATAGTGAGCGGTTTGGCCAGGATCTGGTCTTTGTCAAAGTGGGCGACTCTCACTCGGTTGCAATTTCCCGTGATAACTCTTGTACTTGCTGCCTTGTGGCTCCTCTTTTGGCAAAAGAACAAACAACTCTTAACAGCGGTTTTTGCGAGCCTCTTGTATTTGCCGCTGGCTCTATTTCTCAACCTCTATCTGCGATGGGAGCTCACCTATAACCTTGAAAGCGGCAGTCGCTACCTCTACGTCCCTTCCGCAATCAGCAGTCTTTTTATGGCTATCGTCATCTGGAGCATATTTTCTTCACGACCAAAGCTGAGGCAGGTGAGTATACTGTTGATAATTATTTTCTGGTCAGTTTTGAATCTGCGATCGGTTACCAGGGAGTTTGACAAACAGGCATATCAGCATGAAGCAGCCAAAAAAACGCTTGCCTATGTCAAAAGCATAAAAGGGCGATTTGCCGAAGATTCGATTGTGGTTTTACCTAACATTATCGGCTATCACGGTGCAAACTTTGTTCAGTTATTTTACGGCAAGTCTCGGACGACGATGATGCCTAAGTTTGCGCTTGATGTCGGGCCGCTCCCCAGGCAATTCGACCCCAACAAAGATTTTATTATCGATTATGATTATAAAGCAAAGACGGTGAGAGATGTAACCGATGGTTATAGAAGCGTCATTCCGCAAAAGCCGACCCCGTGAGAATTAAGGGAGAGATGAAAACAGCGCTGGGTATATTTTTTGGTAATGGTATTTTCGGGAAAGCCCGTGGGCGTTTTTACTAAACGACCGGTAATCATTTAGAATGGTTTGCACTGCTTTTACGAAATCATTTTTATCGCCGTATTTGACAATCATCCCTGCGCCTGTCCGGGCAATTTCTTTAGAAAACTCAAATACGTTGGTAGTAATGACGGGAATGCCAAAACTCAGATAGTCCTTAATTTTGGAGGGGTCGCCGAAATAAGAGACGTTGCTTGGGTCGGGTTTATAAAGTGCGAGTCCGATGTGCTGCTTGCGTAGTATGCGGGCAATTTGGCGTTCGTCATCGAGGTAGCCGTGGAAAGTGACGTTCAGCGGGGTGTGCCGGGCTCTTTTTTGAAAGTAACCTTCATCCGGGCCGGAGCCGATAATGTGCACCTCAAGATGCGGATATACCCCGGTCAAGAGGTCAGACGAGTCAAACAACATATCGAGTCCCTGGCTTTGTTTGACGACCCCGACAAACGATAAGGTCGGACGGGCTATCTCTCTTTGGGGAATGGTCCTGATTGGAAGCGTGCCGATAGGAACTGTCGGGTAACTGAGGCCTTGCGGAATGGCAATTTTCTGCCGAAGTTTCATCAAACGTTCGTTGAGAAACACCACGCGGTTAGAAGAGAGCGCGGCTCGATCGAACTGCCAATAAATAGAGCGCATTAGCATGACAATTTTATCCGCGTGTTTTGGGGGATAATAATCCCAAACCCAAAAGACGGTCCGATCAACGAAGCCGGTCTTTCTTAAAATATTCCCGATCCAGGCGGTGAAGGCGTTTACAGTGAAATAGTAGTGTATTTCACCAAAGCGTTTTTTCACGCGGTACGTGTAGTAAAAAATCTGTAAGCCATTGAGGATGGAACGCAGGGGCAGGAGAAGAAAGACTAAATAAACAGGCAGGTGCGGGGTGAATGTCAAAAGGGGCCGGCGGCTGATGAGTTTGCCATGTTCATAAATTGACAGCGTGCTTGATTTTGACAGCCTGCCGAGACTGTGAAAGTTAAAAATAAAAACGATCACTCGGGCGAAGCGTTCTTTTAGGAAATCAAATACATGTCCGGAGTTTTCATAGGGCGCGTAATTGACGTAGACGAGCGTTTGCTTATTCATATTTTCCCGGCGTAAGTTTTCTGAAAGAGAGTGAAAGGACAGATTCAAAAAGAATAAGGAGCGCTAAAATGAATGAGATCGGCGCGTGCCAAAAAAGGACAGGATCCTGGTAGCGAAAAAACAAGCGAAAAGAATCGATTGCCGGCAGGACGAGAGAGAAGGCATACGGGAAAAATAGTGCCATCCGTAATTTTCTTTTCCAGCTAAAATACGTCAGGCGATTAACTAAGCCCATATTCTTTACTGACTGTTGCAGGTTATTGCGGACCCTCCAGCGGTATTTACGTATAAAGTTTCCGAGCCCCGAAACATGATAATGATAAATCCCGGCTTTTTGTACATAGGCAATTTTTCCGCCCTCCTTGATAAGCTTGATGCCGGCTAAAATGTCGTCAGAACGGCCCATGCCATCGCGCTTAAAAATCTTATTCATGCCTACCCCCTGAGAAAATCCAAATAAAGGGTGCCTGCCGGGGGTGAACGTATAGACAACGTAATCTGGTGTTTTTACATGCGGATGATAGATTTTGGACCAATCTTTGGGGCTCGCGGCATCGGCGTAGACAAACCATGTAAAAGGATCGGTGCAAAGATAGCCTAAATATTGATCAAGACTATTGGAGTCTGGAGCGGGCAATGTTTGCGGAAGAAATCCGAGGATAGTTGGATCGTCCCGGTATGGCCGGGTCATATGAACAAGCCACATGTGGTCAGAGAGGATATTGTCCGCGTCGGTAAAAAAGATAATTTCACCTTTGGCCCGGGCCGCTGCGAGCGTTTTGCCCGGCTCATGCAAAATTTCCGGATTTCGGATAATTTTTGCCCCGAAAGACGCGGCTATTTCGATCGTTTGGTCTGTTGAGCCGCCGTCACTGACCAGTATTTCCACCTTTTTCTGCGGATATTTCTGATGGCGAATTGCAGTAAGACACTTGGGGAGAATGCCTGCGGCATTGAGTGTCGGAATGACAAAACTTACCCGCGGGTAATCTGTGGTTTTCATGATATTTTTTTTGCTACGACAAACAGTGAAGCAAATCCCCCAGAGGCGAATTCCCGGTCAATGTATTTTTTGAGCCGGTGATAGCTATCTATTTTTCTTCGCAAAACATGTTTTGCGAAGAGGTCTATCAGACATTTGACCAGGTGTGCTACGCCGGCGTATTTTTTGACAGAGACAACCGATAGTTTAGCGCTCGAGAGAAGGTCCGTTAGCGCTTGCTCGGAATAATGCCGATGACCGAGGAGAAAGTAGGCCGGGTCCAGTGCTATGGAAAGCCAGTGAGCATTGGGGGTAGTGAGGATAAGTTTTCCTCTCTTTTTTAAAATCCTGGATATTTCTCCTAGTACCCGTTTTTCTGAGTTCGGCGGGACGTGCTCGAGAACATCGATGAGGAGAGCCACATCAAATGAATGGTCGGGAAAGGGGAGTCGGTCTGCGGCGGCCGTGAGAAAGGAAACGTGAGGATAATGAGACTGAGCAAACAGAATTGCCTCACGGTTTGGGTCCACCGCCACAAGTCGCGTGACATATTTTTGAATAATGCCCTCCAGTTGCCCTGTCCAGCAGCCAATATCGATTACCGTTTTTGACCTTATGGAAGGCTCGATATATTTTGCAATAAATTGGTGCGCATAGGTCGGCCGTAAATCAAACGCCGGGTTGACTTTTCTTCTTTGTTTCTCATCAGTGCTACTTGACATATGCGCCTTTTGACTGTTCTCTCGTAAGAGATCATCCATTTAAAAACTTTCGTCGGCTGACTGAGAGTCGGGTTTACCGAACGCAGGCTTAATCATACCTAAATCACGTTTAAATTAAAAATACAGTATACTAGATGCTTATGGGTAAGTCCTTAAAGTATCCCGATGAATGGAATACGGTGCGCTACGGGCACCTTACTGTGTATTATAAGCCGGGTTTGGACGGAGGCGGAAGAGATTTTGGTCAGGATTTTGTCCCCGTTGTCAAAAAGCTTTTCGGAAAAGTAGGCCGTCTGTGCGAGTTTGGTTCGGGACCGGGATTTATCGGTTTTTCGCTTTTAGCCAGCGGCCTGTGCAACTCCCTGATACTTGTCGACGTTAACCAGGAGGCCATCACCGCCTGCCGCAAAACCATCCGCGAAAATCGCCTTGAAAAAAGGGTAAAGACGTACGCTTCCGATACTCTCCGTGCGATTCCTAAAAACGAGAAATGGGATCTTGTCGTGAGTAACCCCCCTCACTTTAACGGAACGGTTACGGGAGCCAGCGACGACCTTCTTTTTATCGACCCAAACTGGAAAGTCCACGAAGAGTTTTATAAGACCGTCGGATCGCACTTGCGCCAATCAGGATCGGTGCTTTTTGTGGAGAATGCCCAAGGATCAACCCCTTCTCAGTTTATTCCCCTGATTAGGCAAGGTGGTTTGCATTTTAGAAAAACTTTTCGTCACGAGAAACCGTTTGGGGAAGTGATCCGCCATAATCTTAGAGTGTGGCTCAACGTTTTCAAGCTTGACAAAGCAACGTACTATAAGAAGGTTTTTCAGAGAATGGAGGTTCGCCCCGGTGGACTTCTTAATATTTTTCAAGATCCTTACTACTTCATGTGGAGTCAAAAGAAGTATTAACGAACAAGATCCCTCCTGAGATTTTTCCTGAATGTTTCTGTTATGTCCGCGAAAGTTTCAGTTTGGGCGGTCCATGAATAAGCGATGACGTTGTCGCCCGTCAGGAGGTTTGCTTTCATTGCTTCTAGAAGTTTTTGATAATTTCTAAAATATCCAAAACCCCGTCCTTCACATTGGCGATATCCTTGAGCGATAAGGTCATGGAGAAATAGTGAATCGTAAAAGCAGGCAGGAAAGTTTTCGGTTCTTTGATACCAAATCATGAGCATTCTGCCAAACCCCGACTGAACCGGAAGCGTTGGTTCATCGGCAGGCAGACCGTAATAGGAGCGATCGCTTTGCGTAAAAAATATGACCCGTTCCGGTAACGCGGGGTAATCCTTTTGGACGGTAGTCAGAAGTGACCTGCGAACTATGCTGCGTTTTTCTAAGAGAGCAAGATCCTTTTGAACGCTTTGATAATTGAATAAGAAATAGGGAATAAGCAAAAAAATCAAGGCAAAACTCCGCATTGCCCCAGAACCAGAAAAAATCCTTTTCAAAAAACCGGTAAGCCATAAAACAACCATGATACTCATGCCGCCCGTGCCCAAGTACAGATAGCGCGGCTCATAGATAGATGTATAGCCGGCTTTTCCCGGAATGAGAATAAAAGGCAGGCTACTGGTAAGAATAAGAAGGAGGGAGACAGTAAGAGCGTTGGCTGATATCCGGTCGTGGTGACGACGAAACCAAAAATAACCCGCTCCTGAGATGGCAATAATAACAAAAGCAGCAAGGTAGCCTACCAGGTCCAGGACCACCGATTCAACCATATATGGGTTTGGTACGCCGTCAGTTGCGACGAATTGGGGATAAGCGAACTTCGTCAGCAGTCTCGCGATGCCGATGATCTGCTGCTGCGGGACAAACGTTTGGGAGAGGAAGCGCAGGGGAGTGGTCAGGAGTCGGTACGCATACACCGCAACGGTCGGTTGGACGAGAACTTCTTGTTGACCCAAAACGATCGGTCTGCCCAAAAACCACATGGTGATCCGTAGGGAAAGATAAAAAACCGCCGTTACGCCCAGCGGCTTGGCAAACTTTACCAGAAGCGGTTTTGCCGGTTTTTTTGCCATTATGAAGGCCAATAAAGGAAGATACACGAACAAAAAAAGAGAATATTCGTTAAAAAAAAGCGCTGATAAAAGAGAGAGACACGAACCGTAGGCGTACCAGCGCTTCGAGGGGCGTTGAAGATAGAGGAGTAAAAACAGGATGCTGGTTAATGAAAAAAACGTAGCCCCCTGGACGATGATGGCAGCGGCAAACCAACTCACCGCTTGTTGAGGAATGCTTGCCCCTGCAAAGATAAGCGCGGCAACAATACTGAGCGAGTTTTTTTTCAGGAGGAGCCGGCTAAGATAGAATACCAAAAGCGTATTGAGGCCATGCATGACGATACTAAAAAATGCGTAGGGCGGGAAGGAAAGATAAAACGTCCTAAATAACGCGATTTGGAAAAGCGTTGCGAGGGGAACAACGTGTACTTTGGCGCTTTCCATGGTTAAATCGGTGAGAATTCGCAGAAATCCTCCGCGCTGGCTTGCGGCAATCATAGTGCCGAAGCTCCACCATTCATCTTGCTGAAAAAATGTTTTCGGCAGACTTCTGTAGATAAAAAAAACAGCGGCAAAAATGGTAACGATAGCTGCTATATGGTGAATTCGCTTCATGTTGCTTGGTTTTTTTGCGGTGACTCAATGACGATAAGCATTTTACCAATTCTTGCTCCCAGATGTACCAGCCGGTAACGCCACGATTCGTGATGGGGGACAAGTTTACTTATTTTGATATTCTGCGGTCCGAAAGCCGCTCTCGTTAGGTCCGTTAGCCGTTGGGGGGTAAAAAATAAAATGACCGCGTGAGGACTGATGTGGAAAAACGGCAGACGGATGCCCAGGACTGAGTTAATTTTTGCAAGTCTATATAGTAAAGAGGAAACTACACGAGATCCAACAGTAATCTCTTCGATAAAAATGACCCCGCCGCCGCGGACAAGCCGGTGAAGTTCAATCAAACCTCTTTTTTGATTGACGAGTGTTTCACCGTGCGTTTTTCCTACCAGGTGGTGCAAAACGTCGCGGATAATAAGAACGTCAAAAGAGTGGTCAGGAAAAGGAGGGGCAAGCAGTGACCCGCGAACGAAGCGAATAGACTTGGATACGGCGTATTTTTTGTAGGCGCGAATGATCTCAACGTTGGTCAGCGAGACGTTGGGGTAAATAACGGCAATTTCCTTGAGGAGTTGGCCCGCCGCTCCGCCGAACTCAACAACGTCTAATTTTTTTCGGATTGAGTATTTTTTTATCCACTGAGAAAAGAGATCACGAATTGGTGAGCCAGAAGCGGTGCTTTCTTCCCCGCTATAGCGGTCAATAATCTCATCAAAAAGCTTCTTCACGATCTGTAGCTGCATGCTTTAATCCCTGAGGGACATTATAGTATACTTGGTGAAACAAAAAACCATGAAAGAGCGACCAGTTTACATTTTGGGTATCAACGAATCACATGTGGCCTCAGCAGCACTTCTCCGGGACGGCGAAATTATCGCCTGCGCCTCAGAAGAACGATTTACGAGAAATAAAGGGCAATGGGGCTATCCCGCCAAAGCCATTGATTACTGTTTAGATTACGCCGGTATTCTGCCTCGCGAGGTAGACATGGTGGTTTTTGGATTTAAAAATCTCTCTCTTTTTATCCACGGAAACCCTTCTCAAGAAGTGAGCACCTTCACTAGCGCCCTCATCCGTTTTACCAGAAGCATGCGAACATGGATTATGTTTCTTATTGGCGCCGCGCCCTGGGCGTATCGTATCTACGATTTTTTGTACAAAACGGCTTACAGCTGGTTTCTTTGGTGGTCGCTCGAACGGCCTCACCGGGTTTTCGTCGCTTCGGTCTTTAGGAAAAAAGAGGACGAAATTATTGCCATGGACCATCATCAAGCGCATGCGATTGGGGCTTACTTCATGAGTCCGTTTGCCGGGAAAGACGAATCAGATCCGGTGTTAGTTGTGACTAATGATGGCATGGGGGATGATGTGTGTTCAAGAATCTATCTCGTTCGGGCCGGTCGCTGGAAGGAACTTGCCTCAACTCCTAATGCATATTCTTTGGGATGGCTTTATCTCTATGTTACCGAATACCTGGGGATGAAACCCAATGAACATGAATATAAGGTGATGGGACTTGCTCCGTATGCGCACCAAAAATCGGCCCAACCTCTTGTAGATCTTTTTCGCAGCCTTATGTGGGTTGAGGGACTAACCATCCGTTCAAAAATTCCCGCACTCTCTTACTACCGTTTTCTTGAAACACATTTAGCCAAAAAACGTTTTGATCTCATCGCCGCTGCCATTCAGGTATTTACCGAGGAGATTTTGACAACTCTTATCAAAAATGCTCTGAGAAAGACAAAGGCTCAGGCGCTGGTTTTGGGCGGGGGCGTTTTTATGAATGTTAAAGCCAATATGGAGATAAGCAAACTGCCGGAAGTAAAAAATCTTTTTGTAATGCCATCCTGCGGCGATGAGTCAACAGCCATTGGGGCGGCGTACTACGGATACCAAAAATATTGTCGTGATAAAGGGCATACGTTCAGGCTGAAACAATTACATACGCTCTACTTAGGGCCCGCCTTTGAGGAGGCGGAAATAGAAAAGATAGTAAAGGAGTTTGGCAGGCGCCACGGGGCGGTCGCAATAAGCAAGCCTCCGGTCGTAGCCAAGGCTGTCGCCAAGCTCTTAAAGGAAGGAAAGATCGTGGCTCGATTTGACGGTCGGATGGAGTTTGGGGCCCGGGCCCTTGGCAACCGTTCAATTCTTGCAAATCCTTCAGACCGAAACGTCATTCGCCTCATTAACGACCAGATAAAAGGAAGAGATTTTTGGATGCCGTTTGCCCCGGTCATTCTTGAGGAATATGCCGATAGCTATCTCGTCAGGCCCCGAGGGTTAAAATCTCCTTTTATGATGATTGCCTACCAGACAAGAGCGCGTGCCAGAAACGAGCTCATTGCAGCACTGCATCCGTATGACTATACGGCCAGGCCACAAATACTGGAAAGGAAAGACAATCCCGACTATTATGACATTATCGATGAGTTCAGAAAACTGACGGGTATTGGAGCACTCCTGAATACGTCATTTAATATTCATGGTGATCCAATCGTTTGTACGCCCAACGATGCGCTCGCAACTTTTTATCATTCAGGACTTGGGTATTTGCTTATCGGAAAATACTTACTGGCAAAACGGTAGTTATGAAGCACAAGCGTTCGATGCTCACCACCACTGATTTTACTACCCAAGAAATACTTGGTCTTTTCCATTTGGCCAAAGAGCTGAAGAAGCGTCCCATATCAGCTCGCCTGAAACAAAAATCATTGGGGATGATTTTCCAGCAGGCTTCCACACGAACCAGAATTAGTTTTGAGGTCGGGATGACCCAGCTCGGCGGGCACGCCCTGTACCTTAACCAAAACGACTTAAAACTTGCCACGGGTGAGACCATTGCTGATACCGCCCGGGTGCTGAGTCGGTATGTCGATGCCGTGGCGGCCCGCATCTTTAACCATGAGGATTTAGTTGAATTGGATAAACATTCCCCGGTCCCTGTCGTGAACGCGATGACCAATGATTTTCATCCCTGTCAGGCTCTGGCTGATCTATTTACCGTATTAGAAAAAAAGAAGAGATTCAAGGGGCTCACCGTTTCTTTTGTCGGCGACGGCGATAATAACGTAACAAATTCACTTCTCCTTCTTTGCGCGCAACTCGGGGTAAATTTTGCCCTTGCCAGCCCGCGCGAATATTCAGTCAAGTCCTCCGTTCTCTCTCAAGCCAGGATTCTGGCAAAAAAATCCGGATCGTTTGTTTCGGTGGGAACGGACCCGAAGATGCAAGTCAGAAACGCCGATGTCGCGGCAACCGATATTTGGACGAGTCCCGGAAAACCCGATACCGAGAAACGACTGCGGATATTTCCTCCGTATCAACTCAACCACAAACTTTTGAAGTTAGCCAAAAAAGATGCCATCGTACTTCATTGTCTTCCGGCACACCGAGGAGAAGAAATTACCGACGAAGTTATTGACGGGAGGCAATCTGCGGTTTGGGATGAAGCCGAGAATAGGCTCCATGTTCAAAAAGCCCTGCTCCTGTTCTTGCTCGGATAGGGTATATGAAAAACTGGCTCGTCATTTCCTTTTTTTATCTCCTTTTGGCCTTAGTCGTTTTTGGAAAGTTGCCTCAAACATTTTTCCAACAGGACGAATGGGCGATTTTGGGCAATACCATCTATGCCGACAAGGCGCAGC
>CAYTZO010000024.1:0-13592 GCA_964442525.1 uncultured Gammaproteobacteria bacterium
AGCGCATAAAAGATGTCTCCCTTGGTAACCATGCCGACGAGTAACCCCTCTTGAGACACGACCGGAAGCTGGTGAATGTCATGGGTAATCATCCTGGAGAGTGCGCGGAGAATCGGGGTATCATGCCGCACAAATATCACGCGGACGCCCATAATGTCTTTTGCTTTCACATCAACCAAATCCGCAACTTTCTTTTCCAGATCTTCAAAATCAATGCTTGCCGCAATCTCGTCGATTGCCATCTCGTGATAATCGGGATAAATGGGCTTAAGGAGATCTTCGCGCGTTACCATGCCAACGAGCTTTTTCTTCCGGTCAATGACAGGAACGGCATTGATGTGTTTTTTGAAGATTAACTGCCAGAGATTCCCAAATGTAGTTTCCGGGAATGCTTTTATGGGGTGTCGTGTCATCACATCATAGACTTTCAAGAAAACCACCCCCTTACGAAAAGTCTACGTCGATTACTAAAAGAAGTCAACAAACAAACGTGCGTTATCGTACGGAACTAAAGAGACGGTGCGCTACGGCGCCGGCGAAGTACCTTCATTTCAAGAAGTGAGCGGCGCAACATGGATTGTGCAGCAAGAAACGCCTCCCCTTTGACGCCGCTTTTGAGAGCTTCCTGTGCACGTTCTTGTGCCCTTTTAATTTCTGTTTCATTGAGCTCTTTGGCATGTACCGCGCGGGAAACTAAGATAGAAACCCGATCCCGCGTCACCTCCATAAATCCCCCCCCGATTGCTAAAAAATACTCATCGTTACCTTTGGTCACCTTTACTTCTCCCTCAACCAGTCGGCTAAAAAGCGGTACGTGATGGGCGAGTATCCCCACGATCCCCCGGGCAGTCGGTGCGGTCACCATATCGACCTGGTCGCTGTAGGCAAGGCGCTCCGGGGTAATAATCTCTAGCTGAAAGCGGGCATCCATTACTTCACCTCATCAATGGTTCCAACCATATAAAACGCCTGCTCGGATTTACTGTCATGCTTCCCCTCTAGAATTTCCTTGAATCCCCGTATGGTTTCCTCAAGCGGCACGTATTTTCCGGCCCGTGCGGTAAAATCTTCTGCAACGAACATCGGCTGACTAAAGAACCGTTGGATCTTCCGGGCCCGGGAAACCGTCTGCTTATCTTCATCGGACAGCTCTTCCATACCCAAAATGGCAATAATGTCCTGGAGATCCTTGTAGCGCTGCAACACTTTCTGTACGCCGCGTGCAACAGCGTAGTGATCTTTCCCCACGAGCTCGGGCGTGAGAATCCGCGAAGAACTGGATAACGGATCAACCGCGGGATAGAGCGCTTGTTCGGCAATGGCCCGGTCAAGAGAAATGCTCGCATCCAAGTGGGCAAAGGTCGCTACCGGCGCCGGATCGGTATAGTCGTCCGCCGGGACATAGACGGCCTGAACCGAGGTGATCGAGCCTTTTTTCGTCGAAGCAATCCGTTCCTGGAGCGCGCTCATCTCAGCTGCCAACGTCGGCTGGTAGCCAACGGCTGAGGGAATTCTTCCCAAAAGCGCGGAAACCTCACTGCCTGCTTGCGCAAAACGGAAAATATTATCAATAAACAAAAGCACGTCAGCCCCTTCTTTATCACGAAAATATTCGGCCATGGTAAGACCGGCCAGCGCCACCCGCAAGCGTGACCCCGGCGGCTCATTCATTTGCCCAAAAACCAACGCCGTTTTATCGATGACTCCGGATCCTTTCATCTCGGTCCATAAATCATTGCCCTCGCGGGTCCGCTCTCCGACCCCGGTAAACACGGAAAATCCTCCATGAACCGTTGCAACGTTGCGTATAAGCTCCTGAATAAGGACGGTTTTTCCGACTCCGGCGCCGCCAAATACGGCTACTTTGCCCCCTTTAACAAACGGCGCAATAAGGTCAATAACCTTTAGCCCCGTCTCAAGAATTTTAGTTTTTACGTCCTGCTCAACGACCGCAGGTGCGCCGCGGTGGATAGGCGAAGTTTTCGCTTTCGGCGCCGGCTTTTCGTCCACGGGATCGCCAACGACATTAAAAATCCTCCCGAGCGTGCTTCTGCCGACCGGTACACTTATCGGAGCACCGGTGTCGGTTACCTGGTCTCCGCGTTTGAGACCGTCGGTCGGTCCCAGTGCGATAGTACGTACCTTTCCCCGACCGAGGTGGCTTGCTACCTCCAGGACCAACCGTTTGCTCGCAACAAATTCCGAAGGAACACTAAGGGCGCTGTAAAGCGCCGGAACGTGTCCCTCGCCAAACGCGACATCGACTACTGCACCGATTATTTGCGTAATTTTCCCCGTGTTCATTTTATTCCTCCGAAACCGCCATCCGTGCGGTCACCATATCGGCAATCTCATAGGTAATCTTTTCCTGTCGGGCTTTGTTAAGCTCGAGCGTAAGCCCTTCCATAAAATCTCGCGCCGCATCGGTTGCATTTTTCATTGCAATCATGCGTGCGGAGTGCTCCGATGCCTCCGCCTCTAAAACTGCCGAACGGAGTTGGTTCTCCAAATAATGAGGAAGAAGATTATTCAGGACATCCTCGACACTCGGCTCGATCACAAACTCACTAAAATACAACGATTGTGACTCATGCGCATTTAATTTTGTTGCCAGTCCCGCTAGCGGAAGAATAATTTTTTGTGCGGGCATATGTTTGAGCGCATTCACAAACGTATTAAAACACACGTATACTTCTTTGTATGTACCGTTCAAAAATCCGGAAACAAGAAACTCAGTGACCGGAGGAACCTGATCGATAAAATGCAGTGTCTGGGAAAAATCCGCAACAAGTTTTCTGCCGCTTCGCACAATAAAACTCTCACCTTTTTTTCCGATGGTCACAAAATCATATGCGTCTTTCACCGGAAACCACGTTATGATTTCACGAAAAAGATTAGCATTGAGGCCTCCGCACAGCCCTTTGTTTGTCGAGATCAGGATGACAAGCGACCTGCCGGCCGGACTGCCATGTCCCAGCAGGGGATGCACGTTTTCCTCAGTTCGGGAAGCAAGCTCACGGGTCGCAAGGTAAATTTTTTCCGCATAGAGCTTGCCAAGCTGCGCGGCCTCCTGAGCGCGTTTCATCTTTGAAGCAGCAACCATCTGCATGGCCTTTGTTATCTGGGCAATATTTTGTGCGGATCTGATTCTTCTTCTAATGAGTCTGATGCTTGCCATAGGTTAAAACTTTTTTTTGAAATCGGCCATTGCCTTTTTAATACTTTCAACCGTCGAATCGCCGAGTTTTCCCTCTTTTTTCACATCCGTCACGAGCCTGCGGTGTACCGTTTCCATGTAGTCAAGAAACTTTTCCTCAAACTCCCCAATACGGGAAAGAGGTACGTCGTCCAAAAATCCGTTTGTTCCGGCAAAAATAAGAAGTACCTGAGCAGTGACGTCAAGCGGCCTAAACTGAGGTTGTTTGAGAAGTTCCGTCATGCGGCTTCCCCGCTCGATGGTTGCTTTGGTCGCCGGGTCCAAATCGGAAGCAAACTGCGCAAACGCCGCTAGCTCGCGGTATTGTGCAAGATCAAGCCGGAGCCTTCCGGCAACTTGCTTCATCGCCTTGCTTTGAGCGGCTCCGCCCACCCGAGATACGGATAACCCGACGTTAATTGCGGGCCGTATACCCGCGTAAAAAAGATCGCTTTCGAGGTAAATCTGTCCGTCGGTAATCGAGATAACATTCGTGGGGATATAGCCGGATAAATCACCTGCCTGCGTCTCGATGATGGGAAGGGCGGTAAGTGATCCGCCTCCGTTTTCTTTGGTCAGCCGGCATGCGCGCTCTAAAAGACGGCTGTGGAGGTAAAAAACGTCTCCCGGATACGCTTCGCGGCCGGAGGGCCTGCGAAGCACAAGGGAGAGCTGACGATACGCCCACGCGTGTTTGGTCAGATCGTCGTAAATGACCAATACGTCTTTCCCCTGGTCCATAAAATACTCACCAATGGCAGTCCCTGCGTAAGGCGCAATGTATTGGAGCGAGGCCGGATCCGCAGCGTTGGCCGCGACCACGATCGTATGGTTCATTGCGCCAAAAGAATGCAAAACATCGATAATCTGTGCAACCCGGGACGATTTTTGACCGATTGCCACATAGATGCAGACGACGTTTTGGCCTTTCTGGTTAATGATCGTGTCGAGCGCAATCGCCGTTTTCCCCGTCCCCCTGTCGCCGATAATAAGCTCCCGCTGTCCCCGGCCGATGGGAATCATGCTGTCAATAGCCTTGAGCCCCGTCTGGAGAGGAACGGTGACGGACTGCCGCTTTACGACGCCGGGAGCGATTTTCTCGATGGGATAAAATTTCTTAAACGCAATTTTTGCCTTGCCGTCAAGGGGATTACCCAAAGGATCAATGACGCGACCGACCAGTTTATCGCCAACGCCGATAGACAGCAGACGGTTCGTGCCCCGCACCTCTGTACCTGTACCGATCGATAAATAGTCTCCTAAAACAATCACTCCCACCTCATCTTCTTCCAGGTTGATCGCCACTCCCAGGGTGCCATTACCAAACTCAACGATCTCCGCGTACGCTAGGTCAGCCAGTCCCGAAACTTTGGCCACGCCATCGCTCACCTCCCGAACCATCCCCTTGTATCCCAAGGCAACCGTCGAGGTGTACCCTTCGAGCCGCTTAATAATGTCAGAGGCAATGGCATCGGCACTTTTCGTTTTGGCTTTCGGCATACGGTTTTACGACAATAAGAGTTGTTTTATGTTCGCAAGTTCATTAGCCAGACTCGCATCCAAGAAAAAATCCCCAACGCGGATGGAAAAACCGCCGAGGAGTTTTTTATCGATTTTGGCAACGATCGGAAGCTCCCGTTTGAGGAATCGCGAAACCATGCGTCTGAGTTTTTCCGCCTGCTGCCTCGAAAGCGGCACGGCACTCGTAATGATAATTTCATTGGCCTGTTGCGTTTTATCAACTACCTCGTCCAAAACCTCGGCAACGGAGCCAAGGAGATTGGTTTTGCCCGTGTCGGAAAGAAATCCAAGGATCCCCTGTACTACCGACGTCGATTCTTTGGGGGCGGTTTTACTCATAGAAAATTTATGAAAGCTCTTTGCCTAGCGTACGGATCTTATTATCAATAATGGACTTCTGCACTTTTGCCGAAAGCGCTGTTTCCAATGCTTTCGTCGCGATCGCTTCCGCAACGGCAACAATTCTGTCGCGAAGATTCTTTTCCATATTCATCCGCTCCATTTCAACATCAGTCTTTCCTTTTTCCACGATCGCCCGCGCCTCTTCGTGCGCTTTTGCAATTATGTCCGCCTCAACGAGCTTGCCTGATTTTTTGGCCTCTTCGACGATACGTACGCCCTCTTCTTTGGCCGCGGCAACCACCGCAGCCCGTTTCGATTCGGTCTTCTGGAACTCTGCCTTCGTTTTTTCTTCGTATGCGAGTCCCTGCGCAATCTTCTCACGACGCTCCTTGAGCGTGCGAAGAATCGGCTTATATAAAAAATAGGTAAGCACCACCACCATGACCACAAAATTCAAAATTTGTGTTCCTAGCTGTAGTGGATCAATACCAAGTTGTTCCATGGTAGTCTCTTCTGCCTTTGCTATAAAAATTACGTGAATTTAATAATGAGCGAAACGACCAATGCGTAAATGGCAACGGCCTCGGCAAACGCGATTGCCAAAATCATGTTCGTCCGAACCTTGTTTTCCGTCTCAGGATTTCTACCGATTGCCTGGAGTGCTCCAAGGCCAATAATGCCGATGCCGATGCCCGGCCCAATTGCTCCGAGTCCTATAGCCAGCGCGCTGGCCAATGCTTTCACTGATGCTGCGTCCATACGGTCACCTCCTCTGCCTGCCCGCCCAATTTTTTTACATAGTTGGGCGGGAATGGCGTTAGACAAACTTTATAATAAGACCAGTTACGAGTGCATAAATGGCGATTGCCTCGGCAAACGCAATACCCAAAATCATGCTTGTCCGAATCTCATTGGCCGCTTCGGGATTCCTTCCGATGGCATTGAGCGCGGCCGACGTGATAAGCCCGATTGCCAGTCCGGGTGTGAGTCCGCCAAGAGCGACTGTAAGACCGGTCATAAGTATTTTTGTGTCCATTCGTTTCACCTCCTTTAAAAAAATTTAGTGCGACGTCGGGCTGGTAGCCTGTGCTAAAAATGCCGCCGTCAGCATGGAAAATACGAGCGCCTGAATAAATCCCACGAAGAGCTCCAAACCCAAAAAAGGCAAAGGGACAAGAATGGGCATAAGGAAAGCAATGACAGTCAGAAGCACGTCGCCTGCGAAAATGTTGCCAAAAAGACGGAATGCAAAAGAGATAACTCTGGTAAATTCACCCATGAGTTCCAAAATACCGACGAAAAAGTAAATGGGGTTTTTCAGGTTGATAAAACGTTTAAGGTAGGAAGCTCCGAGAGACCTGAGTCCGTAGTACTGAATGATGAGTACTGAGAGAATCGCCAAAGCCAGGGTCATGTTGAGATCCGCCGTTCCGGGACGGAAAAGAGGAAGGAATTCCCCCCCGCGTCGAATGCCGATCGTGCCCACGCCGGGAAGAAGCTCCACCCAATTCATGGTAATAATGAATATAAAAAGCGACGCGAGGAGCGGGAAAAATTGATCCACTTTCTCGTGGAGAACTGCCTGAAAAAGCGTATAAATGCCATCGATAACCATTTCCGCGATCGACTGAATTGAGCCGGGAACAAGAGAAATTTTTCTGGTCGCAAAAAAAGCAAAAAGGATAAGGAAGACCATAATAATCCAGCTCGTAAGAAGCGAATTGGTTACCGGAAGTATCCCCCCGATGGTAAATAACTTTTCAGCAGTAATCGATATGCGAATCCCGGGCATAGATGAGTCCAATGGAACAACGATTTTACTTTTGTCTCGTCTCTCGAATAATAAAAAAGATATTCGCTCCCGCTAAAAAAACGCCGATAAAAATAAATGAGAGAGTCATCCGGGGCTCTGAATGAAATTTTGCATCGATAATCCGCCCCAGAAATGCTCCCCCTGCGATCGGTAGTGAAATGGCAAATCCTAACTCTGAAGCAATGGAGACTACCTGGAGCATTCTGCCTCTTCCCTCCTCATCTTCTTGCTTCGGAGCTGCCTCTTCCACTATTTTTGATTCACTTTTCCCTCTTCCCAAATGCAAAACCTTGCGTGTTTTCACTACAGCTATATTGTAAATTTCACTTCAATCTAAGTCAAGAGAGAAGCTGACCCGACGAGAAGAGTCAGGCGGTCATCTTTTTCCTGTACCCGACCCGAAACCGCAAGTGTGGTATCGGCAACCCATAGGTGTGCAGTCTCGCGATAGGTTTTGGGAAAAACAACAACTTCCATGGTTCCGGTAAGATCTTCAAACCGCACAAATGCCATCTCCCCGTTTCCCGCTTTTGTCTTCACCCGCTTGACAGAAACGACGATACCGGCGAGCATCACCTGTGCCCCGATTTTACCGGCGGTAATCTCACTTATGGGAGTAAACGATTGTTTTTCCTGCTTTGCAAGAATCGGCTCAAGGGGGTGGGAGGTTAGGTAAAAACCAAGAAGATCTTTTTCAAAAGCAAGAAGCTGACGTCTCGGGAGTTCCGTGAGATCGGGGAGTTTTGAATCAGAGGAAAAAGAGGCATCCCCGGTCTCAAACAATCCCACCTGTCCGGTCGCTACGGTGCGTTTCTCTTTATGCGCCCGGCCGAGCGCATCGGAAAGGGCCGAAAGCATGGCAGCGCGCCTGCCGAATGCATCAAGCGCACCGGCTTTAATAAGACTCTCAAACGTTTTTTTGTTGACCTTCGACAAATCAACGCGTGCAATAACGTCGGAAAGTGAACGGAATGGTCCGTCTTTTCGGGTCGAGAGAATGCTCTCAATGGCTGACGAACCCACGTTTTTAATGGCCGAAAGACCAAACAGCACGCTTCTTCCTACAATGATAAATTCAACGCCCGAGGTATTGATGTCAGGAGGAAGAAGTGTTATGCCCATCCGTTTACACTCGTTGACGATAAGAGCTATTTTTTCGTCCCTGGCCGGCCCGGTATTGCCGCGCGACTCGGCGGTAAGGACGGCAGTCATATATTGAACGGGAAAGTTTGCTTTTAGGTATGCGGTCTGGTAGGCAATCATCGCGTAACAGGCCGCGTGGGCTTTGTTAAATCCGTATCCGGCAAATGGTTCGATCAGATTAAAAATTTCCTCCGCTTTTTGCCGCTTTATTCCGTTTTTTACGCATCCTTCGATAAATTTTTCCTTCTGCTTTTTCATCTCGGAGGGAATTTTTTTCCCCACGGCTTTCCTTAGTTTATCCGCATCTCCCCAGGAGTATCCTGCAAGAGTAATTGCCGTCAGCAGTACGTCATCCTGATAACAGAGGATGCCGTAAGACTGAGAGAGGACTTCTTTGAGCCGCGCATCGGGGTAGGTGATGAGCTTTGGATTGTGCTTCCTTCTGATGAATTCGGGAATGACCTGCATGGGGCCCGGCCGAAAAAGCGCCACCATGGCCATGAGGTCAAAAATTGCCGTCGGCTTAAGTTCTTTGATGTGGCGACGCATGCCGGAAGACTCGAGCTGGAACACCCCTGTAGTTTCTCCTTTGGAGAGCATATCGTATGTTTTTACGTCGTTGAGGGGGATGGTCTGTAAATCAATTTCTTTGCCGGTATCCTCTCGTATAAACCGAAGCGCCTGGGAGATAATCGTAAGGTTTCTTAGTCCCAAAAAATCCATTTTTAGAAGTCCGACCCCGTCTTCCCCAACGGTATACATGTCGTATTGGGTGACGATTTTGTCTCCCCGGACCTCCCGCTGGAGTGGCGTATATTCTACGAGCGGCTTGTCGGCAATAACGACGCCTGCGGCATGAACCGATGCGTGCCTGGCTACCCCTTCAAGCTTTTGCGCTACGTCAAGAAGCCTCTTGGTCTCCGGTTCCGTCCGGTAAGCAAGGGCAAGCTCACCCGACTGTTCAAGTGCCCGCTCAATCGTCATGGCCGATCCCTGAAATCCCGGAGGAATCATGCGGGCAATCCTGTCCGGCTGGGCATAGGGCATGCCGAGAGCCCGGCCGCCGTCGCGCACCGCGCCGCGCGCTTCCATCGTGCCAAAGGTAATAATCTGAGCAACTTTATCAAGTCCGTAGCGCTCTGTGACGTAGGCAATGACCTCGTCCCTGCGGTCATCCTCAAAATCCAGATCGATATCAGGAGGACTCGGCCGCTCGGGGTTAAGAAAACGTTCAAACGGCAGGTGAAAATAAAACGGATCAATGCCCGTAATACCGAGGATGAAGGAGACCACGGATCCGGCGGCGGAACCGCGACCGGGGCCGACGGCAATCCCCCGATTTTTTGCCCAGTTTACGAAATCAGCCACGATGAGAAAATACGTGGAATATCCCTTTTTGGTAATAATCGAAAGTTCATACTCAATGCGCTGGTGAACTTCCTCCGTCATTTTCCCGTAGCGCGTCTTTACCCGATCATAAACCAGTTCCTTGAGATATGTCTCGGGCGTAGTTTGGTCAGGCAAAGGATATTTCGGCAGAATCCATTTTCCGACGGGAAGTGTTATGTCGCACATGTCCGCAATCGCAACCGTGTTTTTAATCGCTTCTGGATACTGAAGGAAAATTCCGGTCATTTCTTCGCTTGAGCGAAGGTAAAAATCAGGAGATCCAATCATCGTGAGCGGCCGGTTTTCTTCAAGAATCGTATGCTGCGTCTGGACACAGAGAAGAATCTCCTGCGCTTCCGCGTCATCGGGGTCCACGTAATGGACATCGTTGGTCGCAACCAGCGGCAGGCCGAGTTTCCGAGAAAGTGCGACAATTTTGGCATTAACCGTCTCCTGTTCGGGGATTTTGGCGTGTCGCTGGAGTTCCAGGTAGTAATGGTTCGGACCAAAAAGCTCGCTGTGGTTTTTTGCAACCTCTTCGGCCTCTTTATCCGCTCCGGCAAGCAGGAGTTGCGGCACTTGTCCCTGGATGCAGGCGGACAGGCAAATCAGATCCTCATGGTATTTTGCGAGAATTTCCCAGTCGATTCGCGGCCGGTAATAATACCCCTCGAGGTGAGCCAAAGAAATGAGCTTCACGAGGTTATGGTACCCACGCTCGTTTTTCGCAAGAAGCACCAAATGGTACGGATCGGTATCTACTTTCCCTTCTTTATCAAACCGGCTCCGGCGGGCAACATAGGTCTCCACCCCAAGAATGGGTTTTATGCCGGCCGCTTTTGCTTTAAGATAAAACTTAAAACTCCCATACATCGCGCCGTGATCGGTAATGGCGAGCGATTTCATGCCAAAAGACTTGGCCCGTTCGATAAGGTCGTCAAGTTTTCCCAAACCGTCAAGGAGGGAATATTCGCTATGAACATGAAGATGAACAAAGTCCGCCATGGTTACTTTAGCTTCGATTGAATGAGTTTTTTTACCTCTTGTGCATGCGCTTTCCCTTTTGCGGCTTTCATGACCTGACCCACAAGAAACATAAGTGCCTGCTCTTTCCCTTCCCGGTAATCCTGGGAGGCCTTTGTACTGTTTGCTAAAACGCTGTCAATGATTTTTCCGAGTTCTCCTTCAGGCAGAGAGACGACCCGCACCGTTTGAACAATCTGCTCGATAAACCTGGCAGGCATCACGGCGTCAGTATCGATTTTCCTGTTAATGAGCCAATTGGCAATCGCCTTCGGGGTCAGGTTTTTATCAACTGACCGGGCAACCTTCACCGCTTCCTCAAAGTACTCTCCCCTCTGCGGCGTTTCGGCAAGAAGGGCCGCATCATACCTATTGAGATCATAGGTATTTTTGAATCGCTCAATTTTCGCATCCGGGAGTTCCGGGATTTGGGATCTGAGCTGTGAAATTTGTTCCGGGCGAAAACGAAGAGGCGCAATATCCGGGTCAGGAAAATACCGATAATCCTCCGCCTCTTCCTTTCTTCTCTGAGAGACGGTTACTCCTTGCGCCTCATCCCATCCGCGCGTTTCCTGTACGGGCGTTTTTCCCTGCGTAAGAAGCTCGCCCTGACGCTTAAGCTCATAGTCGATCGCACGCTCAACAAAGCGGAATGAATTAATATTTTTCACTTCTACCTTATATGGGGGAAGCGACTTTTTGCCTTTTTCTCTCATAGAAATGTTCGGCTCGAGCCGCATGGATCCCTTTTCCATGTCTGCATCCGAAATACCCAGGTATCTAATAATTTGTTGAAGTTTTTGAAGAAAGGCTTTGGCTTGTGTACTCCCTCTCACGTCCGGCTCAGTCACGATCTCTGCCAGTGGTACCCCGGAGCGGTTAAAGTCTACGAGTGTGACCTGCTTTGCGTCAATGGCGGTAT
Source organism: uncultured Gammaproteobacteria bacterium (assembly GCA_964442525.1). GTDB lineage: Bacteria > Patescibacteriota > Microgenomatia > UBA10105 > UBA927 > CAYTZO01. Next base: position 11,350 of record CAYTZO010000024.1, read on the forward strand.
GGATGAGCTTTCCCGTATCCTCTTCTGCGTGAACGCGACGAATCCGTACACTACCGCCTCCGATAACCAGTTTTCCGCTTTGGGCGATCGGCTCGTCATACTGGGTAATTTGATAACCCTTGGGCAAGTCGGGGTAGAAATAATTTTTCCGGTCAAATTTCGTTAGGGTTCGAATATCGCACCCAAGCGCAAGGCCCAGGCGTATGATCCATTCAACTGCTTTTTTATTCGGCACCGGCAGTCCGCCCGGCAACCCCAGGCACACAGGACAGGTGTAGATATTTGGCGATTTTGCGTAAAACGGATCGTTTTTACAGCCGCAGAACATCTTGCTTTTCGTCGCAAGCTCAACGTGAACCTCAAACCCGATAACGGCCTCCCACTTATCCACGAGCTTCCTCCCTTGCCCACGTATTCCACTCGGTTGACTTTTCATACGCATAGGCCGCCCGAATCATCGTCTCCTCCTGCCAGTAGTTCGCCATGATATTAAGACCAATAGATAAATTTGTTTTTGGGTCACGGCAACACGGTACGCTTATGCCGGGAAGCCCCGCAAGAGAACTCGGCTCAACGAGCAGATCCTCTAATTCACCAAACATGGGGTTATCGCCCGGCGCGCCGACCGGCAGGGCAAATCCGGGTGAGGGAGTAGAGAGAAGAAGGTCATATTTCCTAAAGAGTTGAGAAAAATTATTTAGATAAAGCGTGCGAACTTGCTGGGCGCGGACGTAATACCTTTGGGCATATCCTTTTGTCAGGGTGAAGGTCCCGAGCATAATTCGCCGTTTGGCTTCCTCGCCGAAGTAAGTGCGGGGCTTCCCATATCGGATCCCGTCGTATCGGGCTAAATTGCTCGACACTTCACTGCGCTGGATTACCGTATAGACGGGGATGGCGAAGTCCGGGGTAAGAATTTTATCCGGCTCAAGCTTCCGGGAAATCGGAATGCTCTCGACCACAGCACCAAGTTTTTCAAATACTCTTCCCGCTTCTCTTACTGCCCGATCCACAACCTGCCCTTTGAGCTTTGGGTGATCCAAATAACAAATACCAATTCGTAAGCCCTTTACTCCTTCCTTTATCTTCTTTGTATAGTTAGGGACCGGCACCGATGATGTCGTCCCGTCATATTGATCTTTCCCCGCCAAAGAGCCAAGAACCAACGCAGTGTCAGCAACCGTTTTCCCGATGACCCCCGGTGAATCGGTTGACGATGCCATGGCGACAATTCCCGCACGGCTTACCCTACCGTATGTAGGCTTGAGTCCTACCACGCCGCACCATGCCGCGGGCTGGCGTATAGATCCCGCGGTTTCCGTACCCAGCGCAGCCATACAGAGGTCTGCGGCTACCGCAGCCGCACTCCCGCCGCTTGAGCCTCCGGGCAGATACGCGCTATTTCTGGGATTTTTCGTCGGACCAAAATCACTGGTTTCGGTGCTACTGCCGTGGGCCCATGCATCCATATTGGTTTTGCCGAGGATGACCCCTCCGTCTCTTTTTATATTCCCGGTTGCCGTAGATTCAAACGGCGGCAGAAAGCCGCCAAGTAACCTGGAAGACGCGGTTGCGGGAAGTCCAACGGTTAAAAAGTTATCTTTCACTGCAATCGGCGCGCCGGCAAGCGGAAGGTCGAGAAGCTTTTCCGCTTTTTTTACCGCCTCACGATCAAGGCTGAGATATACATTAAGGTCGTTGTTTTTTTGGGCAATCGCGCTTTGGATGTCGCGGTAAAGTTCAGCGTGGGATATCTCCTTACGGCGGAGTTTCTTAATGACCTGGCGCAGAGTCAGCGTATTTAGTTTCATAAACTCGTTAGGCCTTCTTTTCTTCAAGAACTCTGTCCACTTTGAAAAATCCGTTGTGGGTAGCAGGGGCGTTCTTGAGCGCTTGATCCTGCGTAAACATGCGCTCAACGTCTACTTTATCCTCCCGGAGAACATTCTCGAGCCCCGTCACCTGACTCGTCGGTCTTATGCCGACGACATCAACCGATAGCAGTTTGTCAACGACGGACAAAGTTTCATTAAAGCCATCTGACAGGGATTTTTCTTCTCGGGCCGTTACCGGAATATGGGCAAGTTTTGCGATTTTCTTTACGTCCTTGGGGGTAAATTTCGTATCACTCATGATGTGGCCATTATAACGCAAAACCGAAAGAGGAAAAACCCGCGACTCTCAGACGTCGTAATACATTTCAAAATCCACCGGGGTCGGATAAAGGTTTGCCTTTGCGATCT
>CAYTZO010000025.1:0-8870 GCA_964442525.1 uncultured Gammaproteobacteria bacterium
CGCCCGGCGGTAGAAGTATTTTCCCCGATAGTGTTAATCGGAAGGGCTGGTTCTGCACCAAGGTGCAAAAACACTTAGCCCTGTCTCCCTCACCAAAAATTGGAGAGGAATACCTCAATTGGTTTGAACTTGTGGAGGAAAATAGGCTCCACACGCTCGGGCACTTTTAATGCTAGAACATTTGGAAATTACCTGTCAAGAGGGTTACTTGGATATGACAAAGGTGTAGGAGGGGAGGTCAGCCGCGAGAACGCTCACCGTTTGTCGCGTTCCTTCGGTTTGCAAATGTTCGAGATGCGAAACAACTGCCTGCGGGTTCACCACAAGATCTTTTATGAGCGTTCTTCCTTCTTTGGCAAGAAAGTATGCAACTTTGTCGTTCAAAAAGCGTACTACCTGCGGGTGATTGACGAATATGGATAGAGATCCGCCGCTCGGCGAGACCATGGGAACCCAGGTGTTTTCAGAAAGCTTTTTCTCTTTTATTAAGACCGTCAGCACTGCTCCTTCTCTGTGTTCGCCCTTGAGGAGCCGATAGACGAGTTTTTGAGAGACGGTTGGCACGTTCCATAAGTTATCAAAGAAGGCAACGGCGAGGCTTCTCAGGACTTTTTCACTCATTCCGTACTGAGCGGGTTTTTGCATCATGAGCTTCATGTGCCCGCATCCGATAAAACGCGCGTCGAGAAGATACCGCGATAAAAAGACTTGCATGTCGGGATCGGGGCGGAGGACATACGCGTACATTTCTTTTGCCGTACGGAGATCTTTCCTGCCCAGCCGTTTGGCGCCGTAGCCGCTGTAGAGAAATTCAGCAAGATGAGTAAGAGCATGCTCATCTGTATGCATATAAAAGGTGCCGAAATGTGAGACGTACCAATCAAATATTTTGAGAATTTCGCCGGGATTGAATTGTTTTCCGGCTACTTGTCCCACAGAAATAATCGCCTCGGCAAGCCGACTCACGTCGCCGCCGGGATTACCGACAATGGGCGTAGTTTCGCGCCCATCCACGCATGCATCGTATCCAGCTTTAAGAAGATCCCCAAGCCTTGCCCACCGGATAACATTTTTCCTTTGTAAGTATTCTTCTACCTGTTGCCGGGTAAGTGTGCGCTTCGGGGACGGCTGGAATGTAATGTTGGTCATAACGGTAATTATAATCTATGGTTTTCCGGACATAAACGATGCTGCCGAGCCAATGTCCACCGGTTCCGGAACAACGAAAGCGGCGTGATGCTGCCTATTAAGGAGCTCTACCTGATTTCGCAGTGCCGCGTAGACTCCTCCCTGAGACTCATAGGTGGTATACCCTTCCTTGTAAAGCCAGCCACAGGCAAAGTGCATGTCAATAATACCGCTTTGTCCTTCGCGCGCTGCATACCATGACCGCAATTTTGCCTTGAGCATGAGGTGCGCTCCGCCGCCGACAATGAGCCAGCTGGCATGATGATCAAGGAGAGGATCGCCGCAGCCTACGCTTGTTACGTTGGGATTATCTAAAACGCGCCAATCGATATGCGTTTCTTTTTCCGTAACAAAGGCATAGAGCTGCGATAGTGTTTCAATTTTTCCGCCCATAGCGCTAAAAAAAACAAAAAAGAAGGTTCTTGCCTTCTCAATAAAGTACCTTATAGCAAAAAATTGCCGACTTTTCAAATGGTTGCCGTCATTGGGAGAAGAAGATTGAGGATGAAATTGATAACCGGAGAGATCAGTTGGCTAATCGGGGAAGTGCCGCCGAAGAAGGGGAAGATCAGAAAAAGGAGGAAGACCAGTCCGTAGGGCTCCAGTTCCGCCCACTGTCTGGCATATTCTTCGGGGAGTATCCCGCCGACGATCTTAAAGCCGTCCAGTGGGTGGATCGGCACGAGATTAAAGACCGCGAGGATCACATTGAGGACGATAACCGGCTGGAGAAGACCGATGGCAAAGTAGCCAATAAGAGCAATGGGAGACGGGGAAGAAACGATCGGGAGCCGGTAGGCAAACAGAATCTGCAGGATAAGTGCAGAGACCGTGGCTACGATGAGATTACTGACCGGGCCGGCGAGCGAGATGATGGCGGCGTCCCGGCGGGGGTTACGCAGGTTAAAGGGGTCGAAAACCACGGGTTTGCCCCAGCCGAAGCGGGCGATAACGAGGAGGATTGTGCCGAGAGGATCGAGGTGGGCGAGAGGATTGAGGGTGAGTCTGCCCTGGAGCCGCGGCGTCGGGTCTCCCAGCCGGTCAGCCGTGAGCGCATGGGAAAACTCGTGGATGGTAATAGCCACGACTAGCGCGACCAACCAGTAAATAAACGCGAGGGGATTAGAAAATTGTCCGAGCATGTGGTATAGTATATCATTCCTTCCGGGAATTACTAAGTATTACGTAAATCTATGGCAATGATTTGCGACATCTGCGGCAAGCATGGAAGTATGGGCAGGCAACACACGCACCATCCGGGTGTGGCCGGAGGTCAGTGGAAAAAGCGGGCGCCCAAAACGACCCGCCATTTCGCCCCAAACATTCACTGGGTGACCTTACCCTTTGGCGGGATTCTCAAGCGCGTCCACGCCTGTACGGGCTGCATCAAGCGGGTACGGTTTGATATTGCCCGGGCAAACGCTACGCCCTCTTAACTTTCTCTGCCGCTTTTCCTGCCGGAGCCACATCCGATGGATGTGGAAGAACAATTCCTCCAGACGGACCCCCGCTTGCCTCAAAAACTACCCCGCTAATTCCCCGCGTGTTGTAATGGCCGTCAATTCCCTCTTCGGGATAAATGAATGGGCTTGCGCCGCCTTCGCCAATGTCCATGTCTCCCAAATCAACTTCTTGTCGCATGACCTGAATCTTCATGATGAGCGTCACCTCCTTATCTCGCGAAATCCGCCTTCACATAAAGGGCGGGATTGGTCGGCTGCTAAGCTTCCGCCAGATGGCGGATCGCTAAGCAGCCACCAAAAACCCCGCTACTAGCGGGGCTTTCACCGTATCTAATGTTGGCAACGTTTAAGTCGTCTTAATCGGCTTTTGCGTACCATTATGCCTTTTCTACCTGATTTTTCCTAAAAAGTCTGTATGATGGATTACAATTTGGAAAATTGCTCATTTTGAGGATTCGCAGAAGAAGGCCAGACACCCGCCGGTATCGCGCTTGAAGGTCCAGCCGACCGGGCAGTCCTCCGCCCGGGGGAGGGTCACTGCCGGACAATTGCCTGAGGCTCGGCTTCGCATATCGAGGGCTATTTTGTTGGTTGCCGAAAGAGCAACGACGAGAAGAATAAAGGCCAAGGTGAGGAAGAGGATGAGATTCCACGAGGCAAGCTCTTTTGGTCTAAATAGTGGAGCAAGTTTACGCCGTGCCATAGAGGATCCCTTCATATCCAACTTAGTTGAAATAGTGAGGTAATGTCAAGGGGTGAAAGGGGCCGGTTTTTTGCCTTCGAGCTGAACCATGACCGTGGGTTTGAGGGAGATAAGTTTGAGCCGTTTGCCTGCAGGTGTCATGGTCCAGATACCGGGCCAACCGATGAGAGCTCTAAATTTTTGATCAAGCGCCTTGGGATTATTCCTTAATGCTCCCTCAAATTCTTTCCATGGGATAAAGCCATCCTCGCGGGTAATATGGCGCGCGTAAAAATATTTACCGTCCGGTTGCGGCGTGGGGGTTACTTCATCCCTTGCGATTTTAGGGAGATATTCCACCACCATCTCAGCCCCGAGATCATAGAGTTTTTTATAAAGCGTCAGGCGGGTGTCATCGGGGGCAATGGGCAGTGACTGCTGCGCGAGTATGTCGCCGGCATCAAGTTCCGGAGACATTTTGACCAGGGTTACGCCGGTTTCTTTTTCGCCCCGCAGGATTGCCCACTCAGCCGGAAAGGCGCCGCGATAGGCGGGAAGAAGGGACGGATGCACGTTGACTGCCATAATTTTGGGGAAGTTGAGCCAAGAGGAAGGAATAATTTTGCCGTAGCCGGCTACCACAACAAAATCCGGTTTCGTAAGCTCCCTGGGGATGGCGGCAAGCGTCGAAGGAGTGTAAACAGGAAGCCGATGCGCATCGGCAAACATTTGGACGTCGGTTTTTTTAAGCGCCAGGTGCCGGCCGGCTGGTTTTGGCGGCGTAGTTACCACGGCAGCAACCGTAAAGTATTTGAGAAGTGCTTCTAACGCCTGAACAGAGAAACTTTGGAATGAGCCAAAGAAGACGACAGAAAGAGCATTCATGGTTTAGGATAAACGGCTGACAGTAAACGCATTTCCCGTGAACCATCAGTTAAATAATCATTTCTTCCAGTATTTCTTTTCCTTCTTTGTCTTTGGCCGCCTGGTAGAGTTTTCCTTTCTGTTCCAAAACGCGCTGGGTAAACAGGATGCCGTTGGTGTGATCGGTTTCGTGCTGGATAATGGTAGCGAGGAATCCGCTAACGTCTTCCTCGTGGGTTTTGCCCGTTTCATCCTGAAAGCGCAGGGTTAGGCTTTGTGCCCGTTTGACGCGGCCCCACACTTTTGGGATTGACAAACATCCCTCAAGTTTGTTCTCCCGCTCGGGCACTCCTTCGGTGAGTTCTTCGGATTTTTTGATGATCTCAGGATTAATAAAGGCGCGAATTTTTGACGAATCCCGGGGCTTAGTGAGAAATACGCGCCAGGGCTCTCCGATTTGCGGTGCGGCAAGGCCGACGCCCTTCGGCTCAATAGCGGCTCGCAGCGTGTTTTTCATTTCCAGAATAAGTTCTTTTAGCCGTTTGTCAAAGTTCATGACCGTTTTGGCCGGAGTCGTGAGGACGGAGAGGGGGGCGGTGACAATCGGTTTCATGATTTTTTGAGTTTCTGCTGAAATTCTTTATCGGACGGGTTCACGTTTTTGAGATAGTCTTCGATGACCGCGCGGGCTGCCTCCGGTTTTTTGACTTCATCATAGAAAATCGCGAGCGCCCAGTAACTATCGCGGTAGTCGGCTTTGAGCGAAATCGCGCGTTTGAGGTAATCAATTGCTTTTTGATTTTCACCGGTTCTGCCCGAGAGGATCGCGAGATTATAAACGATTTTTGGGTCGTTCGGCGAAAGGGTGAGGGCGCGCTCGAGCGTTTGGAGCGCCGCGGCATTAAATTGCGGATCAAATTGCGAGAACTCGTAGAAAATTTTTGTCCGCGTTTTCCAGAAGTTAACGTTTTGCGGCGATATGGAGATGGCGATATCGCTTTCCTTGAGGCTTGCCTGAGCAAGAGTGGCTGCGAGCGTGGCTTCTTTATTCTCCACCGCAACGGACGTAAGGCTCGCGAGATTGGTTGAGAGCTCATCGTGGTAGAGCGGCTCGCCCGGATTGAGACTGATGGCGGAGGTCAGGAGCGACCGGGCCGCGCCAAATGAACCGATGCGGTCAAGCCGCCAGCCGCTTGCGTAGAGCGTGTCCGCCTGCCAGAAACGGGCCAGGATAAAAAGAAGCACCACGGCAGCAAGCAGGGTAAAGACTTCTATACTTTGGATGAGGCGGGCGGGAAATTTTAGCGGAAGCGACCGCGCCTGTTGCGATTCAAAAGAAAACGAAAATGCCGGCAGCAAAAAGAAAAGGACGGCAATGACGACGACCGAAAAGCCAAAAAAATTGGTAACAAGTATTGATGTCCAGCCGGCAAAGAGTGAAGAGCGAAGAGTGAACAGAAAATAGTGCGAAGGCTCAGAATTTTTACCCGTCTCTGTCATCTGTTTTTTGACAACGTTTCCGAACCACCAGATAAACGTTCCGATAAAGAAGAGATAACTTGCTAAGCCAAATATGCCGGTCGTGGCAAGGTAATTAAGATATTCGTTGTGGGCTTTGTTATAAAGAAAATCCCATTCGCTCGTCATATTATGACCGACCGGCCGGAACCGGTAAAAATCGAACGCAAAAGTTTCCGTGCCCGTGCCGATGAGTTTTGTTTTTGTAGAGCTTTTCCAGGTTGCAATTGCTGCCTCCCACACATATTTGCGGATAATGGTAGACGCCGTGCCGCCCACCTCAAGGGCGGGCGCTACATAGGCGGAAGGCGTGGCATCGGCGGGTTTTGGACCCGGTTTGCCGGCGGGGGAGCGGCTAAGGATCGTTGTGATCCGCTCTCTAAGGCCCCCGAGTGTTATAAACCGATCAAGGGCGGCCGTGCCCGTGCCGTTTATAAACACGATAAGGAGAAATGAAACATTGATGATTGCGAGCGGATACTGTATCTGCCTGTTTTTCCGGGCGGGCTGCCGGCCGGCGAGGACTAATATACCCCAGAAAACCGCCTCCGCGAAGACGAAGCCCAAAAGACCCGACCGCGAACGCGTGAACAGGATTGTCAAAAAAAAGATTACCGAGAGGATAGCAAAGATAAGAAATCGGGGCGAGCTGAAGTAGCTTTTGAACTTAAAACTTTTCACCGGTACGGTACCGGCCAGAGCGAGAGAGAGCGGCGTGAGGCCGACCAGGTACGCGGCAAGCCAGTTGGGTTGTCCGAGAGTGGAAAATACGCGATTCTGTACGTCCTGGACCCAGAGGTTTTTATCGATGCCGAGCCGCTCGGCTATGCCGTAAAGAGCAATGACGGTTGCCGTAACGAGGGTAACGCGCAACAATTTTATCATGGAAGTGAGGCGCGCGGGATGGTCTTCCTGGGCGAAGTGGCTTATGAAGGCATAGTAAAGAAGAATGTAGGAGGCAACGGAAATCATGCCGCCGTTAAACCGGCTGTAGTAGCCGAACCAGCTTACGTGAGGATCGATAGAAAAGAGCGTTGCGGCCAGTTGTGAGAGAAAAAACAGGAGGATGGGGATGTCAAGGGGCGTTTTAGGGAGAGCGAGCTTCCTTTCCGCAAGCATTTTGCCGATCCAGGCGCCGGTAATTATGACGGTGAGGCCATAGACCGCCATCATTTTGTTGTACTCAAACAGTTCATAATTCCAAGGGGTAAGAAGGATGGGCACGATGCCAAAAAGGAGGTAAAAGCCAGCTCTGATGATTCGGTTAGCCCAGCGGATAATTCCGTCGTCCATGGGGTAAGTATATCATAGGGGGCGGCTTACGGTTATCCTTTTTTTTCGCCTTTTGCGGCGTCCATCATCTCTTTGGCGGTGTCGACGAAATTTTGGGCTTCTCTCATCGGTTTACCCTTGCTATCTCTGTTTGCCCATTGCGTCAGCTCGACTGCGGTATTGAACACTCCTTCATCCGGCTCATTTTTGGTGAGCCCCGCAATGGCGTTCATGATCATTAAGCGAAGCCGCATCGTTGGCGAGATTTTTATTGGGCGGAACATGCAATTGTATTGTATCACGAAGGCCGAATATTTTTTAGCGGGCTTCTCGGCGGGTGCATTGCTTCGGAAAAGCGAAGCCGCAACGTGTCTTCCCATTGCGGGATAATGAGTTCCCGATTGGGAAGCGAACGCATAAAATCGGTATTTTTTATTTTATCAATTGCCGCGTCGAGCATTTTGCCGGCTATGTCTTCTCCCTTTTGTTTTCGAATTTTCTGAAGCTGTGTCGTGAAACCGAGGAATGTAGTCTCCAGTTTGTCATTATTGGCATACGGGTCATCCTTCCAGCCGCTTTCCGACATGGCATCGGTTACTCTTCTGGTCATATCAAACAAATGATTATAGAGGGGATTTTCCTCATACTCGCCGTAAACCTCAACGCTGGGTTTGACTGGGGGAGCGCCGGGGCGGCGTAAATAAACCACAAATTTGCTGATTTCCTGTCCCAGGCCTTGCACACGGACCAATATGGACGGAGTTCCGTCTTTCCATTTTTGTTCCGGTTTCATAGCAGAATTATTATACCACTAGGCTCAAGTTTTTGTGATAATATTAGCCCACAATGTTGGATTTTCTCTTCGGCCTGCTGTCCCATGATCTTGGCATAGATTTAGGAACGGCAAATACCCTTGTCTGGGTGCGCAATAAAGGGATAGTGATCCGCGAGCCCTCGGTCGTGGCGCGGCACAAAAAAACCAAGCAGGTGGTCGCGATCGGACGTGAAGCCAAGCGGATGCTCGGCAAAACTCCGGGAACCATTGAAGCCATTAGGCCCCTCAAAGACGGTGTGATTGCCGATTTTGATGCAGCCAGCGCCATGCTTTCCTATTATATAAAGCTCGTCCATGAGCAGCCGAAGCGGCCGGGACTGCCGCGGATCCCCAGACCCAAAGTCGTTATCGGTATCCCCTCAGGCGTCACGGAGGTAGAACGCCGGGCGGTGCAGGAAGCGGCGATTCTTGCGGGAGCCAGGCAGGCATGGCTTATCGAGGAGCCTATGGCTGCCGCAATCGGCGCCGGTCTGCCGGTTGAGGAAAGCCGGGGATCGTTTATCGTTGACATCGGCGGAGGAACAACGGAGATTGCGGTGCTTTCTCTCGGCGGCATTGTCGTGAACAAAAGCATCCGGGTCGCCGGAGATGAAATGGACGAGGCAATCGTTTCATTTATCCGCCTCAAACACTCGCTTCTTATTGGGGAGCAGACCGGCGAACAGATAAAGATCGCAATCGGCAGTGCCTACCCGGTAGAAAAAGCGGAAAAACAGTCGGTCATTCGGGGCCGCGACATCGAAACGGGTCTTCCTAAATCCATCCGCATCAACGAAAGTGAGATTCGTGAGGCGGTTTCTCCCGTTGTTCACGAAATTATCGAAGCCGTCGCCGAAACCATAGAAGAGACCCCGCCGGAGCTTATCTCCGACATTGTGGAACACGGCATTGTGCTTGCCGGCGGCGGATCGAAACTGCGCGGCATCGATAAGCTTTTGGCATCAGAGCTGCGCATGCCGGTCTGGATCACGGAAGACCCGCAGACGGCCGTAGTGCGCGGCGCGGGAAAACTCCTCGACGATACAGTCCTCCTCCAAAAAGTAAAAAT
>CAYTZO010000025.1:8970-13189 GCA_964442525.1 uncultured Gammaproteobacteria bacterium
TCATTTTTTTGATCGTGCTTCTTGGCGGTTGGCGTGCGGGTCTTATCGGAGAAAGGCTTATTTTCTATGTACTCTACGTTGTTACTTTCTTTGGCATCGTTATCGGGCTTCGGGTTTGGATGAGCGTCAAATGGAAACTTGATTGGGATGTTCGCGATCGGCCTAAACGGGTCCGTCCTCTTATTATTGCTCTCCTTATTGTTTTCGGGAATTGGTTTATCATCCCAAGATGGGAAAGTGCCGTTTTGACAAACCTTTTTATCTTTTTTGTTCTTTGGCTTTTGGGATTTTTTCTCATTACTCTCTTTTATAAAATATCCGGTCACGTGAGTGCGGTGACTGTCGCCGTGGGACTGTTCGTCTCTTGGTTTGGAGTTTCCTGGTGGTTTCTCTGGCTTATTGTGCCGCTTGTTACCTGGGCGAGAATTGTGGGCAAGCATCACACGCCGGGCCAAGCGATCCTCGGCGCGTTCTATTCGTTACTTTTATTGGCAATATTTGGGAATTTGACTGGCTGATTGGATAATTTGCATGAAACTTGGTAAAGCGTTTTCTGACAATATTTTGATCGAAGAGAAAACGGGCCGTCACATAAAAGACGAGGCTCCCGTCTGGTGGCTGGGCGCCGGCCGGGCACTGTTTTTTACCTCAGGGTTTTTCATTGCCTTTTTTGTTCTTGCCTGGCGGCTGTTTCAGCTTACCATTATTGAGGGGCACCGGATGCGGGGTTTGGCAGATACCAACAGAACCCGGACGCTCACCGTCCATGCACCGCGGGGCAATTTCCTCGATCGGACCGGAGTTCCGCTTACGGTAAATACGCCGGAATTTCGGGTTATGAAGCCGTGTCCCGGAGGGGGCACAGAGACCTGCACGCAGGCCGTGAGTTTTGAGAAGGGGCAGGAGCTTCTGCGCGGCGAGCTGCCTGAGGGGTGGTCGGTTGAGACGGGTTTCACGCGGGGGTATGCTCTCGGACCGGCTACGGCTCATTTGCTGGGTTACTTGGGGGAACTTACACCCCAGGAGCTTAAAGAAGATTACTATAGTTTGCGTAGTTACAGAGGCGGCGATAAAGTTGGGAGGATGGGGGCTGAGGCGGTGTTTGAAGACCGGCTTCGGGGCAGGAACGGCGGAGAACTGGTAGAAGTTGATGCGCGGGGAAAGATCCTTAGAAGCCTCGGGCGTCAGGAAGCAGTCCCTGGGGAGGATATCACGTTATCCCTGGACGCCGGCCTCAGTCGTGCTGCGGCCTCCGCATTCCCAGCCGGAGAAAAAGGGGCGATTATTGTGACAAAGCCGGCAACGGGAGAGGTGCTTGCTCTCTATTCTAGTCCGTCATTTTCTCCGGATGCGTTCTCTCTGGGGATCTCGCAGGCGCAGTATCAGGGGCTTATGGATAACCCCGATAAACCCATGTTTAATCGCGCCGTCGGGGGCATATATCCTCCTGCCTCAACCTTTAAGATTGTAACTGCCCTTGCGGCACTGGAGGAAGGAGCGGTAAAACCAGACACACTCGTTGATGATGTCGGTGTCATTACCATCGGCCCCTTCACCTTTCCAAACTGGTATTTTGTCCAATACGGCAAACTCGAGGGCCAGGTCGACATTATCAAAGCGATCCAGAGAAGCAATGATATTTTTTTCTACAAAGCCGCTGAGTGGACAGGGATTACCAAGCTTGCGGCGTGGGCCCGGAAGGTTGGGATCGGCAAGCCCTTGGGTATTGAAATATCAGGCGAAGCAAGCGGGCTCGTGCCCGATCCCGCGTGGAAAAGCAGCGCGTTTACCTCTGCCTCTGACAAAGCGGCCCGCAACGACGAGTGGTACCTCGGTGATACCTACCATGTTGCCATCGGCCAGGGGTACCTCCTTACAACCCCCATTCAGGTGAATACCTGGACGAACGTGGTTGCCAGCGGCGGCAAGCTCTGCCGGCCGACGATAACAAAAATTAAGAATTCAGAATTGAAAATTCAGAATTGTAAAGATCTCGGAATAAAGAAAGAAACGATCGATCTTATTACTCAGGGTATGACCAAAGCGTGTGAGACTGGTGGGACGGGCTGGCCGCTGTTTGATTTCGGAATCCGCAAATTGGACCAGTCGGGCAAATTAGACAACTTCGCCAAAATCCCGGTGGCCTGTAAAACAGGAACGGCTGAGTTTGGCGATCCGAAAAATCGCACCCATGCCTGGTTTACTGCATTTGCCCCCGTGCCCTCCGAAGCCTTGGCGAAGGAGGGTGGCGCCATCGGATCCACCCTTGCCGGCGATCCGGAAATTTCCGTGACAGTTCTTGTCGAGGGAGCCGGAGAAGGAAGTAACGTCGCTGCCCCCATTGCCAAGAAAATACTCACGGAATGGTTTAACAGGTAACTAGGTGCGGATATTGCTAAACCACAAGTCATCTCCGGTCTTTTTAAGGATGAAAAGCCTGGTATAGCTCGTTATGTATTCCCGCAGATAAGAGAGCAGTCTTCCCCGTATGCGTCTATCATCGGTCGTTACGGTGAGGTCCGGTTCAAAATAGATTCTTCCGATTTTCCCTGCACGAAAGCCAAATTCCACATCATCAAAGGGCACTGCGTTTGGAGAAAATGTTCCTACGGTTTTTTGTATGTTTTTGGGGATGGCAAAGGTTGAACCGCGAAACGTCGTGTTCCTCAGGGAGAGCATAAGAAGCACGTTCCCTGCGCGTAGTACCATTGGAGCAAGTCTATTGATAATTCGATCCTGTTGGTCGAAACGGATGCCGCCGGTTACCCCGATGGCGTCGGGATGCTTTCGGAAAAAATCGCCGATTGTTTGTATCCAGCCCGGGGGCACAATGCAGTCTGCTTCCGTGAAGGCAAGAAGAAAACCGCGTGCGGCCTTTATGCCGGCGTTCCTGGCGTACGCCCTTCCCTGTTTGTGCGCCGTTACTACCCGTACGGAAGACATCTTTGCTGCTGCCGCGGTTCGGTCCGTCGAGTTGTTGTCTACGAGAATAATTTCATACGGATAATTCGTTTTTTGACGGACAAGCGAGGCGAGACAATGACCGATATGTTCTTCTTCATTGTACGCCGGAACAATGACGGAAACGGCCGGGGGGCGGGGTAGACTTGACTCTTGCATATGCCATATACTAGCGCAATGGACAAGAATATGAAACCATCCGTTTCTGTTATCATCCCCGTCTACAATGAGGAGCGCACCGTCGCGTCGGTCGTCGAAATTATGCGGACATGGGGGAAGGCAAGTGAGATTATCGTTGTCAACGACGGTTCCACGGATGATACGCTCGGTGCCCTCCGGCAGTTTAGGAATATTACAATCATTTCCCGCAAGCACAACCGCGGCAAGGGATATAGTTTGGCAGAAGGCATCCGGGCATCACAGGGCGAGCTTCTTATGTTTTTTGACGGCGACGTCATCGGGCTTACCCACAGGGATCTCGACAGGATGGTCCGCCCGGTTATCAGTGGGCGCGCAGACATGGTCATTGCAGCAACGAACTGTAGCTCTATTGGTCCTTTGGCTCCGTTTGATGATATAAACGGTGAGCGCGTGCTGTGGCGCAAAAATATTATCGGGCACCTCGATAAATTTCACACGGTTGGGAACGGCGTTGAGTTTGTCATTAACGATCTCCACAAAAGGAAACGGGTGCGGACGATACAACTTCCTCACGTGTTTCTTCTGAGCAAATTTGAGAAAGTGCCGGCAACCGAGGCGATTTTGCAGTACATTAAAGAAGCGAAACAATTTGTGACGGCAATTTTGCAGATACAGTCAGATTCCGTTACTCCTCAGGCAAAACGTCTGCTGCGCGCTTCCCAAGACTATCTCCGCCGCGCGCTTGATTATTTCCAGCCTTAGAGTTTAGCCGCCTTCAAAGATAATACCCGCTACCTCCCGGATTTGTCCGGCGGCAATTTCAACGCCATCGACAATGCCTCCTCTTCCCTTTTCGAGAGAATGGGCTATGACAGAACCCTCCATGGGCTGGGTAAAGCTTCCCGGGTTTGGGGGCTGGTCTCTTGTTCCTGCGGCAATGGATGAAAATGACTCCGGGGCAATCTCATACGAATCGCCGACCGGCTCTGCTTCATGAACGCGAAACCCGCCAAGGATCACCCGGCGTTTTCTTTTGACAAACAAGGTAAGACCCTCTGTTGCGGTAGCACTCAACGTCATAACTGGCTATTCTAGCCAGTTGCCGTTTTGTTGTCAA
>CAYTZO010000026.1:0-2970 GCA_964442525.1 uncultured Gammaproteobacteria bacterium
GCCTCCTTTCCCAAAACCATTCTTTATCTGATTTGCAAGTTTCATCTGCAGCGTGTACACCTCGATAAATCCGGCCGACGCATTCACGTTGTAGTGGTACCCTCCTGTTGTCGTAAACGATGCGTGGTGCATGGCAAAAGGGCTCGTCATGGCAACGACGGTTGCCGTCCCTTTATAGAGCCTGATGGTCACTTCGCCACTCACTTTTTTATTAACTTCGTCATTAAAGCTGTTGAGGGCAGTCATGACAGGGTCAAACCATTTCGCACCATAACAAAGATAGGCCCATTTTATGTCAAGTTGATTTTTAAGCTCATTAAGCTCCCTGGTCGAAACATACTGCTCAAGCACTTTATGGGCCGTGATAATGACGTGGCCGGCCGGAAGCTCATAGACTCCGCGGTCCTTGAGGCCAATCAAACGGTCTTCAACCAGATGAACTACTCCCACGCCATGTTTGCCCGCAATCTTGTTCAGGGACATAATAAGGCTAGCTAGTTTCATTTTCTCGCCGTTGAGCGCTACGGGAAGACCGTTCTTGAAGGTGAGCTTGATAAACTCTTCGGCATCCGGTGCGTTTTTGGCAAGCGTGTAGGTCGTGAGGAACTTCTCGACCTTTGGGATAAACTTCGGGTCTTCGATTTCTCCGCCTTCCCACGTCATGCCCCACATATTGTCGTCCACGCTGTAGGGGAAATCCAGGCTCGCAGGCACGGGAATGCCATATTTTTGGGCATATTTGATCTCCTCATTTCTGTCCATATCCCACTCACGAACCGGAGCGATGATCTTGATAGCCGGGTTAAGGGTCAACATGTAGCCCTCGAGCCTCACCTGATCATTCCCCTTGCCGGTACAGCCGTGGGCAATTGCGTCTGCGCCGACCTTTTTAGCGATTTCGATGGCTTTGGCAGCAGTAATTGCGCGGCCAATCGGCGTCGAGAGATGATATTCTCCCTGATACGCCGCGTTTGCCTTAATCCCCTTGGCAATAAACGCATTGGCAAACTCGTCTTTGACATCGAGGACAATCGCCTGTTTCGCGCCGAACCTGAGCGCCTTCTTTTGAATTGCCAAAAGATCGTCCCCCTGCTGACCCAAGTCCATGGTCAGAGTTACCACGTCGGCTTTATACGTGTCGGCTATCCACTTGAGCATGACGGACGTATCAAGTCCTCCGCTGTAAAGAAGCAGGACCTTTCTGACCTCTCCGATTTTCGCCTCATACGAGGCTACTTTGATATAGTTTGTATTTGTTTCCATAGTAACTCCTTTGCCGCGGCCTTTTGTTTTTGCTTTTGCAAAAGCCACCTCTTCTGGTGCAGAGCCATATTTTTGAGCGCTTTAATAGCCTTCTTCATGCTGTTTTTCCCGGGTCCGCCGAAGGACTTAGTAAGGGCGATAATCATCTTCGGATCCTGCCAGGCAGGATCCAGGTAATCAACCTTATCTTTACCAACGGCGTCTTTGACTGCTTTTTCGACAAGAACTTTTGCTTGGCGCATGGGAATGTTTTGCGTGCTAATAAGCTGCTCCATGACGGTCGTCGTCCCGATAAAACCCTTATGGCACCAATGGTCCATCATGGCGCTTTGAACTGTCATGGTGGAAAGCGTGCCGGCTAGGACCGTTGGCGCGTACTTGCACTCGTCCAGAAGATCCATAATCACGTACTTTGCCCACTGGGAATCGTTGTTATAGCCAATAAAATTGGCTTTGCCGAGCGACAAAAGTGCCACAAGCTGCCCCGCCGCATAAGCAGCTTTGCCTTTGACTACCTCAAGGGGTGCCGGATTTTTCTTTTGCGGCATAATGGAACTGCCCGTACAAAACTCGTCCGAGAGGGTAATCATGCCAAACTCCGGCATGGAAAAAAGAATGATCGTCTCGGCAATTGCGCTCATGTGGTTCATAAGTACCGTCACCGCAAACCCCAGATCCGCTTCCGGTTCCCAGCGGTTGGTAATGGCATCCACAGAGTTAACGTCCGGACCGTCAAAGGCCAAAAGCGCGGCCGTCAACTTTCTGTCAATCGGAAATGTCGTGCCGTATGCGGCAGCTGCCCCCAAGGGACTGGCGTTATGAAGCCCGTACCAATAGGTCAGGCGCTCAATGTCGCGAAGAATCATTGCGGCAAACCCGGCCAGGACGTGGCCAAAGGTCGTTACCATCGCGTGCTGATGATGCGTAAAGCCGGGAATTAGCACACTCTTATATTTATCTGCTAAGGCTATGAGCGTGTCGGCCAATCCAACTGAATTGTTAACGTACCCCAGCACCTGATCGCGCATAAAAAGCCTCATGTCGGTGACAATCTGATCGTTTCTCGAGCGGCCGGTATGAAGTTTGCCTGCAATCTCGATGCCGATCTTGGCAGTAAGCCACGACTCAATGTTGGTGTGAACGTCTTCCTTCTTTGGATCAAGATAAAATGTTTTATCTTTTTCTAATGCAGACAGTTCAGAAAGAATTTTTGCCGCGTCGCTTACGGGGATAATTCCTGTTTTTGCCAGCATCACACAATGGGCTTTGTTCACCCAAAGATCATAGGGAAGGAGCGCGGCATCGGCCGCAGGCTTTGCCGCCACATCCCGTCCGGCCGTGAACGCAATCACCGCCTCGGAGGGTTCGAGCTCAAACGCCGCGCCCCAAAGCTTTGATACACCTGTTTTTTCCATAAAAAAATCCCCTTGAGCCTCATACCCTAAAGAGGGTAGGAGGCCCAAAGGGACTCGCCGACAGGCGGATGGTGCCACCCTTCTTCCCAAACACCTGTTAAAGAACAGAAAAATTGCTGTGTCAGCCTTGACAGCAATCGTGTTTGGCTCGTTTGTGTTTCCTACTTTCCTACTTCGCTAAAGCTTCGTGGGATTTCTTCGGAAACTGGCTCCCCATCTCGAATGGATCACAGCCATATTCAATTGTGTTTAGAAGTTTACTACAGGCTCATTCTTTTGTCAAGGGGCAGAT
>CAYTZO010000026.1:3070-6683 GCA_964442525.1 uncultured Gammaproteobacteria bacterium
GGCTCGGTCAAAACCATTACCGTAAAACTCGATTGGATTTTACGACACCGCTCGGGCTGATCCCGTCAACCATACGGAGCTCCAGGGTTCCCTTGGCGAATGTCTTCGTCTCCTCGGCGTCTACTATCCTTGCGGAGCAAATGATGTCCCTGCCCTCAATCG
This sequence comes from uncultured Gammaproteobacteria bacterium, assembly GCA_964442525.1. Taxonomy (GTDB): domain Bacteria; phylum Patescibacteriota; class Microgenomatia; order UBA10105; family UBA927; genus CAYTZO01. The sequence goes on from CAYTZO010000026.1 coordinate 3,233, forward strand.
CCTGGACTTCTGCAATGGTAGCAACCGCCGTATACACCGGTATGGGCCGCAGAAAATCTACTTCGAGATGTTCTGCCAAAGCCATCTTTCCCTTCCGGGCTGCGGCAAGTACTCCGGCAAAACCCGCGACTCCGTCGATAATCTTGGCGATAAGTCCTCCATAGGTTATGCCCTCCCAGCCCTGGTGGCGGGGTGTGATGTCTGTCTCGAGAATGACCGCGGGATGTTTTCCATAGTCAAACCAAACGGCATGCTCCATATCAATCCCATCCCCGCAGTGCACTGCTCTGCTGGTTTGAAGCAAGTGCTGGACATGAGGAATCCGGATGTCCTTGAGTGGTATACCCAATTCGAAGCGATTCATTGGGCTATTATACTCAACCAACCCGGGTTTGCAACAGCAAACGAGGGTTTTTGAATATATAATCTCGTAGATTGCAACCTCGGGAAGAGGAGTATACGTCAAACCAAAAACTATTCCAAACCAGGACCGATCTGACATGTCAGGCGGTCAAGCGCAGGATCTGAATCACGAGAAATATTATAAACCCCCGACCGTTCCCACACTGATGGAATCATTTAATAATATTCCAGCCTCTCCCGTCGCTGACGATTTCGATATTGCCATCTTTATCAGTCCTCATGATCCGACTGCCAACAGATGTTAAAAGGTTCATTGCTTCCGGCGTGGGGTGGCCATAACTGTTTTTGCCGACAGAGATAACCGCGAGCTTGGGCTTGAGCCAATCCACAAAGGCTTTGGTCATGCCGGTCCTGCTCCCGTGGTGCGGTACTTTTAGCAGTTCGATAGTATCATCTGCCAACTTTGTACCGGCATAATTGTCTTCGACATGGCTGTCGGCATCGCCCGGGAAAATCGCATCAAAACTTCCGTAGCGCAGCCACAGGACGATACTGCCGTCGTTAAGGTCTCCCTGGGACTGCGCCCCCAATACCTGTCCCGGTCCGGCGGTAGCAATCGGCGCGGGGGGCTGCATGCGCGCAACCTGATTCGCTGAAGGCCAAAGGGCGGTCAGCGCGGTGGCACCAATCCCTATACGGTTTCCGGCGACTATAAACCTCTCTTTAATGCCTTTGTCTCTGACAAGGCGCTCGAGTTTTGTAAATCCCTCCGAAGCATTGGTAACGTCGCTTCTGAGGAAATAGCCGACCCGATACCGATCAAAAACGGTAAGGAGGCCCTGCATGTGATCGGCTTGCGGATGAGAGAGGAGAACTATGTCGAGGTCTCTGTCCCAGAATGGCATATACTTTCCGAGACAATTAATGACGCTGTCGTTGGGACCCCCGTCTATAAGCATGTCTCTGCCGTCCGGCAGCCGCACGTATGCCGCATCCCCTTGTCCGACATTGCAAAAGACAATACGGAGTTTTCCGTCGGGTAAGGACCGCAGGAAACTAAAAAGCAAAATAAGCCCTATAGCAATGCCGCTTATAAAGTATCCATAACGCAATTTAAACATGTGTTATATCTTATAAAAGTATTTTTATGTTTCTCTCCGAGCCTCAAATTTTCTCAGATGACATAGTATGATATAGATCTTTTTGGCCTTATCATGATCCAAAACTTGCTCCCGGAACTTTACTCGTCCACTCAACAATTGTAACCAGATACGACAGCGGCACCCACGTAACCCACGCAAAAAGTTGTCCGAGCGGCAAAAAAACCCAGCCGGAAAATGCAGTCACAAATCCCATCACGGTAAGAGGCTGAATAATCCAGCCAATAAGGATGTTGGTAAGCGGGGAAATTACGGAAATTCTCTGAAATTTCCAGAAGATAAGCGGGATGGTCAGCGACTGTGCGGCAAGGGTGAGTCGGAGATCGTCCCCGACAAATCCCCAGAAGAATCTTAGTGCGGTGAACCTGCGCGGGCGCAAGACATTTTTCGGAGACGTTCGGCGATCGTCCTCAGAATCATAAAACGGATCTCCATCCTCACTCAGTGAAGTCCCGACACCGATATCCCGAGAAGATCGATAGAAGGACCACGTCGGGACTTCAGTGCTCCTCAAAATGCTTTCCCCCGCGCTTCTCTGATTATCCGCAGGGAGGCGTGCCGTTTTAAGCGGCGTCACGGCCTTGTCGCCTGGAGATAACGGAGAAGAAGTGGTCGGACCTTGACGCCGCGAAAACCACGGCATGCCTCCCTCAGCGGGAAGAGAACCCATCTGCTTTTTTCCAAACAAAATAATCCCAAGCGTTGCAAGAACAGAAAGCTGAAAAGAAAGGTCTCCGAGCCAGTCAAAGTTTAGCAGTAGCATAATGCCAACTGCTAATATCCAGGAAAGAAACGCCCAGTACTGGCGGCCGAATACGACCGCGAGCAAACTAATGCTCCCCATTATGGCAGCCCGTATAACGCTCGGTGACGCGCCGACAAACCCAACGAATCCGGCGATCGTAACGATGGTTAGCAAACTCGCTATCCGCCTGCTAATAATCCTGAGTAAAGCGAGATTAACCAAACCGGTGAGAATGCTGATGTTCATCCCGGAAAGCGCGATAATATGCAGCGTCCCCGTCGTAACCAGCTCCTGGTAAAAATCACGCGGTAAAGCCGCCTTCGTGCCAAATAAAATACCATTGAGAAGGCCTGCGTGCGGTTCCGGCAGAAGTTGATTAATAATCGAAGTGAATGTTTGGACAGTTACCACAACATTAAGTGCTAATTTCTAAATTCTAAGCAAGTGTTAATACTCAATTATTAAAACTTGTTTAGTGCCTAATTGTTAGTACTTAGAACTTAGAGAGTGAGTTTGTCTTTCAGTTTCTCGAACAAGGACTGACTTATCACTTTTTTACGAACCAACTCCTCAAGCGTTTGGTACGGCCGGTTATCGATGATTTTCTTTGCCGTCGCCGGCCCAACGCCGGGAAGACTATCCAGTTCAGAAGCTGTGGCCGTGTTTATAGAAATGCCCAAAGCGCTGGTGTTGCCTGAGCCTGGTGATCCTGGTCGGCTCACCGGAGAGGAATCGCCTTTTTTGGGAATATAGAGCTTGGCGCCATCCAAAAGTTTTGCGGCAAGATTGACACTCTGCCCTATTTTGTCCGTATCAGCTTCTTCTGAGAGTCCGCCGGCCGCCGCAATCGCATCTCCGATTCTTTTGCCCGACGGGATGGTGTAAACTCCCGGCTGACGCACGGCACCCTCTACGTCAACAGTAACTGATGCCTCACTCACTCCCCCAACCTGTCCGCTTCCCGAGGCATCGAAAAACTGTATGGGTTCGGACCGACGGGATGACCCCAAAAATAAGGCAACAGAAAGAGCAATGAAAAACAGGCTCCCGAGGCCTAAAATAACCGGGACTTTGAAATTCTCGACGCCGGCTAACGCGCGAGACAGCCAGGAGCTTTCCTGTAATGAGTCCTCGCTCCCCTCCATAGACCCATTGAATCACATGATGAAAAAGAAGGAAAGCC
>CAYTZO010000026.1:6783-9603 GCA_964442525.1 uncultured Gammaproteobacteria bacterium
TCCTCGCTCCCCTCCATAGACCCATTGAATCACATGATGAAAAAGAAGGAAAGCCGGTTTTCGCTCTTTTGTCCGGAAGACCCAACAAAATCAAAGCTGCCATTTGGAACGGGTAAAATGGGAGTTACTTCGAGAAATCTCCATGCCTCTGCCGTTCCTCCGATCAACTGGTCAAGGAATCAAACCACGAAGTTTATGATTCTTCCGGGAATGAAAATAACCTTCTTGATCGGTTTGCCGTCGAGGTATTTTTGTACTTTCTCATCCTTTTTTGCCATCGTTTCTATATACTTTTGTATCAAACTTTCTTCCTTGCCAACTCCCAGGACTGCGCGGAGTTTTCCGTTTACCTGAACAATGACCTGGGCATTCTCCCCGGCAATCTTTGAAGCATCTCCCTTCGGCCACGGCTGAAGATGGATGGATTGATCTATTTTGAATGTTTTATGCCCATGGAAATGTTGCCAAAGTTCTTCCGTAAGATGAGGCGCAAAAGGAGATAAAAGTTTCAGAAAATCCCTGAGCTCATTTACCCCCACGCTGCCGCCGGCTTCGCCCACCAGATTCGTCCATTCCATCATGGTCGCAATTGCCGTATTGTATCTTCTTTTCCCGATATCATCGGTGACGCGGATTATGGCTTTCTGAAGAGCCGATGTAATCATGGCACTCGATGACGGTAACTGCTGATCCATCGCTTTCATCGCCATGCGCCAGACCCGTCCAACCCATCGGTTCATCCCCTCCATAGCACTGTCCCTGAAATCTCCGCCCTGATCAAACGGTCCCATAAACATGAGATAGAGTCTTAATGCATCAGACCCATACAATCTAATATATTGGTCGGGGCTTACAACGTTCCCTTTGCTTTTGCTCATCTTGGCTCCCTCTTTGATCACGAGCCCGTGGGCGTAAAAGTTCGGGAACGGTTCGTCAAAACCGAGGTATCCCCAATCATGGAGCGCCATCGTCACGAACCGGCTATACATAAGGTGCAAAACGCTATGTTCAGCTCCGCCGGTATACATCGAAACCGGCAGCCATTTTTGAGTAATAGCGGGATCCCATGGAAGATCAACGGTCTGGGGAGACAAAATTTTCGCAGATCGCTTCCCGCGCTTAGCAGCATCCTCGCGCATGGAGCGTGAGCCTGTTGCGCGTAGCGGATCAAGAAAATTTTCGTCGCCCCTGACTGATGGATATCGTAAAAAATACCACGAACTATCAAGAAATGTATCAGATACATCTGTTTCTCGTACGGCCTTTCCGCCGCATCCGGGGCACGTCGTCTCGTAAAACTCTTTGTGCTTTGCAAGCGGCGCGATCCCGTCATCGCCGGGCCGGTAATCCGCAATTCGGGGCAAAAGAACGGGCAAGTCTTTAAGTTCGACTGCATACCATCCCGGCATTTCCGTACGTTCCCCGCGACCCTCCGAGGCACATTTTTTGCAGTAAATCATCGGAATTGGCGGCCCCCAATAACGCTGTCTGGAGATAAGCCAATCGCGCAAATGATATGTCGTCTTCCGTTCTCCAATCCCTTTTTCTACAATCCAATTGACGATTTCAGCGATCAAATCAACCGAAATTTTTCTATCACTAAACGGTCCTGAGTGCTGGAGTATCCCAGAGTTGGCATGGGCGTTTATTGGCTCCGCGGGATTAGTGCGGCTAACAACTTCTTTAAGCGCAATCTTGTATTTTTTTGCAAATGCCCAGTCGCGAGGATCATGACTCGAACAACGGATGATTCCGGTTCCAAATTCCATCAGGGCAAAATTGGCAAGCCAAACCGGCATTTCTGCGCCGGAAAACGGGTCAATCACCACCCGCCCCGTAAATATTCCTTCTTTTTCATCTGCTTTCGTGCTGTTATTTTTCTTAGTAATTTTATACTGTTTAATATAGTTTAAAATTTCTTTTTCGTGTACAGTATCTTTCACGAGCCTTGGAACCACCGGATGATCCGGCGCTATCACCAGGAATGTATCTGCCCAGAGCCAAGCCGGGAATGCACTAAAAGCATCGAGTGTGAGATCCAGATCCTTTACCTCATGATGAACAATAACCCCATCCTTTTTCCCGATCCAATTCCTTTGAGCAATCAAAACCTTCTCTGACCAGTTGAGGCTAAAAGTGTTTTGCAGCAGTTTTTCCGCATATGCGGTAATACGGAAAAACCATTGCTCCAGGGATCTTTTCTCTACATTATTCCCGCATCTCTCGCATTTCCCATCAATGACCTGTTCATCCGCCAAAACCGTCTTATCTTTCGGACACCAATTGACACTCCCCGTTCCTCTGTACGCAAGTCCGTGTTTAAACATCTGGATAAACAACCATTGTGTCCACCGGTAATAGCCCGGATCATACGTTTCGACGGTCCTCCCCCAGTCAAACATACAGCCAATTTCGCGGAGCTGACGATAGAAGTTTTTCTCAGAAACTTTTGCCTGATCCATGGGGTGTTTACCGATTTTTAACGCGTAGTTTTCACTGTGGATGCCGAAGCCATCAAGTCCAATCGGTTCAAACACACTATATCCCTGCATGCGCTTAAACCGGCCAAAAATATCGCTGCCGGTAAACGCATACATGTTCCCGACATGGAGCCCCTCTGCCGATGGATACGGAAACATCATCAGGTTATAAAAAGGCCTTTTTGCACCATGAATATCAACTTCACTAAGCTTAGTATCAAACCAAAGGCGTTGCCACTTAGACTCTATACTCTTGTGATCGTAAACAAGGTTCTTGCCCTGCGAAGCCGAAGGATTGACTTTCATAATGTGCATAGTATACTGGATTTAAGCTGCAAAA
>CAYTZO010000026.1:9703-11818 GCA_964442525.1 uncultured Gammaproteobacteria bacterium
AGCCGAAGGATTGACTTTCATAATGTGCATAGTATACTGGATTTAAGCTGCAAAACAATAGCACTAACCACCCGATGGAAAACCGAACGCCTGAAACTAATTTAAACCTATAGAAAGTCAAACAGCCGTTATTTTTCAGAAAAAGAAGAAAGAGGATCCAAAAAACCATTCAAAAACGCATAAAAATCGAATTTCTACCTTCATTTGGCACAGCTTAAGAAGACCCAAAATTGTCAAAAATTTCTTTTCCAACAGCCCCTTCAGGAGCCTTAATAAAAATTTATCACCATTGTCGATAGAGTGCTAACATAGTATAAGTCAATTTTTTTTGACTCTTTTATCCCATTATTTTATCTGTTTTTCCTCTACCCGCCTCTTTCAATGCTCAAAAAATGAATTGTACTCGTAAATAAACTATAAGGATATTCACTGTTACCCACTATGGGATCTTATATGAAAATAGCCTATTGTAGCGCCATTTTTATTTTCCCATTTTTTTGTCAGAAGAATTTCTTTTTTCCGCAAAAAAGTAATGCCATTCAAACTATAATAGTCAAAAATTATTGATAAATGATTACCTTTGATTCCTTTAGTAAAGCAATATTTATTATGCGGTAATTCGTGAAAATATCATTTATTCCGCAAAAACCAATTTTTGTCCTCCCTATCTAACCAATACCCAAATATCTCAACCTTCCTCTTGACTGCGTTATTAATAAGGGATTAACTAAATGTATAGGAGGAAATTATGATACAGAGATATTTGTCTAATGCTGCGTCGTATCTTGATATTTTGGAAATCTTATTTGTGCAGTTTCTCACCAGGAAAGGAGCGTCGGAAAAAACGCGGAGAAACTACAAAAGTGATATCCGTCATTTCCTTGGTTGGGCTCAACTGACGATCGAATCATCCGTGGGCACTGCTCCCAAAACCCACACTGAGTTTTTATCCTTTCTCACACCGACCGTAGTAGCAACGTACAAAACATATCTCCTCACTAATCACGTACCCGTTGCTACGGTAAACCGGCGCCTTTCGACAATCCGAAACTTCTTCCGTTTTTGCAAGCAAGAAAATCTCATGAAGAAAAATCCTGCCGAATCCCTGGAGGGTATTTCCAGCGTCAATCTCATTGGCGAATTTGAAAAAAAATTAGCCCAGGACGGGGCATCGCCGCAAACGATCAGGCAATATGCATACGACGTAAAGGAATTTCTTGCGTGGCTTGAACAGTAAAGCACATATGGCTGACACCCCCGGTACCAAGTATGAAGAATATCTGATTGTGAAGGGGCTTTCGCCTGCGACGGTGAGCCGCAAACTCACCAGCGTCAATGCCTTCCTCAATTGGGTAAAACAGCGCGACAGCAGGGCACAAACGATAAAAAAAAGGTCATATTTTCCCGTTGTCCTCGGATCGCTTCTTGGACTCATGCTGCTCGTGGTAATTGTTTTGGTAAATAAACAGTCCCAAGTGTTTAGGCTGCTCACGAGCCTCGCGCAAACGCAGCAAACTGCGTCAACCCCCAACTCGATCTCCCAGACCGCATCCGTCACCCCTTCGCCGGCCAGTACCAGCAGGGAAACTGCTTCTCCTTCCGCTTCGCCAACCATCCCGCTCTCCGTCGGGCCAAACGGAAGCCTTATTATCGCAGGTGATAACCCGAGCCTCGTCGCAAAAAGCGGGGCGTTCAAAATCGAGGGCGCCGCGGTCACAATTGACACTTCCCCCTTTACCAGCGGTAACGTAACGGTCGCGCCCGACGGAGAAGGACAATTTCTCATCCGATCGAGCACTTCAACGAATAATTCCGTCGATATCCGCAATGCAAATCTCACGACAGGCAGCCTAATCTATGGCAACGTCGGCAACAACAACCTTGGCTATGACTTTTTACGCTTTACCAACGGCCAAGATAATAAGCTTCACTTCTCCGTTGACGCCTCCGGCAATACCTACGTCGGCGGAAATGCCACGGTGGTAGGCAAGCTTCTGACCAATGAAATCAAAGCACGGGATGCTTCTGCACTCCTTCTTGACAGCCCCATCACGTTTGCCGGTGCCGGCACGATATCGACAACCAACGGCAACTTAAACCTCGAGCCCAATGGCA
>CAYTZO010000027.1:0-11179 GCA_964442525.1 uncultured Gammaproteobacteria bacterium
TCGTAATACATTTCAAAATCCACCGGGGTCGGATAAAGGTTTGCCTTTGCGATCTCTTTTTTCTTCTCACTAATCCACAGGTCAATGAGTCTGTCGGTAAATATGCCGCTTTCGGTGAGATACCGGCGGTCACGGTCTAGAGCGACAAGCACTTCGGCAAGCGACCCGGGTGTGAACTTCGTTTTGGCTACTTCCTGGGCGCTCATCTCGTAGCCGCTTTTTTCGAGCGGCCCAAACCCAAGTTTCGTCGGATCAAGCTTTCTCTTCACACCGTCAAGCCCGGCCAAAACCATCGCGCTAAACCACAGATACGGGTTACCCGATGGATCGGGCGCCCTGAATTCGATCCGGCGTGAAGCGGCAGTATCCGGATAGGCAGGGATGCGAATCGCGGTACTTCTGTTTCTCGCGCCAAATGCGACGGTCGTCGGCGCTTCATAGCCCGGAACAAGCCGCCGGTATGAGTTAACCGTCGGTGCGGCAAAGGCAAGGATACTTGCCGCATGTGTGAGAACCCCGGCCAAATACCAAAGAGCAAACTGACTCATGCCGTGATAACTTCCTTTCCCATCCGCAAACAATGGTTTGCCGCGGCCCCAAAGACTGTGGTGGGTATGCATGCCGCTCCCGTTGTGGCTAAAAAGCGGCTTGGGCATGAACGTCGCGCTTTTTCCGTGCTTGACTGCAACATTGCGGACAATATATTTGAACAGATTAATCGTATCTGCCATCCGCAGGAGCGAATCAAAACGGATGTCAATTTCCGCTGATCCTGCCGTTGCCCGTTCATGGGTGTCCCGTTCGACCACAATCCCAACGCGCTCAAGCGCTTTGACCATTTCCAAACGCAATGAAATCGCCTGGTCAAACGGCGGCACCACAAAATACCCTTCCTGCTTGCGCACCGTTGTCCCGAGGCTCATTTCTCCCTGGTCCGAGTGCCAGTTTGCCTCAGCAACATCAATTTTCCACGACCCGGCGTTGTCGCCGGTTTTGTAGCGGACATCATCGAAGAGAAAAAATTCGATTTCCGGCCCGAAATAGGCTGCGTCGATGCCGTGCTTTTTTAAATACTTCTCGGTCCGAATTGCAATGTGGCGCGGATCCCGCCAATAGGCCTCGCGCGTGTATGGATCTACGGTGTTACAGATGACGGAAAGAGTGGGAGGCGTCATAACCGGATCAACGACCGCAGTAGTAATGTCCGGAAGAAGCAGCATGTCGCTTTTTTCAATGCTCTGAAAACCCGCAATGGAACTGCCGTCGTACGCAACGCCGTCCCGGATAAAACGTTCGCTAAATCTGCTTGCCGGAATAGTAAAATGAACCCATCTTCCAAAAAGATCGTTAAACTTAAGACTCACAAATTCAATGGCATTTCTCTTCATAAGAGCTGCGATCGTCATAGTCCTCCTTCCATAAAAAATCCCGCCAAAAAGAGCGGGACGTCTCTGTCCGAAAACCAAACTCCGTTGTTTGGTTCTGTTTTGTCTATTCCTAAACGATTCCCTTGAGTTTGTCAACCAGGAGAATTGCTTCGGCAACTTCTTTGAGGGATTTCCGATTATCCATACTTTCTTTTTGAAGAATTTTGTATGCGTCGCTTTCTGAAAGATTTTTCTTTTTCATAAGAATGCCCTTTGCCTTTTCTACGAGTTTGCGCAGCTCAAGCGCCTCTTTTAACTCCAGTGTCTCCTCAACCAGAAGTGCGTTTTGAGCGGCGCCGCCGACCAGCTTGCCTATGGCGGACAGCAGTTGAATTTCCGTGTTGCTATGGACATGAGGTTTCTGGTGTTGGACGTTAATAACGCCTACAACGCCGCGTCTGTTCATTATCGGCACCGACAGAAATGCTTCAAACCGGTCTTCGGGAAGGCTTCGAAAAAACTTAAAGCGCGGGTCGTGACGGGCGTTGGCGGAAATTGCGACAGGAATTTTCTCCCTTGCAACCCACCCGGTAATCCCTTCTCCCAAATGCATGGCAATTTTAGTGAGAAGCTCCCGGTGGGGATTTTTCGATGCCCGCAGGACAAGCTGTTGTTTCTTGGGATCGAGTATATACACCAACACCGAATCTGCTTTTGTTACCTGGGAGGCTATGTTTACAATCTCCCGAAGAACCTCGGCAAGTTCCAGGCTGTGAACGGTTTGGACAACGCGGTAGAGGAAGTTAAGCTCGTCGGTCATGGGTGGATTATAGCGCGCCGGGCCTGCTCTTCCAACTCTTCAGAAAGACTTTCTAAAGGAACCGGCTCTTTATATTTTTTCCTGAGCGCTCTGTCTATAAGCCAGTCCGCAATGACGGGATTTTTCGGAAGAAACGGCCCATGAAAATAACTTCCGACGGCATTCTTATAGACTGCTCCTTCAAATCCGTCCTCGCCGTTGTTTCCTCCGCCCCGAAGAACCTTTGCGAGGGGTTTCATTTTCGGCCCGAGCGTTGTCCTGCCTCCATGATTTTCGAATCCGACAATCGTTACCCCACTTAGCTCAAAAGGGTTAATAAGTTCCGCAATCACATTGCCAATGAGTCGTTTTTTCTGATCTCCCGGGTGCTCGGTATGCAAATCAAAAATACCTGCTCCCGGAATTGGATCGCCTTGGTATGGTTTATAGAAGTGTCCGACAAACTGGTAGGCAGCGCAGACAAAAAGAGCCGGTACGCCGGACTCGACCATGGCTTTGACTGCCGGCCCTTTGTGTTTGAGAAAATCCGGACCCGCAATTTTTTGCTGCCGGTCCTGCGCTCCGCCCATAAAAATGATGTCCGAAGTGCGAAGGGATTCCGGATCCGTCTCGATGGTAATGGGCACTACCTCCGCACCAATTCCCCGCCACTGGCACCGTTTCTGGAGCACAATAACGTTGCCCCTGTCCCCATAGGTTGACATGAGGTCCGGATAAAGCCAGGCAATGCGTATCGAGTATTTCATTGGCGCCGCGTATCAAAACGCAGGAGCTTCTCCTGCACAACTATGCCTCCGGTAAATGAGATTTCCCGCAGCAACACTCCGTCCCGCTCTCTCACTTTGAGCCACTGTTTTACCCTGTCCGAGTATCCCGGATCCGGTTCAATAACCACAAACATCTCAGACGGATCGCCGTCGTTGGGCTTCGGACCAATCCGGCGCTTTCCTTCCCACCAAAAAAGGTACTGCCATGTGTAATCATACTGCGGCGGCGTATAAGCAATGTATTTAAAGTCTCCCTTTGCCTGCGTATAGACAAACCGTACGACGCTCAACTGATTTTTATAGAGCGCGGCATCACCTATGAACTGTGGTTCAATAAGGCCTCGGATCGCATCGATGGGTTTGAGAAGAAGAAAAAAATAAACAAACGCAACTACGAGCATGCCCCGCGGTATAACGTTCCAAAGTACCGTAAAAGCGAAAACGACAATAGTTGCATAAAGAACCGGCAGTCCGAACAGAAAATAATTCCAGAAATCTTTGGGGAACAATGTCACTGCCACAAAAAACGTCGCGACGATGGTAGAAAGAACGAGGATGAGCCGCCTTCCTGCAGGCAAAATCCTCCTCCAGAATACGATAAGGAGCCCAAGAAAAACAACAGCAAAAATATTCTGAATCCAGGGGTCACCGGGAATCACGGATGCGAGGCTTCCGTAGATGAGCCACGACCGTTTTGCATGAAAGATAAAGGGCTCTGTCCGGGCCAATGCCAGCAGGGAGCGGATTTGCAAAAAATTGTGCCGCAGCTCAAAAAGTATTCTGGGAGTCTCGGCGAGAAGAATACCAATGCCAATCCGCACTACTTTCCCACGCGTCAAGTCCCTTCGTAACCACAAAAAACCCGCAATGAAAAACCCGAGGATAAAAATTACCCCATACACCATTTCTATCTCGGCAAGCAATGCCAAAGAAAAACCCAGAAGGACAAGCCAGCCGGCCTTGGCAGTATCTATATTTGAGAGGAGAATAATGACCATAAGCGTTGCGGGAACAAGAAGATCGGGATTCCAGAGCTGGTTGGTGATTTTGACAATATCGGGCGAGGCGGCAAATATCACCCCCAAAAGAGTTCCGAACACCAACCCGAAACGCCGCTCTCCCCAGACAAATGCAACTCCGGCCGAAAACGCACCAAGAACCGCTATAAACGCAGCCATTGCCGTGGGGTTTCCGCCAAAGAGTAGAAACGGCGGCGCAAGAAGCCAATACCACCACGGCCCGTAGAAAAACCCGGCAAGTCCGGTGGTTTGGCCAATCAAGCTAAATGCGCGGCCGGAGGCGATATCTCGGACTGCTAAAAGATCCCGTCCGGCATCATAGGTAAATGCAAAATTTCCTGAAAAAATTCCCGGAAGTCTTAACAGAAGCGCCACCCCGACGATGACGATAAATATAAAACTGCGATCGCGAAAAGCTCTCTTCATAGTATTTTCCTGCCCAAAAGGATTTTTCGCACCTCAAGCATTGCCGAGTAGGTAGGAAGGATAAAAAGTCTGCCGGAGGGCGGCGTTTGCTCCACGGCTTTTTGTACGGCCTCCCTCAGGTCGGGTTCGACCACGAGGTTTTTTTTCTCCGCGTATTTAAGCCGGATTGCCAGGTCATATACCCGATCGCCGCTCGCTATAATTTTTGTGTTTTGTGGGATGGTTTCAAAATCCACATCCCAGATCCAGCTCACGTCCCGGCCGTCGGGAATTCGGTCATTGAGAATAAAAAGCATCACAGAAGCGTTTTGTTCAAGGATCGTTCTGAGCGACGCATTGAAGCCTGCGGGATTTTTGGAAAGAAAAATTTTTACCGTCTTTCCCTTTATGGTAAACGTTTCCTGTCTGCCGAACGCCGGAGAAAAACCGGCGAGAACGGGATTTTTTATTCCCAGCGCCCGTCCTGCGGTCACTGCCGCGAGTGTATTATAGAGATTATAGAGGCCGGAAAGCGGCGATGTCACGCTGAAAATGTCCGGTTTTGGACGCGAGAGGCCGCACCGTTCACAATGCCAAATCCCGATATGGGAATAATAAATTCCCTTATAAGAGAGCCGCCCGCCGCAGTTCAGGCAAAACGTCGAATCCGTGGCATGCTCAATGTTTTTGAGGAAATGTTTTTTATCATTGACTCCAAAATACAAAATTTTCCCTTTCGCTTTTGTTCCGATAAACGCAATGCCGGGATCATCACTGTTGAGAATGTATGTGGCGTGGATATTTTTGAGCGCTGATGCCCACTTTTCAACGATCACATCGACTTCTCCATATCGGTCTAATTGATCACGAAATAAATTGAGAAGAACGATTGCCTTCGGAGAAATAAACTCTAAAACAATCGGGAGAGAATTTTCGTCAACTTCAAACACTCCCCAGTCTCGATCGACCGTTGCGTTCCACTTTGCTTCTTTGATAAGTGCGGAAACGATGCCATTGGTAAGATTTGCACCGCTTGCATTATGGACAACACGGTCACCCTGTTTTTCAAGGATGGTCTTTATCATAAGTGCCGTCGTGGTCTTACCGTTGGTTCCCGCAATGAGAATAACCCCTTTTTTCAGCTGACGAGCAAGATTTCTGGCAATGTCAGGCTGCAGTATAAGAGCGATCTCTCCCGGCCACGTACCCCCGGCCCCGAAATGAAACACTTTGCTCAATCCCGAAACTACTTTTCCAAGTTGGATTGCGAAAGCTTCTCGAGGTGTCATGTTCGTGTTTTGGCTAATGATTTTAGATTTTTATACGCTTTTATCCGAAGACCAGCCCAGGCAAATGTGATCTCATCAGTAAGTATTGCAAATTCTTTATCCTTCCTTACTCCCCATTCTGTCCATTCATCCGTCAGATCTTTTCGAATCTCTATGCTTTTTAAGCGTAAATTGACCCAGTCGGGAGAATAACCCTTTTTCAAATATGTTTGGAGTGCTCTTCGAATTCCCAGTTCCGGGTCCTCTACCTCTTCAACGCGTTCATATCCCACTCTTGCAAGCCACAACTTAAACGGTTCTGCCTTAGGGGACGGAATTGATTGAATGATGCGAAACAACGTTTCCGTATCTGCGGTATCAGTCTGATAGTATTTTCCGTCGGAAGCAAGCATCTTCAGTTGGTGACATTTTGTCACCGACTCGCTTCCTTCTTTCCGTAGGCGCTCGGCCAGTTTGTTCCAGTATTTTCGGGGATTTACGCTATTGGTCAGCACTGCAACTACATCAACTACCGAAAAAAACCATTTCTCTTGCGTATCATCCCACACCCTTCGTATGCGTTTCCCTTCAAATGCCGTAATCTGCCTCTTCTTCATGGCACCATTATCTCACAATTTTAAATTTGCATTTCCAAGGAGATATCGATGGGGGTAAATCCCTGTCTTTTATAAAATTCTACTACACGAGTGTTATGTATGTAGGCATTAACATAAATCGTCTCGAAACCGTTTATCTTTGCCCATCTCTTTGCTTCCATTACCAATCTCTGCCCAATCCCCCTTGATCGATACGTTGGAAGAACGGCCATATTTTGAATCTCTACCATGCGCACCGTACGATAGTCATATTGCTTTGGACCGAGAATAATATATCCCACTTGTTTATCGTCAACTTCCGCAATAAACACATTGTATGCGGGACCGGTAAGTGCGGTAAGAAAATATTTCTTTGCTTTTTCAGAAAACACCCAACGCATGTCGAGATACGGGTCAAAATTCTGATTCGCCTCGAAAGAACTTTGATTTATGTCCCGAATAGTTTCCCACTCACTCGCTTTTGCACGACGGACAACAATATCCATAAGCTACATTGCGCGAAGAATTTTAATCCGTTCCGCTATCGGCGGATGAGTATTGAAGAGACCTGAGAACCAGGCGCCGAATTCCTTACCTTTGAAAGGATTTGTGATAAAAAGATGAGCGGTTGCGTTCGTTGCCGCTTCGAGAACTTCCTTGTCTTTTGATAGCTTTTCAAGTGCCCGGGCAAGCCCTTCGGGATAGCGGGTAAGATACGCTCCCGAGGCATCTGCCAAATATTCGCGTCTTCGTGAAACAGCCAGTTGTATAAGCGTGGCAATAATAGGCGAAAGGATCGCTAAAATAATCCCGATAACGAGAAGCAAACCGCCCAGATTATTATCCTCATCCCGCCCTCTCCTCCCGCCGCCCCACCAAAGCGTGCGGATAAAGATATCTGCCAGAAACGCAATCGTACCGACCAGGACCGCAACCACGGCCATAAGCCGCGTATCAAAGTTTTTAATATGCGACAGTTCATGGGCAATTACCCCTTCGAGTTCTCTTCGTTCAAGCCGGTCAAGAAGTCCTGTGGTCGCAACTACTACCGCGTGCTGCGGGTCTCGGCCGGTTGCAAAGGCATTCATCGCCGTATCGCTGATAACGTACAATTTTGGTTTCGGGAGCCCGGCGGCTATAGCGAGATTTTCGGCAACGGTGTAAAAGTCAAAATCGCGTCCTCGGTCCGCTGGTCTGGCTCCCGACATCGCCAGAACCATCTTGTCTCCCCAATAATAACTTGCAAAACTCGAGACAACGGAAAGGAGCACGGCAATAACCAGCCAGGAATTCCCGTAGCCCAAGGCATTGCCCATGACATAGGCGGCTGCCACGACGAAGGCGACAAAAGCTGCCATGAATACATAGGTTTTTGTAATATTGGAATTAATTTGAGAAGTAATAGTCATAGTTATTCCCGACTCTTTCGGGAATCAACGCCTGATAAAACAGGCTCCCTTATGGGCGTAAACGATATGGTTCTAGAAGTTAACTTTAACGGTTTTGCGTTCTTCCTCGGTTGCTTCGAAGAATTCTTTCTCACGAAAACCAAGGAGCTCATTCACCAGCGTGTTGGGAAACGTCCGGATTTTTGTATTGAATTCCATCACGGAATTGTTGTAATACTGCCTGGCATAAGCTACTTTGTCTTCGGTATCGGAGAGTTCTTTTTGAAGCTGCGCAAAATTCTCGTTTGCCTTGAGATTGGGATAATTTTCACCAAGCGCGAGGAGCCTGCCTAATGCCCCTGATAATTCATCGCTTGCTTTTGCTTTGTCAGGGAGCGTTTTTGCACCGAGCATTGCCTTGTGGGCGCTGGTCACTGAGGTGAAAATAGCTTTTTCGTGCTTGGCGTACCCTTTAACCGTTTCTACGAGATTGGGAATAAGGTCTGCCCGTCGTTTAAGCTGCACATCAATTTGTGCCCACGCCTCTTCAATCTGCGTTTTGAGGGAAACAAGCCCGTTATAGAGCGACCACAAATAGAGCACAATGACGGCAATAACTACAATGGCGATCCAGACAGTTGACATATTCCTCCTTACGCGGATAGGCGGACAAGCCAGTTCTTAAACGTATTATACTCCAACGTGTTGGCGACGTCACGCTTCTGCCCCCAACCGCGCCGGGCAACGGATACGCCAAAGCGCATAAGTTCCATTTGATCTACTGCATGTGCATCGGTATTGATGCAAAACTTGAGCCCGCTTCTGACGGCATCAAAAACGAGTGAATCAGGAAGGTCCAATCTTTGGGGGTAGGCGTTAATCTCCAGGGCAATATTCTTCTTCCTGCAAAGCCCAAAGACTTCCTCCCAATCTGCATCTATACCTTCCCGGCTCCCAAGAAGTCTTGCAGTCGGGTGAGCTAAAATTTTTACTTTTGGATTGGCGTCAAGGGCTGTAAGGATGCGTTTGGTCATCTGATTCTTTGGTTGAGTAAAACCCGAGTGAATCGAGACAACTACGGCATCCACGTAGTCGAATGCTTTCCCGGGCAGAGCTAATTTCCCGTCAGGAAGGATATCTACCTCACACATGAGGAAATATTGTACTCGCCCGCCTGCCGGCGAGGCAGGTTTATTTTCACGGTCTTTCCATGAGTAATATTGTTGTTCATATTTATCCTTTCGCCGCTTCATTATATCTATAATTTTATTTTTCGAATGATTGGAAATACTTGGATTGTGGTCACTTAGACCGATATACTCATAGCCCAGACTTGCCGCTTTGTCTAAGTGCTCGACGAGCGTATTTTTCCCTAAATCGTGTGACGGCTCGAGATCATAACTGGTATGAACATGGAGGTCACCTTTCATGTCCTTAAGCTCTACCAAGTGAGGTAATCCCGGCTTACCCTGAGCCGAGTGGAGGGCCGCTTCGATCTCACCCCGATCTTCCCGTAATTCAGGCGGGATGTAGCTAAGGCCCAGGGCATTATAAAATTCTTCTTCCGTAGCAAATTCACGAATTTTATTTGTTTTAACGCTTTTAATGCCATATTCAGAAAGCGATAGTCCTTTCTTCAGGGCATATTCGCGAAGTTTAATATTGTGATTCTTCCCGCCCGTAAAATACTGGAGCATGGCACCGTAAGCGCGTGGTCTCTGAACCCTCAAGTCCACCTGTCTGCCGCCTGTTAAAACGAGAGAGGCTCCGGTTGGCCCTTTTTCAATGATGCGCTCATGAGGGTACTTAAGAAAATGAGCTACGGCCTCATCGGGCTTGGTCGTACTCACGGCTAGGTCTATGTCGCCGACCGTCGAAACCTGTCGCCTGAGACTGCCGAGAGCGTCCGCGCGGCTGACCGCGGGAAGTTTTTTGAGGTAGTCAATCAGGTTTCTCGCGAGGCTGTCGGCAATGGGAAGCGGCATGCGTCTTTCCTTGGTTTGACCTTTTTTGAAAGTTCCAATCCCTTCATAAATCACATCCTGACTTCTTTTCCCAAAGCCTTCGATTGGCTCTATGGTTCCTGCTTTTGCAGCTTTCTCAAGATCTTTAATGGCAGTTTTCGCATTCTTGAGCTTGAGCTCCTTGACGAGTTTGTAGGCCTTTTTTGGTCCAATTCCTGGAACAGACAGAAGGGGAAACATGGCCTCCGGTACCCGCTTCATGACGCTGTCCCAGTGCCGCACGTGCCCGGTCCGGAAAAGCTCATCGAGGTGCCCTTTGAGAGATGTTCCGATACCCGGAATTTGATCAAGCTTCCTCTCGTCCCAGAGATCTTTTACCTCGCTGGTCAGGTGCTCAATGCTGTCAGCCGCCTTTTCGTAAGCGATAATCTTAAATCGATTTTCTCCAAGTACCTCATAGGCTGCAGCAACATTGCGCAGGAGTCGAACTATCTCGAGATTCGTCATACTCTTTCACTATACAAAGAAAAATGCTAATATGCTATGAGCTATAAACCTCTTGGTTTTCCATTCGTGTGAACCAAGAAATACTTCATAGCAAAATTAAGATTTCGCAAGGGTGTGCATGGCGAGTGAGCCCCTTGCGATACAATAAAGGAAAGAAAGTTGGAAAGGAAACGTTAGTTTCCTTTCCAGAAGAAGGTCGCGTGGTGTAGCCTGGCCTAACACGTGTCCCTGTCAAGGACAAGATCACCGGTTCAAATCCGGCCGCGACCGCCTACTGCCCGCCCGCCGAAGCCCTGTCTGCCGACAGGCAGGCTTGGCGACGGAGGGTCAAAGAGCTGCCTGGAAGGAGGTACAGACCATGTGGAAAGAATTAACCAAAAGATTTAGCTCGCCCGATTCGTTTGTTTCGCTTATTTTAGGATTGGCAGTAGTTATTGTCATCGGAGCGTTTGCATACCGCTTCCTTACCGGCAAGACCGCTACTGCCCCCTCAAAAGAAAGCGAAAAGAGCGCCGCCGAACAAAAAGCCACTCTGCCAACCACACACGCGGTTGCGTCTGGAGAAACGCTCTGGTCTATTGCCGAAACATATTATAAAAGCGGGTACAACTGGGTCAGTATCCGAGATGCAAATAAACTGGCAAATGCGGACTACATAGAGGTCGGTCAAAACTTGACTATACCCGATGTCGCTCCCATTTTCCCGCCGGGA
The DNA here is from genome assembly GCA_964442525.1 of uncultured Gammaproteobacteria bacterium. Taxonomy (GTDB): domain Bacteria; phylum Patescibacteriota; class Microgenomatia; order UBA10105; family UBA927; genus CAYTZO01. Next base: position 10,814 of record CAYTZO010000027.1, read on the forward strand.
CAAATCTCGGCAGCATCCACCGTTGCAAAACCGCAAACGTATACAGTCGTCCGAGGCGATACGCTCTGGAGTGTCGCAGTGAAATTTTATGGCGGCGACGGATACCAATGGGTAAAGATTGCGCAGACTAACAGCCTTGCCAATCCCGACCTTATTCACGCCGGAAACGTATTAACATTGCCTTGACGATCGGGTAAGCTCGAGAAACAAACTACTAATCGTCGCAAAGGTGTGCGACGAGGGTGATCCCTTTGCGACTCATTGGTAGGAAGGGTCGTTGGGAGGGAAACGTAGTTTCCGTCCCAGAAGAGGCGGGTATAGTACACTGGTAGTACGCGTCCTTCCCAAGGATGAGAAGAGGGTTCG
>CAYTZO010000028.1:0-7293 GCA_964442525.1 uncultured Gammaproteobacteria bacterium
TACCAATGTAACGAACGGACAAAACGGAGCACCGGGAGGAGGAGACGACATCACACAAACACCAGGAGTGTTTACGTTGTTTGGCGGTAACATCACCGGCGTTTCTAGCTATACCCTTATTGGACCCTATTCGGGAGATAGCGAAACTAGTACAACAATAACTTTCACCGCGAGCGTAGACAACCCAGTGCTCGCATGGGGTGGTCATATCGGAAGCCGTATCGACTGGGGATCAGGTAATTCAGCGATCGATATTTCCGGGTCTCCATATCACATGCGTAACCGAGGACTCGATGGGAGTGGGGGCAACCAAGACCGATCGCTTTCAGCAGGCGCAGTCATTTATCCAGGAACAATAACAATTGTAAAAGATGCTGTCCCAAACTCTTCACAGGATTTTGCTTTTACCACTAACGGCTTATCTAACTTTAGTCTTGATGATGATAGTGACCCAACACTTTCAAACACTAAGGTCTTTTCTGTAACTGATTTTCCAACCTCTGGCCAGAACCCAACAGTTCAAAAAACAGTCACAGAATCGGTGGTGAGCGGCTGGTCTCTCACGGGTCTTACTTGTTCAGAAGACAAAACCCAGGACTCCACAACAAATCTCGGCACAAGAACCGTGACTCTTAATGTTCAAGAGGGAGAAAACGTTACCTGTACATTTACCAACACCCAGCAAAACGGTACGCTGACCGTGAACAAAGTGTTGGTTCCTTCAAATGACCCGGGGAAATTCAACCTGCGGATTGACGGAAACACCGCGGGATCCGGAGCCAACGTCGGCAACGGCGGCACGACCGGCGCGGTTACCGTTTCACCCGGCAGCCACTCAGTCAGCGAAACCGCGGGCACGAGCACGGATTTGGCAAATTACACGTCGGTCATCGGCGGCGATTGTGCAAGCAACGGAAGCATAAATGTCCCGGCCGGCGGCAGTAAAACCTGCACCATCACCAATACGCGCAGAAGCGGTACGCTGACGGTCCATAAACAGGTCGATACCAATGGTGACGGCATCTACGACGTAACTACCGACGCCGGGGCAAACGAACTCGGATTCCGTTGGGGACTTGACGGAGAAAATCCGGCAATACGCAATTTCGGCTCGTCGCAATCAGGAGTAACGACAAATGTAAATCATACCGTAGGCGAAAACAGCGTTTCGGGCTATCACTTTGTCACTTCGTTCCTCGGCTCAGCAAGCTGCGAAGGAACGGCTGCCGGTCAACTTCCTGCAACGTTTTCTATACCCAACGACTCGCAAACGTATAATAGGGATCTTACTCTTTGTAATTCCCGCGATACCGGAACGTTAACCATTCACAAACAGGACGAGCAGGGCAATCCCCAGTCGGGAGTGAGCTTTGCCATCTCGGGAACCAGTTCGGGCTCCGGCACTACGGACCAAAACGGCGACGTGAGCTTTGCCAATATCCCCACGGGAGCCTACACGGTCACGGAAACCGAGCCCAATGATTATCACTGGTCCTCAACGTCGGGAGCCTGTAGTGACGCCAACCCTTCTTCCGTCTCGGTCACGACCAAAGGACAAAGTTGTACGTTCACTAATGCCATCAATCGGGGCTCAATCACTGTATATAAATCCACCGACCCGTCGGAAGATCCGCAGCAGTTCACCTTTAACCTGGGCGGCGACAGCACGGCAAGTGCACAAATCGGCGACGGCGGATCCTATGCTTTTGATAACCTGTTGCCCGGAAACTACAGCATTTCCGAAATTGAACCGAAAGGCTGGGATTTAACCAGTGCCACCTGCAATGAACAAAACTATACCAATGGCGAAACACTTGCCCTGAGCGCCGGCAAAAACGTTAACTGTTACTTTACCAATACAAAACGTGCCTCCATCACCGTCTCTAAAGTCACCGATCCCCAGGGCGACGAAACCTCATTCCCCATAGCAATGACCACTGAAAACGGGACGGTGATCGGGGACACTACCGACGGAACCATCTCAAGCGGCAATCCCGATACGTTTGAAGTGACGGCAGGAACCTACTCCGTTTCTGAAACGGTGCCGGATGGTTGGCAGGAAGGGGAAAATAACTGCACAAATATTGTGGTTGCGGCCGGAGACAGCGCCGAGTGTACTATTTTCAACACGAAACTCGGTAAAATCATCGTGACAAAATATAACGACCTCAACGGAAACGGCGCAATTGACCAGGGCGAAGCCGTGCTTTCGGGCTGGACCATGAACCTGGCATATGGCGAAGCACAGTCTGTCTCGCAGGTAACCGGACAAAACGGAAATCCGGACGGGGAAGCGGTATTTTCCGGTCTCTCTCCGCAAACCTTTACGCTCAGCGAAAATGAGCAGGAAGGGTGGAAGCTTGTGAATATCTCCTGCAACAACGAAGCAAATAGCGATGGGCAAAATAGTCTCTCGCTGAGTCTTGCTGCCGGCCAAACAATCTCCTGCAACGTCTTTAACCAGCCCAGAACGCCGACGTTGACCATCAGCAAAACCAATGACACCGGCGGAGCAAATAAAGCCCCGGGGGACAGCGTGAAATTTACGATTACCGTCTCTGTCGGACAGAGCCAGGCAAAAAATCTCTCGGTCGTCGATCTGCCGTCAGCCGGCTTCCGCTACCGCCTGGGTTCATGGACCGTCGCTCTTGACGGCACGCCGGTGGGCACAGTGCCTGACCCCGGACTTACCAGCTACAACTCGCCGGGCACGTGGGATCTCTCGAGTCTTGGCACGCTCAACCCCGGACAGGTTGTAACGCTTACCTATATAGCCGATATCGACAGCGGAGAGGAAGCCGGTCTCTACAAAGACCTTGCCTGGGCACAGGGAGATTCACTCTCAGGCGGCAGCGTGCTTGCCACTGCAGTCAACCCCGGCTTTGTAGCGACCAACTTCGCCGGTACTGAGGTAAATATTGTGACCAATAACGCGGGCGGCGCATCCCTGAACGTCATTCAGACAACGCAGGGCCAGGTTCTCGGCGCAAGTACCGAGCTTCCCGAAACCGGAGCAAGTAACATCTGGACTATCCTTGCAACCCTTTTGACAGCAGGCGGCGTAGGTCTTATTATTGCGGGTCGAAAGATTCGGAGGCTCCATGCGTAAATTCATAACACAAGCAATAAAAGCAACGCTGGCAACGCTGGTGGTAACTTTACCCTTAACAGGGCGGGTTTTTGCGGGCAATCTGAACGTACAGCTCAGTCAGCCGCAGTCTCCGACCAATACTACCTTTAACCTTACCTTTGTGGCGCTGGATACCGACAAAACTCAGTCGATGACCGTAACCTGTTTTAAGAAGGGCCCCAGCGACGGCGGATTCGTCCAGTTTGGAAGCCCTATCGTCGTTAGTCCCAACGGAGGCAACAGCGCAAACTGCAGCGTCGGCAACAGCGTCCTCACCCAAGACGGCACCTACGACTTTCAGGTGACCGCAAGCGACCCGGGAAGCGGCACGGCGACATCAAATACCGTTACGGTTCTGCGCAATACCAGCGGCCCGGGGACGCCGACCAACTGGAGCAAAAACAAAAGCGGCTGCACCTATACGATCGGCTTTGTCACTGCCAATGATTCCGGAAAAACGATTAAGGTCAACGTCTACCGCTCTGACCAAACGAACTTTAACCTGGACTCAGGCACCCTTGTAGGGACCGTCAGTATCGGCTCAAATACTGCCGGAAGCTTCCCGGATACGCCTCCCGACTGCGGCAAAACCTACTACTACGGCGTGCGTGCTTTCGATTCGGCCGGTAACGGCTCCGGGGTGCTCGGCGACAGCCAACAGGTAACGGTGAACACCGTCGTTACCCCCACGCCGGGACAAGCACAAGGCGCGATTCCGGTATCCTCGGGCAACGTGCTCGGCATAGAGACCGCAACGGGTGCTACGGGCGCCCAGGGTGAGGTACAGGGTGCGGCAACCCAGGGAGCAACACCAACGCCTGAAGTAGTAGAACTGGCCCAGCCTAGCGGCTTAAGGAGCTTTCTGGGCGGTCTCCTTTCAAACAAAGTCTTCGACGGCATAGTTGTCCTTGTCGCTCTCGGCCTCCTCTATGCGTGGCAAAAAAGCAGACAAGGCTAAACTTCGCTCTCTCTCGCGCACCCTGACTACTGCCGGCGTTGTGTTTATCCTGCTCGCGACTCTTCTGCTCGTATTAAACTTTTATCCGGTTATCCGAGTGGAGGTGGGCTACTTTTTAAACAGACCCAAGGCCGGTACCGCGGTTTCGCTCACGCAAAAGCCGGGAGCCGACACGATGGTCCCCAAATTTCCCGATCTGGGCATCGTCATACCCAAAATCGGTGCGAATGCAAAAATTATTCCCGACGTGGACCCCTATGACAGCCGGATTTACCAGGTCGCTCTCACCAAAGGGGTCGCCCATGCAAAGGGTTCGGCCATGCCGGGGGAAAGCGGCAACAGCTTCCTTTTTTCCCATTCGAGCGCAAACTTCTACGAGGCAGCCCGTTACAATTCAACGTTTTACCTCCTCACGAAACTCGACCTCGGCGACAAAATCTATATTTTCGTCAACAATCAGAAGTTTACCTATACGGTGACGGAGAAAAAGATTGTCGACCCCAAAGACGTGCAATACCTCAGTCCCCAGGCGAGCGGCAAACAACTCACCCTCATGACCTGCTGGCCGGCCGGAACGAGCTTCAAACGCTATATCGTGATTGCGAAACTAGAATCGGAGAATTGAGGATTTTAGAAACCTAAGGATTCGTTTTGGCTAAAATGCGCTGATGCCCAGCGGCGTACCGAGTCCCGTTGGACCGTCAAATCCGGAAACAGCATTACAGAGGGCTGTCCCACAATTCCCGTTACTTCCGGCTGTGATGTCGCGCAAATTCGTAGAATTGCCCAGACTGTAGGGAAGGATGCCGCCATACGTCCCGCTTAACGCGTAGACCCCGGCAACCAGCGGCGAGGAAAGACTCGTCCCGCCGACTTTAAACCAGCCCTTTCGGCCCTGATACCGCACGCTGCTGTAGACGGCAGCGCCGGTCGTGGGGTCGGCATCAGCCGAAACATCAGCAATAATTCTCCCTGCACAGCCGCCAACGGTCGGCTGCCCAACGGGCTTGGTCGTTTCATACGTGCTGCATCCGCTGCCCGCTCCGCTCCAGGCAGACTCACTGACATAGTTCGTTCCGGAAAGGTTTAACCTTGTCCCTCCGACTGCCGTAACAAACGGGGAAGCAGCCGGGTAGCTCGTGCCGTAGCCGCTGTCGCCTGAGCTAAAGGTGATCGCCCCGCCAAATCCGGAAAAGTAGCTGTCGTAGGCGGTTTCTCCCGAAAATTCGATGGAACCGTAGGAGTTAGAGATAACGTTGGCACCCATCGCCTGAGCCCTGGCAACCGCCGTCATAAGATCGCTGTAACTGGCCGAGTTTGCTTCGACAAGGAGAATATTGCAGTTCTGGCAAATGGCATGGGCAACCTCGACATCGAGAGCCGTCTCGAGCGCCCAACCGCTGTCAGTGCGGGGATAGTTCGTGCCGCCGTTTTGGTCAACTTTTCGCAAACACGGACTTGCTGATACAGAACAGGAAGGAAGCGTGGGTATCCCAAACGTCGAACTGTAGATGCTCAGGTCAGAGAGGATATTGGGATTGTCATAGGCATCAACAATGGCAATCGTCGGGTTGCCGCTGGCTGTACCGCTCAGTCCATACGCGCCTCTGAACTCGAAAGGGCCGTAGCCAGCTGGCTTGGTTGACGTCTGCGGTTTTCCCTGAGAATCGACGACCACCCTCGCAAAACAGCGAAATGCATCCTTGGGACTGCCGGGACAAACAGGGATGTGTGACAATCCGGTTTCAGATACTGCAAACGAAGACTTCGCAACGAGAAAACCAACGACAAGAAGAAACACGAAGACCACCACACCGAAGAATTTCCTCATTAATTATGTACTTTAGATTACCAAAAGACGCTTGTCAAGTTCTCTTGCTATAATTGAGTGAAAATGAGCATCCTGACCTTTCTGTTTCTGACCGGACAAATCTTTTTTGCCGTCTTTTTCTTCTTCCTCGTCGTCGCGTTTGTCACCGGCGGGCCGTTCGTTCCCTCGAGCAAACTTGCCGTCAGCGCCATGATAAATCTCGGCAAAGTCGGGCCCGGCATGCGGGTCTACGATCTCGGCTCAGGAGACGGGAGACTGGTCGCTGCGGCCAAAAAGAAAGGTGCAAAGGCCACCGGTTTCGAAATAAATCCGATTCTCGTTCTCTACGCAAATCTCCGCGGCCGGCCAACGCGGTGGGCCAGCCTTTGGAGGGCAAATCTCTCGGATGCTGATATCGTCTTTGCCTATCTTCTCCCCGGGCACATGGACAAGCTCATGGATAAACTCAAACGTCAGTGCAAAAAAGGAACGCTCGTTATTTCCAACAGTTTTATTTTCCCAAACTGGAAGGCTCTGCGAAGCGACGAAAAAAACCACATTTACGCGTTCATGGTATAAACTTCCCGACCTAAAGGTCGGGGTTTTGTTTCGCTTTGTACGCTTCGCGCTTATTTTAGCGCTTCATCCCGCAAGGCGGGATTTCGCTTTCTTGAAATAATTTGCTTTGCCTAACTTCTAATACTACAATCGGGCTATGGACATTGTCTTTGAAGGACAGCAGACCGGCGAACGGATTCTCTCTACCATTACTCCTCATCCCCTGTCTAAATACCTCGCCATAGCAAAGATCGTACTCCTTTCCGTATTTTTCTATGCAATACTTCTTCTTATTGGGACCGTCGTTCCCGATGCAGCGGCTCTGCTGCGGTTGTTTGGACTGCTCGCAAGCCTTACCCTCCTTCTTGTCGGAATCTGGTGGAATAGCTCGGTCTACGGGCGCGACCGAACGTATATAACCGACCGCCGGATTATCCGCTTTGACGTCGTGAGCCCCTTTTATACCACCAAGCGGGCGCTTTTCTGGAGCGAAGCGCTCAAAGCCAAGGCCTATGCACCGAATATTTTTTACCGATCGCTCAAAGTCGGTACGGTTGAAGTCGAGCCGCTTTTGGGCGGCACGGAGAGCGTGACTGTCCGTGACTGCTACTATTTTGAGGATTTTGCCAATTACATCGACAAAATCCTCTACACTTTTAAAAACAAGCCGGAAGAAATCGGTAGTATCATGCCCTTCATCCTCAAGCCTAAAGGCAAGCGTGATGCCGCTTGACTTACTTTTGTGAAGCCATTACAGTAACATCATGATTACTGATAGAGATATTAAAAAACTTAAGGCAGTATTTGCCACCAAGGACGATCTTCTGGGAATGGAGA
>CAYTZO010000028.1:7393-11014 GCA_964442525.1 uncultured Gammaproteobacteria bacterium
AACGCGCCAATGGACGCTATGCCACCAAGGACGATCTTCTGGGAATGGAGAAACGCGCCAATGGACGCTATGCCACCAAGGACGATCTTCTGGGAATGGAGAAACGGATAAAAAAAGAAATTGTCAAGGATGTAACTGATTATCTGCAAGAACATATTCTGCCGCTACTTAGCGAACATGATAAACGACTTGACCGTCTGGAAAAGACAATCGGTGGATTTCCGCCGCTCACTTGACAGAATCACGGACTGCGGTATACTGCATATACTTCTCGTTTGCATGAGATCTTACCAACCTCAAAGAGAAGCGCGCAATTCGGCGTAACAGAAGGTAATTAAGTCACACGAGTTGGATGGAACCTCCGCCAGACGGCGGATCCAACAAGAACGGGTGACTTTTTTTGTGGAAAAACTATGAAAAATGCAGATGAGTACTTAAATAACATGCGCCACTCCTGCGCGCATTTACTTGCGCATGCGGTAAAACTTCTTTACCCTGGAGCGCTCAATGCCATCGGACCCGCGATAGAAAACGGGTTTTATCAGGACTTCGATATGGGCAAATGGAAAATATCCGAAGAAGATTTTCCCAAAATTGAAGCGAAAATGCGGGAGATTCTTCCTGCCTGGCAAAAATTTTCTTTCAGGGAAGTCTCGCTTGCCGAAGCTAAAAAATTGTTTCAAGACAATAAATACAAAGTAGAAATGGCAACGGAATTTGCCAAAGAAGGCAAAAAACTCAGAACCAATGATCCGGGAGATTTTCTCGATCTTTGCAAAATGGGTCACGTAGAAAATCCGTCAAAGGAGTTAACGCACTTTAAACTTCTCTCTGTTGCCGGAGCATACTGGAGAGGGTCTGAAAAGAATAAAATGCTCACCCGTATTTACGGCACGGTATTCCCGACGCATAAGGAATTAGACCATTATCTCAACATGGTAGAGGAAGCCAAGAAAAGAGACCATCGAAAATTAGGCAAGGAACTCGAATTATTTTTCATAAGCCCCTCCGTCGGTCCCGGCTTCCCGCTGTATATGCCAAAGGGATTTGTGATCAAGCGGGAGCTTGAACGGTGGATCATGGATGAAAAGGAAAAACGGGGATACCAATTTGTGTGGACGCCCCATGTCGCACGAAGCGAACTCTATAAACAAAGCGGCCATTGGCAAAAGTACGATGCCATGATGAATCCCATGAAAATTGAAGACGAAGAATACGTGATAAAGCCCATGAATTGCCCGCACCATTTTCAGATTTATAAAGAAAAACCTCGAAGCTATAAAGATCTTCCATTACGGATCGCTGAAAATGCAACCGTATACCGATATGAAAAATCCGGTGAGGTAGGAGGGTTACTTCGGGTGCGTTCACTCACTCAGGACGATACGCATACGTTTGTACGCCACAATCAGATACCCGGGGAAATAGATAGCATTATGGATCTTGCGCTCTCTGTTTACAAAACGTTTGGTTTTAGCGATTATAGAGCCCGAATTTCAGTCCGGGATCCGAAGCATCCGGAAAAATACATGGGTGAAAAAAAGAATTGGGATCTTGCCGAAAAAGCGTTATTTGACGCAGTCGAAAGGAAAAAACTCGATTATTATGTCGGCATCGGGGAGGCAGCGTTTTATGGTCCGAAGATAGATATTATCGTAAAAGACGCTATCGGTCGGGAATGGCAACTGACCACGTGTCAACTTGATTTCGTCCAGCCGGAAAATTTTCACTTACGATACATAAATGAACAAGGGAAAGAAGAAGCTCCTGCGGTTATTCATCCCGCAATCCTGGGCTCTGTAGACAGATTTATGGGCATTCTCATCGAACACTACGCCGGAGCTTTCCCTTTGTGGCTAGCTCCGGTTCAGGTTGTCGTCATCCCTATCGCTGAGAGGCACAATCAGGATGCACTTAAGGCCGCAGAACGGCTCAAACAGGCTGGCGTGCGTGTTGAGGCGGATCTTAAAAATGAGCCAATGCAGGCAAAGGTGAGAAGTCACACGTTGCAAAAAGTGCCGTACATGGCTATAATCGGAGACAGAGAAGTACAAGCCGGTCAGGTTTCTGTTCGTACTCGGAGCGGGGAAGACCTCAAGGGTATGCCTGTTGAGCGCTTCCTGGACCTGCTCACCAAAGAGATTGAACGTAAAGCGTAAATATTACCGTCTCAACTACCAGATTGCGAGCCCCCAGGTTCGTTTATTGGACGAAACGGGCAAGCAAATCGGGGTACTAACAAAGCTTGAGGCGCTCCAGAAGGCAAAGGAATTGGGCATTGACGTTGTGGAGATTGCTCCCAACGCCAAGCCGCCGGTAGCAAAACTTATTGACTTCAAAAAGTTTAAGTACCAGGAGGCCAAAAAAGAGCGGGAAAGCAGGAAAAGTCAGAGGCGGGTCGGGGTAAAAGAGGTGAGACTCAGGCCCTTTATCGGCCAACATGATTTTGACACGAGACTAGCCAAGGGAGTTGAGTTTTTAAAAGAAGGCAATCAGGTAAAACTCAGTGTGTTTTTTAAGGGAAGAGAGATAACGCGAAAAGAATTTGGCTATGACGTCGTGAAGCGATTTATTGCAGCCCTGGGTATGGTCAAGATCGTCCGGGAGCCGCACATGGAAGGCAGGGTACTCGTCGCAATGGTCGTAAACGATAAAAAGAAAGAGAGCGCAGAGTAAAATAGCAACAAAAAAATCTATGCCGAAGATGAAGACGAAAAAAATAGTCGCGAAGCGCTTTAAGATGACCGCCCGCGGCAAACTCCTCCACCGAGTCCAGGGGAGGAGACATTTGCGCAGGCGAAAAGATAAAGCAAGGCAACGACGGCAGGACAAATTCGCTCTCGTCACAACCAGAAAGTTTGAAACGACAATTACGCAATTTTTGAGGACGTAACATGAGAATTAAACGCGGCGTTACTTCCCACGCTAAACACAAAAAATTGCTCCGTGCAGTCAAAGGCTACCGGATGACCCGGCGCAGGCTGCCGCGCGTTGCACGTCAGGCATACCTTCATGCCGGAGAGTATGCATTTGTCGGCCGCAAACTCAAAAAACGGGATTTCCGAAGGCTTTGGATCCTGCGGATATCCGAGGCAGTCAAACAAAGAGGGTTTTCTTATAGCTCGTTTATGCATAAACTCAAGGAAGCCAACATCGGTTTGGACCGCAAGATGCTTGCAGATCTCGTAACCAATAATCCGCAGGCTTTTGATGCAGTCCTTGACGAAGCCAAAACAGTAAATTAAGATGTCCTCATGATACAAAGCAAAGCCTCTAACAAAAAATGGGCGGCACTTGACAAAAAATTCCGGGAACTAAAAAGAAGAACTGAGATTAAAGAGCGCTACGGAGTATTTACGCAGAAAATGTTCGAACAGCTTTTAGAAGAATTACGAATAAGATTGCATTCTGATATTCGAAAAGATCTTGAGTCTGTCCACGAAAAGCTTGATTGGCTTGTCGGAGCATACCGAAAATTTGATGAAGAATACACGTTAATTGTTAATAAGGTATCCAGCTTGAATGAAAAAATAGAGGACCTTGAAAAGAAATCAACCAGTGTTGTACAATAATACTGTTATGATAACCCAAAGCATTAAGTATTTTCTTTTTACCTCGCTC
>CAYTZO010000029.1:0-10852 GCA_964442525.1 uncultured Gammaproteobacteria bacterium
GATTTGCCTACAAGCACACCGCACGCGGCAAAATTTGTCTCCTCTCCCCTGCTTCGGCAAGCTTTAACCTCTTTAAAAACTATGAAGACCGAGGGGAACAGTTTAAAATGTGGGTGAAAAGACTATCAGAATGAATAAATCAATTGGTTTTATCGGCATAGGAAATATGGGATTTGGAATGGTTACCAACCTTATAAAAAGAGGATTCACGGTTTTTGTATATGACATTGACGATACAAAATTAGAAGCTGCAGAACGGATTGGAGCAATAAGAACTAAAAATGTATTGGAAATAGGCGATAAGTGCAGACGTTTTGTTATTGCCCTCCCCCGTCCGGAGATTTCGGCAAAAGTATTGTTTGGTCAGGGCGGCATTGCCAATGGGAAGAAAACGAAGCTTGTTATTGAAACAAGCACTCTTTCTCCGGATGATGCAGTATTGTTTGAACAAAAATTAAAACTAAGAGGAATTAATTATTTAGGAGCTCCGATGCTTGCCGGAAAACAGATGGCCTTAGAGGGGCGAATACAGTTTATTGTTGAAGGAGATAATCATATTTTTCAAACGAATACGGACATATTTGAAGCAATGGGAAGATCCGTTTATATAGGAAAAACACCGAGCGCAACGATTGTTAAGCTTGTCTATAACTTATGCAGGTACAGCACGGTCGCAACAGCAATTGAAGCCCTGCAGTTACTCAAAACATATAGTGCGGACACCCGATTGGCTTACACTATATTAGTTAAGGGATCGTTGGATAATTTTGGGCAGGTTTGGAAAGAAGAAATGGACGATGTTGCACAAGGAAAACCTTATAAATTTGCGGGAAGCAAAATTCCGGAAAAAGATCTCGCTTTACTTATTGAGTTAGCAAAAAAGAAAAACCTCTCGACGAAACTCATGGGGGAGGTATGGGCAAAATACCGGTCACTTAAACGATAGACAACATGTTCTTAAAAAGGTATACTAATATTCATGACAAAACGTCCCTATCAGCCCAAAAAGAAAAAACGAATCCGTACGCATGGATTCCGTGCGCGCATGAAAACAAGAAATGGGAGAAAAGTTCTTGCACATAGACGACGTGTTGGCAGGAAACGTCTCACGATTTAATGCATGCTTCCCAAGCTCAATAGACTCCCCGCTCCGGAAATTACGAATGTTCTCCGCTACGGAAAACGAAGCATGCGGGCAGGCGTACAGATTATTTCGCTCAAAAATACTCTCGGCGTTTCTCGGTTTGCCTTCATCGTTTCAGCCGGTATTGACAAGCGGGCAACCGTCCGCAACCGCATCAAACGGCTTCTGCGTGAAAAAGTCCACAAACACCTCGGCTTGCTTCCCCACGGAGAAGATGTCGTCTTTATTGCAAAGACGAAGAATGTGTCTTTTTATGAAACGTTTTATCCTTAAGGCAATCCGCTTTTACCAGCGGTATCTTTCACCGGACACGGGTATCCTCAAATCTCTCTGGCTTGTTGACAGCGCATGCCGGTTTACTCCCACCTGCAGCGAGTATACCTACCAGGCGATCGATCGCTATGGTATAATCTACGGATCGCTCTTAGGGCTCAAACGCATCCTTCGCTGTCACCCATGGAATACAGGAGGCTATGACCCGGTACCGAACCTATGACCAATCCGACTTTTTGGAACCAAATTTTTATCTGGCCGATTGTTAACCTACTTCTCGTGTTCTACAAAATCTTTGAATTTCTGCGGGTTCCCGGACCTCTGGGATTTGCCGTCATCGGGCTCACAATCCTCGTCCGGCTTCTCCTCTACCCCCTGATGGCCGCGCAGCTTCGGTCAGCCAAAAAAATGCAGCGGATTAAACCCCACCTGGATGCGCTTGCCGCCAAACACAAAGATGACAAGGTCAAACTTCAGCAGGCACAATTGGATCTCTATAAGCAGCACGGCGTCAATCCTGCTGCCGGCTGCCTGCCGCTGCTTATTCAGTTTCCGGTGCTCATTGCTCTTTACAATGTGTTTTATCAGGTCCTCCTCAACGGGAATGCACAGAAAATTATCGATGAGCTCAACCGTATCGTGTACCATCCTGCGTTACAGCTTAGGGTCCTGGATCTGACGTTTTTTGGCATCAATCTCGGGATTAAACCCAGTCAGTGGCAGACCGATGGCTGGTGGCTTCTTTTGATTCCCGTCATTACGGCCGTTTTGCAGTGGTGGCAAACAAAGCTGATGCTTCCGGCCCCTGTCGCTCAACCCGCCCAACAGACGCAGGAAATTGAAAAGAAAGATGGACAAAAAAAACAGGACGATATGGCGGAAATGCAAAAGCAGATGGCGCTTATGACGCCCATTCTGTTTGGATTTTTTGCCTACCAGTTTCCGTTGGGTCTTGCTCTTTATTGGAATATATTTGGTATTATGGGAATGCTGCAGCAGGTAGCAATTAACAAGGAGAAATAATTTTCAATTTGAAATTTTTAAGCATTGAAAATTAAATCAATAAAATTCGATTTCAAATTGTAAATTAAAAATTTTAAACATGGAACAGATTGATCAGGTTAAAAAAATAACGGAAGACTTATTGTCAAAGCTTGAAATCTCAGGAGTAGTTTCCGTTGATGTCGATGAAACCGGGGCCTACCGCGTGCACATCGATACGGAGGAAACCGGGCTCCTCATCGGTTTCCACGGAAAAACGCTCGAAAGTTTTCAGATAATCTTAAGTATTTTGGTTTCCAAAAAACTCGGCAACTGGGTGAAAGTCTACGTCAACGTCGGCGACTACCGCGAGAAGCGGGAAGAGGCGCTCATGTATATGGCGCAGCGGGCAGCGGAACGTGCGCTTGCCAGCGGCCGTCCGGTTGAACTCGCGCACCTGTCCCCCTCCGAGCGCCGTGTCGTTCACCTGACGCTTTCCGGCGACGAGCGGGTTGCGACGGAGTCGGTCGGTGAGGGAGAAAACCGGATTCTTATCGTCAAACCGAAGTAAGTTAACGAATTTCAAAATTTTGCCACTCAGGAGCTAACCCACAAAGACTACATTTTTCTGGAAATTTTTTTGCAGCTTCTTTCCCCGCAACATTAATAGCCGGATGGGTTACTTCCATTTCCTCCAATTGACCAGCTGTCGGACATATAGCTCCCTTCGCAATTGCTTCGGCGACCTGCAGACTTTTTATCCCTGACAACCGTTCTCTCCGGCACTTAAAATGCACTTCCACAAGGTAACTCATAGTGATACGTGATTTTATCATAACTATGTGCGTTGGTATAATTATCTCGTGAGCTTACACCAAAAATTTTTCTTTTTATTGCTCCTGTTTCTTCCCACACAACTTGGACTCCATTTTTGGCCTGAGTGGGCAACGGTACTGGGTCGGCGCGTTGATTACCTCTCCCCCACTGTTTATTTCACGGATATTCTTTTGATTACGACGTTGTTTAGTTGGTTTATTGAGTCGGCAAAAAGTATTAAGGGTTTAGTATTATGTATTAAGGGTGCAGCTTCCAAAATACTAAATACTAAATACTTGATACTCGTTTTGCTGTTTGTCGCTCTTAATATTCTTGTTGCGCAGAATAAGCCGGAGGCAATCTATAAGTGGGCAAAAGTTTTGGAGTTTATTGGTCTGGGCTGGTATATCGTCAGGACAAAACCAAAGATCCAGTTCCTTATTTTTCCTTTGTCAATCGGAGTTTTTTACTCGTCTGTTTTGGCGATTGCACAATTTTATTTGCAGCGCTCCGTTGGCGGACTCCTTTGGTGGATCGGAGAACGGACATTTTCCATCGATACGCCGGGGATTGCACGGGTAAACTGGTGTTCTCCCCTCACCGGCGTTTGTCAACTCTTGCTCCGACCATATGCAACATTTCCTCACCCCAATGTCCTGGGGGGATACCTAGCAGTTTTACTGCCAGTAATAATCCAAAACACCAATAAACAAATAAACAAATTATCCGATAAAGTGTCGGTGTGTGCGACAATAGTTTTGGGATTTATTGCATTGTTTTTGACCTTTAGCCGCAGTGCCTGGATTGCGGCTGGGATAGGGATAAGTAGTGTGTGTTACATATTTTGGAAAAAGCAAAAAATCTTTCTCCCCTTACTGCTTACTACTTTTATTTTCCTTCTTTTGACGGTAATGTTCCGACCGAATCTTTCAGACGAATCCGTTGTTGTTCGGGAACAATTAAACAGTGCGGCAGCCCAGATGTGGCAGACATCTCCCCTATTAGGCGCGGGACTCGGGAATTTTTTGGTTGAGTTACCGCGGTTTCTTCCCTCGCGTCAGGTATACTTTCTTCAACCGGTGCACAATATTTATCTCCTTATCCTCGCGGAAACGGGAGTTGTAGGCATGGCGTTGTTTGGTCTTCTTTTATTGAGAAGCATTAAGGGATTGGCAGCAAGTATTAAGGGAAGCGGAAAAAGAAATTCCTTAATACTTCATACGACATACGTTCCCCTTGTTATTTTGTTGCTTCTCGGCCTGGTTGATCACTACCCTATTACCCTTCAGCAGGGGCAAATCCTTTTGACCCTCTTCCTTGTGCTACAATAAAGCCCAGTTTCAATGAAAAAAATCATCGCGAAAAATACCATCAGTCAATTGGTTGGGAAAGTTATCGGCGCGGGAACTGCCTTTGTTGTAAGTCTTGTCGTCGCACGGCAGTTTGGGGCGGTCGGCTACGGTGAATTCACAAAAATTACTACCTACGTTGCATTTTTTTTCCTAATTGCTGATTTTGGGTTGAACGCGATCTATCTTCAAAAGTTTCAAGAGAAGTCCATGTGGGAAACGCTTTTGGGGCTGAGGATTATTGGAGGAATACTTCTGATATTTCTTTCGCTTGGACTTCTTGCTTTTTTTCCCCAGGGGACAAGTCAGGGGTACACAAGTTTTGTGCGGTTCGGCATCATGATTTTTTCTCCGGCGATTTTGTTTCAAGGTCTGATCACCAGTGCCAATGCGATTTTTCAAAAATATCTTCGCTATGATTTGGCAACGATCGCTATCGCCGCCGGAAGCGCAGTAACCCTGGCTGTACTTTTTTTGCCCGTCACGCGCGGGTCACTGGGCGGCGTCATTGCAATACTTGCGGGAAGCGTTGGCACGGCTCTCATCGGCTTGTGGCTCACACGAACATTTATACCAACTCATCGTATTGTCTTCCAGCCATCATATCTTGCCCGCCTTTTTTTGCCAACAATCCCCCTTGGGCTCACGCTTTTGTTTAATTTGGTTTATTTCCGTGCTGATAGCGTTATCCTCACGCTCACCCGTTCAACCACAGAGGTTGGCATCTATGGCCTTGCGTATAAAGTATTTGAAGTGCCGCTCGTTGTCCCCACATTTTTTATGAATGCCGTCTATCCCCTGCTTCTGAAACGCACTCATAACGTTCCATACATCCTCCGTCAGTCTTTTCTTGTGTTATCGATTGGATCTGTTATTACTGCCGCGGCCCTCTGGCTCGGCGCACCCCTTTTGTCAGTCATTCGATCTGATTTTGCCGCAAGCGTTGACACGCTTCGTGTTCTTTCGGTGGGTTTGCCGTTCTTTTTCCTTTCGGCCATAACCATGTGGGCGCTTATTGCGCGTAAGAAACAAGGCATCCTGGCAGTGATCTATGCATGTTTGATGGTATTTAATATTGCAGTAAATATGTGGCTTATTCCGGTCTACGGGTATATTGCCGCCGCATGGACTACCGTTTTGTCGGAGGCACTTGTTTTTGCCATTTCAGGGATTGCATTCCTTAGTTATCTTCGTTAATCTTTATTTCTTATGATTATTATCCATACCGACGGGGGAGCGAGAGGAAATCCAGGACCGGCGGCAATTGGCGTAGTCATCGATGTTGATGGTACTCGATTTGCCGAGTTTGGAAAGCGGATAGGGGAGAGCACCAACAACGTTGCCGAATATACCGCAGTTGTCGAAGCACTCAAATACCTCAAAACTCAAAAGGGAGAACTCAAATTCCAACAAAATCGGATTGCATTTTATCTCGACTCCTCGCTCGTCGTTCACCAACTGAACGGAAAATTTAAAGTGAAAGAGCCGGCGCTACGGGAGCTCATTATGAAGGTCCGTGTTCTTGAGAGTGAAGTCGGCGGGGTAATTACCTATCACCATGTCCGGCGCCAGTACAACAGTCGGGCTGATTTTCTCGTAAATCAGAGTCTCGACACCCTCATGTGAGCTAACGGAACAAGCGGGGAGGCAGATCCTCATTATTTCTGTTGTTTTCGGGGCGATCTTTTGCCATAATACGTGAGTATAACAAGAGCCCCTATGACGCCTGCCAATTCGTCGGTTTCTCAAGACGGAAAAAACCTCCAAAGCGTGGCCCGCATTGACGCGCTGAGCGAACAGTCGGCTTTTCCCCTGCGGGATTTTTTCACAGAATACGGCTACTTGGTCATTATCAATCAAACGGGGGGAGTGCAAGAAGATTATCACGTTATTTTTGGAGACGAAGACTATGTGAAAAAAATAGTTGCCGACTTGGGGAAACCCACCGGTAAGCGCCTCGCCGTGGTCTACGGCGAAATGCATGAAGAAATTTTTCCAGCCGGGTTTTCGGGGAAGGTAGTTTTGGTTGATGAGCCCGTCTTATCAAAAGAGATGGTCACGGCAATCTTTCGATTCTTTTTTACGTCCAAGAATGCGCAGTTGGATTTGAGAAAAAATCCCAAAAAACACGCGTCAGGAGTTTCGCGAGAGAAGGGAAAGCCGACGCCTCACGTCACGACGACGTGGCAAAAGAGCCAATCTGCGCCCGGGCAATACCATACTGCCGAAGCGGGTGTCGACGACGCGGCGCGCATCCGTACGATCATGGCGTCGGTTTTTGGTCCTTTGAAAAAACAGAAACGCCGAAAGCCCCGAATTCGATTGACCTTTGCCAGCGTTTTTGTTCTGCTTCTCCTTCCCTTTTTTTGGTATATCGTGACCGTCGGCGTGAGTGTGGCAGCGCTCGGTTATGCAGGGTTTATGCTCCGGGCAGGACGAATTTCCTCTGCAAATTTTTCGGCAGAGCTCGCGGTAAAATCATCGGGTCAAAGCGAACGCACGCTCCACGCCATTGCAGCGCCATTTGTTTTTGCCGGCGCAGGTCAGCTCTTGAACGGTCAGGAGCACATGGTTTCCTTTTTGTCTGATATGAGCGCTTCGCTTGTTGGAGTGAGCAATATTTTTTTGACGAGTAAAAGCGCTGCCGGACTTCTTTTATCAAAAGTGGGAGGCACCGGGTCGCTCACGTCTCCCGCACAACAAGTAGGGACGCTTCGCCGTGACCTTTTCCGCGTGCAAACCAACATTGGCCTTGCTGCTTCCCAACTTCAGGCGATGCTCCGAGAGCGATCGTTTCCGTTTTGGTTCGCGTATTCCGAGAGGTTGGGGGAGCGCATGCTCCTTTCCCTGAACCGTTACAACGACGCGGTTGGCAATGTTGATAAATTTTTGACGCTTTATCCGTATATGAGCGGGTTCCGGCAGAAGCAGACATTTCTCGTATTATTTCAAAACAGCCTGGAACTTCGCCCGACGGGCGGGTTTATCGGTACCATCGGAATTCTCACGACGGAAGAGGGGACAGTTTCTAATTTTGAAATAACGGATGTCTATGTCGTCGACGGACAGCTCAAAGGACATGTCGATCCGCCAACCCCAATGCGGGAACTCATGGGACTAGAACACTGGTATCTGCGCGATAGCAATTGGGATCCCAACTTTGCCGTTGCGGCCAGTCGCGCCGCATGGTTTTATGAAAAAGAAACGGGCGTGCGGGTCGATGGGGTGATTGGCATGAATACGCCGCTCGTTGTTCGACTTCTTGCCGTTACCGGACCCATAAGCCTCAGGGATTACAACGATAGAATTACGAGCCAGAATTTTTACGGAAAAACCCTTTTTTATACGGCAGCGGATTTTTTTCCGGGTTCTACGCAAAAACAGAATTTCCTCGGGAGTCTTGCCAGAGCACTCATGGATGGGCTCGTAAACAATAAGACGATTAGTCCGACAGGACTGTTTCGGGTCGTAACCGACAGTTTAGCAAGCCACGACATACTGTTTTATTTTGCCGACCCAGAGCTCAATCAGCTCGTTAGCCAATTTGGCTGGTCCACGCGCGTGTTTAATCGAAGCGGATGCGAAGGAGTTTCGCGAGGCGCGTGTTTTTTTAATCCTCTCGCTATCAACGAGGCAAACCTCGGCGTCAACAAAGTAAATTATTTTGTGAACCGTTCGATTGAGCGAACGATCGACATCCAGCCCGACGGCACCGTTAGTGAAGCGACGACGCTTTCCCTGCAGAATACGTCCCGCGGCAAGCCGCAAGACAGCGGAGGACCGTATCGCTTATACCTCCGGTATTTTCTGGCAAGCGATGCGACGATCGACCGGGTTGACCTGGACGGCGCCGCGGTACCATTCCGTACGGCAACGAACACTCCGTCACTTTCAACTCTTCCGTATGCAGAGTATCCGGAGCCCGACACCGGTTTGTATCGGACGCTTGGTATCGCCGTTGAAATCCCTTCAGGCGCAGGCAGCCGGATAACGGTTGTATTTAAGAGAAACGCCCGGTTGCCTTTGGGTCAGGGCGGGGCAATCCTTGAACCGTTTACGCAGATGCAGCCCGGCCTCGGCGATACACCGCTTCGCCAAGTCGTTCGATACCCGCCAACATGGGATGTTCGCCCGGCACCGGATCCGGCTAGCGAGTCGGAAAAACAATTCCTTGCAAAAGAAGGCAGTCTCACGTACAATACCACGTTATCCCGCGATCGGGATCTGCGTATTTTGGTCAGAAAGTAGCCTATGAAAAAATACTCTCTCAAGGCAGAAGCTCGCACGACGCTCGGCCGTAAAACAAAGAACATTCGCCGCGAAGGGTTTTTGCCGGCTACCATTTACGGAAAAAAGGTTCAAAGCGTCTCCGTGCAAGTCAAAGCAGACGAGTTTAAAAATATCTACGCACAAGCGGGGGAAACAGGACTTATCGAGCTTGCCCTCGGGAAAGAAACCCGGCCGGTCCTTATTCACAACGTACAGCTGGACCCGGTGAGCGATGTACCGGTCCATGTTGAATTTTTTCAGGTAGATCTCAAGGAGAAAGTCAAAACCAGGGTGCCGATTGAACTTGTCGGTGATGCACCGGCAGTTTTGCAGAAATTGGGCGTCCTCCTGACGCTCCTTGATGAGGTTGAAATTGAAGCACTTCCCGCAGAGCTCCCCGAAAAAATATCAGTAGACGTTTCCACGCTCAGTGCAGTCGATCAGGAAATCAAAGTGAACCAGCTCAAAATTCCCGAGGGAGTTACTGTCCTTTCTGATCAGAACATTGGCGTCGTTAAGGTCGGTTCTCTCGTGACAAAAGAAGCGGAAGCGGAAGCTGCCGCTGAGGCAGCAGCCGCGGCAGCCAAGGCAGCAGAAGTAGCACCCAAGGAGGGAGCGGGTACAGGAGAAGCAGCAGCTCCGTCGAAAGAAGAAGCTCCTGTGCAGCCTGCGGCAGCAGAAAAATCCCCGGAAGAAGCAAAAAAGTGAGCTCTATTCCACGAAACAAAACCCATAATCGGTCGTGATCAAGAGCTTCAGCGGAAGAGCGCAGCAAGTTTATTGGCGATAGCGTTATTTGGGTCGAGACGAGAGGCTTGGGCAATATAGCTTTCCCCCTCATCCATTTTTGAGAGTTGGTAGGCAAGCCCGGCAGTATAGACGAGGGCCGCTTGGTAATCCGGACGATCCCGTACAACAGACTGCCAAAACTGGTAGTTTTCCCTGAGCACGATCGGTTCATTTTCCCATTGGCTTCTGAGGTCCGAAACCGACGTTATGCCAAGGACATCACGCACCGGTAAAGCCATCCCCAGAAGACGGGATTGGAGAGCTTCCTCTATCGTGAGTTCCCGTTTGGCTGCCGTGAGGAAGCCGAGGCTCCAGAATTTCTGCGCGAGGCGAGCGTGAGGGAGGGGAGACTGGGGGGAAATCATGGCAGCGACCATGGAGGGAAAAACTTCAGGCGTGAGGGCCGCGCGTGCGTAAACATTGACACTTATGAGTACGCTGAGCCCGGCCCAGAGGACCCCTGCGGAGAATATTCGGATAAAATGCGGGAATAATGAAGTTGATTTTGCCATACAGGACCGGGCTGGTATAGTGGTAGTAAGTCTAATCCAGCTATGAACGGTCCTGCAAGGGGGAAATCCAGGGAGGGCAACCGGGTAGAGGAAATTTTCCGCCTCATTACCCGTTCTTACCCAAACGCGCACATCGTCCTTCGGTATAGAAACCCGTGGGAGCTTCTGGTTTCTGTTATTTTGTCTGCTCAATGTACTGACGCGCTCGTCAATAAAGTAACTGAGCGGCTTTTTCAAAAATATCGGATCCTTGATGATTATGTTCGCGCAGACCTACGAGTGTTTGAGACGGACATTAAGTCGACCGGTTTTTACCATAACAAAGCGAAAAATATTCTTGCCTCGGCCAGAATCATTAAGGAAAAGTTTTCCGGCCGCGTGCCCAAGACCATGGGAGAACTTTTGACATTACCCGGCGTTGCGAGAAAAACCGCCAATGTTGTCTTGGGCAATGCCTACGGCATTGTGGAAGGCATAGCAGTCGATACCCATGTGCACCGCGTGAGCCAGCGGTTACGGCTTGTCCCCCTTGACACAATCGGCGGAAAGAAGGAATTCATATTTGTGAAAAACGGCAAGCGCGTCGTCGATTACAAAAAAGATGCCGATCCGGTCAAAATCGAACGCGAGCTCATGATGGTTATCCCCAAACCTGATTGGTTCAGGACAACGTACCTCCTCATTGATCACGGCCGCGCGGTTTGTAAAGCAAAAAATCC
>CAYTZO010000030.1:0-4003 GCA_964442525.1 uncultured Gammaproteobacteria bacterium
GCTCTCTTTTTACGCTTAAGCCTGCGTCAGCCTTACTGTGTCCTCCGAAACTTTACGCGAAGGAGGAATTTCACTTTTCGACTGCAGCGATTTGCTTGGCCGGATACCAAACTCAACGCTTTTATTTGCTTACCGGCTTATCGTATCACAAAAAACAAAGTCCCGTCAACGGTCACCCTGCCGCCCTCGCTCTCCCTCTTTGCCGTTATCCTCTCGCTTGTTGCCTTTATCATTTTTGTCTTTCTCATTGTTTCCTCCTTTTTCAGAACCGGCCGATTCCTGCATGGTTTTTTGGAGTTCATCAATTGTCTCATCTACGGTCTGTTGCGTCTGGGTAATTTCTGCGACCGTCTCCCCTTCTTGCGCTGCCGCTGAACCGGCTTGACCGGTTGGCGCTGTTTGATTCTGCGAAACCGACGGGGACGTTTGACCTGCCCCGGTGCCAGAAACGACCGCCGCAGGAGTTTCTGCTGCGGAAGACGGGAAAGAAACAGCCGTCTGTCCTCCCGTTTTTGCAGGCAATGGCTGACCTGCCCGACCGGCAGCGAGCTCCTTTTGCTGCTCTAACTCATTGGAAAGATTTTGGAGAGTAATCAGATACGTCCGTACCAGCTCCTGTTTCGTGGCGCTTGGGGGCGCGCTGGCAATAACCGTTTTTGTCTCAATGACCTGCCTGCCGACATATGCGAGACCGGCTACCGAGTTTCTGTTGGAGAGAAGTTGTTTGGCCTCGGAGAATCGCCGCTCCGTGTATTTTATCGAGAGCGATCCCGACGCGGCCAGAGAGGGCTTGGCGATGGCAAGGAGCGCCGATTCAAAAGCCAGTTTGGTGCCGTAGAGCGTATCTCCGGGCAGTGCATTCCATGAAGCCATGATAAGAACGGTCGGGATGAAAAACAAAAGAAGAAACCCCCAGCTGAAAAAATCAAAAAATTTACGCACTATACTATAACGGTATGTTATCAAAGTTCCCGTGTCAACCGCCGCGCGCAATTCTGAGGATGTCATTGATGGAAACAAGGAGAATGAGCGCAAAAAGGATAATCATGCCGACCTGGTGAGTGGATTTCTCAAACGCCGGCTTTATACGGCGTCCCAAAAGTTTCTCGAGAAACACAAAGGCAAGCCTTCCGCCGTCAAGCGCAGGAATCGGGAGAACATTTAAAACCGCCAGATTCAGGGAAAGCACGCTCATAAATTCAAGAACCGCCATCCAGCCAAACTTTACCGCCTGCCCGGTAACTTCCGCAATGCCTATAGGACCGGCAACATCCGCCTGAAGGGGTTGAAGGGTGATAATTCTCCAGACGAGAAAACCGATCGATCTGAGCATGTCCCAGGCGCGGGAAAGACTAATTTCCACTGCTTTAATCGGCGCATCTAGGAGCGAATAGGTCTTCTTTTCCAAATCACTGATCGCTACCCCCATGGGTCCCTGACCGGCGGGATATTGGGTGCGGGGAGTTAAACTCACGGTGAGCTCCTCATTCCCCCTCTCAACAACGAGGATCACCGCCTCGCCCTTATGCGCCCGGGTGAACGTGATGAGATCACTGGGCACAGTAACGGCTTGCGTACCACAGGTGGCGGTTACTTTTTGGCAACGGATCTCTTTGACGACATCGCCCGCCTTGAGTCCCGCAGACTGGGCCGGGCTTTCTTCCATGACGCGCTCTACCCGTACCCGCCCCGACGGCTCCATCACGCCCTGCGTCAGAAGATATGCCGTGATGCCAACTGCCAAAAGAAAGTTCATCGCGACTCCCGCGAGAAGTATTGCCGCCCGTTCCTTCTTCGTCCTCGCCCAAAAATACTGTTTTCTGTTTCCCGCCTTCTGTTTACTCGTTTCTTCCTCATCTTCGCCGGCAAGTTTCACGAACCCTCCGATCGGCAGCCAATTGAGGGAATAAACGGTGCCTTTCACCTTTTTGCCGACAGCTCTTGGCGGAAGCCCCAACCCAAACTCCTCCACGTTCACTCCTATAAGTCTGGCAACCACGAAATGTCCAAGTTCATGCACCAAAACAAGGATGCTTAAAATAACGAGGAATGTGATAATCGTAACGACCATGGGATTAAATTTGCAGAAGTTCCGCTTCTTTCTTTTCTCCAATCATATCAACTTCCGCAATCATTTCGTCGGTAAGTTCCTGCACTATTTTCTCTCCGTGCTTGTGGTCATCTTCGGTAATTTCGCGATCTAGCTCCATTTTCTTTAAGTCTTTCATGCTGTCAGCACGAACCTGTCGGACCATTATCCGGCCCGCCTCGAGTTTGGCCCTGGCAAGCTTTATGTACTCCTGCCTTCGTTCCTCGGAAAGCGGCGGGATCGTGATCCTGATGATTTCTCCGTCAACCACCGGCGTAATGCCGACGTTTGCGGAAAGGAGGCCTTTTTCAATTTCGGCAATGATCGAGGGGTCGTAGGGCGAAACGACGATCGTTTTAGCGTCCATGGTCGATATGGTGGCCAGCTCCATGAGTTTAAGCCGCTGCGAACCGTCATAAACAGAGACAACGATGTGCTCGACGAGCGCGGGAGTGGCTCTCCCTGAACGGATTGAGGTGAGATCCGCGGCCGTCACCTCGATCGCCTTTTTCATCCGGTCGCGGGTTTGGGAGACAAGAGTATCAATCATCAGTAAGATGTATCTTACGGTACCCACTGGCAGAGGTCAAGAAGAATCATCCGCCTAATTCCATCCTAGTAAATTTTGCGATGGCAATGTTTTCTCCCACCTTGGCGATCGCCTGTTTTACGAGGTCCGCAACCGTCACTTTCGGGTCGCGGATAGAGGCGCTTTTGAGAAGGTCGGGAACATTTTTTGGATTCATAGCAGCGACTTGAAGCGCAATTTCATGGGCAAGATGTTTAAAGTCGTCAGTTCGCGCGACGAAGTCCGTTTCGCATCGAAGCTCCACAAGCACGCCTATTTTTCCGTTGCTGTGGATATAGGAATCGATGATTCCCTGCTGCGTCTCTTTCCCTTCTTTTTTTTTGGCCTTTTCAAGAGCCCGTTCCGTTACGAGTTTTTTAGCCTTTTCGTAATCCCCGTTTGCATCCTCCAGCGCCTGGCGGCAGTCAGATACCCCGGCTTTTGTCTCCGCCCGCAGTCTTTTGAGGTTTTCTATGCTTACTTGCATACTTATGCAGATGGTACAACTTTTTTCGTTTTCTTTTTCTCTTTTGTCTCTTCAGCCTTCTTCTTTTCTTCAACAGGTTTTTCTGCAGCTGCTGCCGGCACTACTCGTGCTACCTCTTTCTCCGCTTTTTCTCTTCCTTCACGATAACTATTGGCGATAACTTTGGTTATAAGACTAATGGATCCGACGGCATCGTCGTTTGCCGCGATCACATAATCAATGCCGGTGGGATCGGAGTTAGTGTCGACGACGGCGACAATAGGAATCTCCCGCCGTATTGCTTCTCGGACTGCCGCTTCTTCCTTTTTGACGTCAACGATAAAAAGGGCTGCCGGAGGAGTATTGAGCGAAAGAACGCCGCCGTAAAACACCTTGAGCCGGTCAAGATAGTGGCCAAGTTTTGTCTGCTCGTGTTTGGGAAATTTTTTCCAGGCACCCGTTTTCTGTTCTTCGGCAAGTCTATTAATTTTCTGAATATTTTTGTGTACCTCGTCCCAATTGGTTAAGAAACCGCCGATCCACCGTTCGACGAGGTACGGCGCGCCTGCTAGTTCCGCGAGCTCCTTGACGATGCCCCGCGCCTGTCGCTTGGTTGCAACAAAAAGTACGGTGCCGCCGCTTGCCGCCGTTTCCCTGACAAATGCAGCCGCGGCCTCAAGCCCGGCTTTTGTTTTGGCAAGATCAATAATGTGGATGCCGTCTTTTTCGGCGTAGATAAAATCCGATGCCTTTGGATTCCACCGCTCGGCTTTATGCCCGAAATGACACCCCGCTTCAAGAAGTTGCTGTAACGTAATATCTTCCATATCCTACAAAAAAAGACGCCGATACACGAGCGTCTAAAGCTTGTGTATCTCTT
>CAYTZO010000030.1:4103-10468 GCA_964442525.1 uncultured Gammaproteobacteria bacterium
GCCAATTTGAGTCATTTCTTTTTCCTTCATCCCGCGGGTTGTGATCGCGGGCGTGCCCATGCGGATACCGGACGGGTAAAAAGGCGGGTTTGTGTCAAACGGCACGCCGTTTTTATTGATGACAATACTGGCTACCTCCAGCGCAAACGCCGCAACAGCACCGTTAACTTTCTTATTTCGCAGATCAACGAGAATCAGGTGATTGTCCGTCCCGCCGCCAACCAGGTCAAAGCCCTGAGCGAGTAATTCTTTGGCAAGGGCTTTACTGTTTTTGACTATCTGGGCGGCATATTTTTTAAATGCAGGCGCCGCCGCCTCTTTAGCTGCCACGGCAATCGCCGCAGTTTGATTATCATGCGGTCCGCCCTGAAGCCCCGGGATAATGGCGCTGTCGATTTTTTTCGGTAGCTCAGGGTTTTTCCTAAGCCCCTTCGCCGTCACCATAATGAGCGCACCCCGCGGGCCGCGAAGCGTTTTATGGGTGGTGGTGGTAATAATGTGAGCATATGGAGCAGGGCTCGGGTGGACTCCTCCGACAATCAGTCCCGCAATATGCGAAACATCCGCCAAAAGATACGCGCCGACTTTGTCAGCGATTTCTCCGAACCGCTTAAAATCAATAATCCTAGGGTAGGCCGTGTACCCACAGACAATGACTGCCGGTTTTTCTCTCGCGGCCAGCTTTTCAATTGCGTCGTAGTCAAGAAGCCTGTCGCGCCCAAGTTCATAGTTAACTGCGGTAAAGAACCTGCTCGAAAACGTTAAGGGCGCGCCATGGGTCAAATGTCCGCCGAAGCTAAGTGAGAGCCCCATGATTTTGTCGGATTTATCAGCCAGTATTGCCATGTACACTGCGGCATTGGCCGGAGAGCCGGAAAGCGCCTGTACGTTCACGTACGGCACGCCAAAAAGTTTTTTGATCCGCTCTTGCGCAAGGATTTCGACCTCGTCAATTACCGTATTTCCCTGGTAATAGCGCTTTTTGGGATATCCTTCCGAGTATTTGTTGTTGAGGACCGACCCGAGAGCGGCGAGCACTGCACGGCTTGCATAGTTTTCTGAAGGGATCATCTCAAGGACTTCCTCCTGACGCTTTTCTTCGAGCTTAATAAGTTTATAAATCTCTTTGTCTTCTCTAATATTTTTCATTGATCCTGACCATACCCTAATTTCACGAGCCTTGTCAAGGGTGATATACTAGCTCTCGTGAACAAGCTTTTCACTGTTCTGATCGGCGGCGGGTCATGCTCGGGGAAATCTACGTTTGCGTCTCTGTTCCGACACGGCGTCATTCTCTCCATGGATCATTTTTATAAGGGAAAATCGCAGCTTGTTCCCGATCCCCAGGGCCGTTATGACTTTGACGCTCCGGGCTCCGTTGACCTTGTCGCCTTTGCCCAAGCCATAAAAACGCTTGCTCAGAAAAATCCGGCAACCATACCCGTCTATGACATGAAGACTTCGGAACGCACCGGTACCCAGACGATAAAAATCCCCGCTGATACAAAGTTTTTAATTGTTGAAGGAATTTTTGTATTTGAACCGGAAATCCGTAATTTGGGAGACATCAAAATATATATCGATGCGCCGCCGGAGATACGGGTCGCCAGGCGCATGGTCCGTGACGTGGAAAAGGGCAGGTCACACATCGATACCCTCGAGTGGTCAATAATTGTTGAAAAGAATCACAAAAAATTTGTCGAGCCGCTCAAAAAATACGCGGACATCGTGATCCCCTTTAGCTACAACCCCGTACAATTTGGCTCCTAATATATACCTGGGCTGAAGTCGGCATGTCGTATTCTTGCACCATCAAGGTCCAGACCTGCTTTTCTCCATCGAGGCCTCTTTGCCAAAGCCGTGATGGCGCTGCGAAACGCCATGCCTCCTCGCCCTAGACGAAATGATCCAGTTCTTTGCGGGTGGCGCGGTGGGAGGGATCCCAACAATGCTCAGCCTTCCTCTTTGGTGTGAAGAGATGGACGGAAGGGGCGGAATGCGTACATTGTTGGGAAGGAAACCGCGACAGGACCCGCTCCCTGTATTCCTTCGCGTGACGATCCGCAAAAAAACGCTCCCAGCGCTACAGATAATTTTTCCCGGGATCTTCAATGAGGACCGTATGCGGGTGGCTTTCGGAGAGACTTGCCTGGGTAATGACGATTGCCTGCGACTTTGCAAACAGTTCCCCGGGGTTTCTTGCGCCCAAATAATAGAAAGCGGACCGAAGGCTTCCTTCAATCTGGACAATAAAGTCGCTCACTGAGCCCATATAGGGCACGAGGCCCTCTACTCCTTCGGCAATGAGCCTCTTTTCCTCAGTGTCCCTCGCCTGCCCGTACCGCTCGGCCCCTCCTTTTTTCATGGCGGCGATTGATCCCATGCCGCGATACTGTTTAAATTTTTTGCCATTTTTGACAACAACAACTCCGGGCGACTCGTCAAAACGGGCAAGAAGAGAACCCAACATCACCGCATGCGCTCCGAAGGCCAAGGCTTTGGTTATGTCGCCCGTCTGCCGGATGCCTCCGTCTGCAACAACCGTCACGTTTGTTCCGCGGGTTGCCATGACTGCTTGTTCGATTGCGAAAAGCTGCGGGACTCCCATACCCGTGACGATGCGCGTCGTGCAGATACTTCCCGGCCCCATGCCGACCCGCAGAATGTCCGCGCCGGCAGCAATGAGCGCTTTCGCGCCGGCAAATGTTGCAATGTTACCCGCCATCACAACCATCTGCGGATATTGTGTTTTTATTTTTTTGACTGCATTGATGACAAATTTTGTATACCCGTGTCCCGAATCAACAACGACAAGATCTGCGCCGGATTTGAAAAGCGCAGCAAGTCGGTCGTCAAAATCGTTCCCAACTCCGATGGCACCGCCGACAATCATGTTGTCTTTTTTTATTGAGGCAATCATGCTTGCCTGTTTTTCAATCGGGAGATTGCGGTGAATAATGCCGAGCCCTCCGGCGTTCCCGATTGCCCGGGCCATTTCTTCCTCAGTCACGGTATCCATGGGAGAAGAAATAATCGGAAGTCTTAATACAATCTTCGGATGTAACTTCACCGTCAAATCCACATCCGCCCGCTTAAAATCCGCGTAGCCGGGCAGAAGCAGCACGTCATCAAACGTGAAAGCTTTGTCCGGGACGATTTTTTGACCGGGAATTTTTTTGGTATTCATGATTTTCTCCTTCCGACAAACGTTGCCTTCCTGCCAACGTCAAGACAGTGAAGCATCTGATCCGTATTGAGAAGTTTACGCGTAAGTAGCCGTTCGTATTCCTCGCGCACATTGGTGCCGACAAGTTCGGGTCCGTCTGAATTTATACAAAACGGAACGCCGGCGGCAAAAAGTTTTTTCAGAATGTGACCCATTTCATCCCAGTCTTTGACAACCCGCGTTCTCAGGTTACTTGACGGACAAACTTCAAGCGTAATATTTCGTTTAGCAAGTTCTGTCAATAATTTTTGATCATTCACCGCACGGATGCCGTGGCCGATCCGGTCCGGTTCAAGTTTTTTGACCACTTCCCACATTTCGGGGACTCCGGTCGCTTCTCCGCTATGGATCGTGATGCCCAGCCCGGCGTGTTTGGCTTTTTTTACCGGTGAAACAATATCGTCTATGTTAAATTTTTTCTCTACGGGTCCGGCGAGATCGACTCCGACGACTCCTTCGCCAAAAAACCTGATTGCTTTTTCTATAATGATAGCGTTTTGCTCAGGGCCAAACCTCCGATCCATCATAAGGATGAGCCCGGCACGAACAGGGTATTCGAGGCACGCCTGCTTCATGCCGACAATGGCGCTAAAGATGATTTTATCAAGGTCCCGCTCGCCGCCGCGGTTTCGCAGCATCGGATTAAACCTGATCTCAATCGTCCGGACGTCAGCCTTCCGGTAGGCGCGGCTTATCGCGTCATGGGTAGCGCGGCGAATGGCATCGGTAGAAGACTGAATAAGCTCGGTAAGGTTAAAAAATGAGAGGTAATGATCGTAGCTGGTGTTCTTTTTGAGGGTAACCGAGTCAATGAACCTGAAATAGTCTTTGTGAGGAAGCCGTATGCCCTGCTCATGCGCAAGCTCCCAAAGCGTATGCGGCGTGGAGGCGGAACCCAGGTGAAGGTGAAGATCGACGAGATTCCTTAGGGATGAGAACTGCCCCATACTCTACTCTATCAAAAATTCTAAAGAGAAACAAGCCAAGTCTTATTTGATGGGCGTGGGAGTCGCTGCTGCGGGCTTTTCTGCCGCCTCCTCTGCCCGTGCCGGCGTATGGGCCTGTTGAAACTCTAATGCCTGATCGATGGTCGCCGGATCAACCCATGCCGTTAGTTCCGTCTCTAGGTTCTGGCCCTTTCTATGCTGTCCGGCCGGAAGGGTTATTTCTTTTCTTATTGGCATACGATCCTCCTTATCGGTAAATCCTGTGACAAACTTCGCATGCTGCAATGTATTTATCTGCAGCGCCAACTTCTACTTGCCCTTTGCCGCCCCTGCGCCTTTCGGTGTGCCGGGCAAGCGAACCGCAGTGCTGACAAATGGCAAAAAGCTCAAGCCGTTCATCCGCATGGCCCAAGAGATCCGGCGTCGCGCCGAACGGCTGCCGTTTATAATCATAAAGAAGTCCCGCGGCAATCACATGGATGCCCGATCGTTTGAGCTTAAGGGCGACATCAATAATTTTTCGTTTGTCAAAAAACTGCACCTCATCCAAAATCACCTTGTCGTATCCGCCCCCAAGGATGGTGGCGACAATGTCCGCGGGATCAATGCCGTTAATAACCATCGCGCCGGTCGTCCTATGGTCGTGGCTGTGGATTTCGTTTTTGCCTCCGAAGCGGTTGTCGATCTTGGGTTTGAGGGTGAGGACTTTATAGCCCATGCGGGAAAACACTTCCGCCATGGCGACGAGTTTGCTGGTTTTACCGGAGAACATGGGACCGGCAATGACGGTAAGTTTACCTGAAGTTTTACCCTTCTTAGGGGAAAAGTTTCTCTTTTTTGATCTTTTTACTGCCATTTTTTACGACTTTTGCTCTTAATTTATGATAATTGGCGTTAGAGTAACGCATTTTGTTTAAGGACGTCAAGCACTTCTTTATGGATTTCCACCGCCGCCCTCATGGCACCGTCTTTTGTACACTCGATGGTTTTCCAATTGCCCTTGGTTGTGCGCAAAACGTCATACAATGACTCCACAATCCTGAGCATCGCAAGATCTTTTTCATACATGTCGACTTTCTTTCCCTCCTGGTATTCTCTCTTCTGTAAAAGAGCCTGAGATACCGCGAGCGGCGTGTCAAGGAAGATTGTTATGTTTTCCTTCGGAAGACCGATACTGTCCTGCTCCAGCCTAAACACCCAGTCAATAAATGCCGCCCGCTCGCTCTCGGGAAGTCTGGCTGCGTGGTAAACGGCACTACTGGCAGTGTACCGGTTGGCGAGGACGACTTTGCCTTCGGCGAGCCACTTGTCCATGTCAGCTTTCACGAGCCATCGGTCACAGGCAAACGGCAGTACCGCAAGTTTCGGCGGGATCGATTCAATGGCACCGAGCTCGCCCATGAGCATGCTTCCTGCCAGTTCTCCGAAAAATGATTCTTTATAACGCGGAAAATCGACGGTGGCATGGGGAATCGACGTATTCTCAAGATAGTCAACGAGAAGTTTTGATTGTGTTCCCTTCCCCGATCCGTCCGTTCCTTCGAGAACGATAAGTTTCCCGCTCATGGTTCTTATCGTAGCAAATCCGCGACCTCGTAAACAGTGGGGAGACAAATGTCGATATGCGGATCCGCTACACTAGACCACACAAGACACGTTTTCATGCCGAGATTTTTGGCGGGTGCGAGATCAACGCCCGGTCGGTCGCCGATCATGAGATGCTGCCCGGGGGAAAGCCTTGTTTTATTTAGAATATATTGAAATCCCGCCGGATTGGGCTTATTTGAACCGACCAGTTCACTCGTGACGATCGCGCTAAACGTTTGTATGGGAACCCCTAAAACGTCAAGCGATTCTTCGATCTTCCGCTTAATGCCGTTCACTAATAAATAGTGAGTAAAATATTTTAGCTCACTAAAAAGATCCATAAGTTTTTTATCCCGTAAAAGATAGGGCCTTCGGTCATAATACGATTCCATTTCGGTCGCCGCGGCAACCGTGGTAATGCCGGTGATTTTCGCGACCGCTTCCGTGGCGCTGCTAATCTCTTTCGGCCAGACCTTATGAAACTGTTCGACAATTTTTTCCCGATTCCAACCCTTGTGAACCATAATAACCTTGTACTCCGCCTCCCGCACATCGCCAAAAAGTTTTGGATTGGGTTTATAGAGCGTCCCGTCAAAATCCCAAAT
>CAYTZO010000031.1:0-10423 GCA_964442525.1 uncultured Gammaproteobacteria bacterium
GCGCTCCTGCGGGGATTTTTGAGCAAAGAAGAGTTCGAAAAAATTGTTTTTTTCCGCCAGTCTGATGTGCCGATGCATACCGAACTTCAGTCGATTCTCAATAACGTCACGCCTTTAGGGCTCCTTAAACGCGCCCATGCCTACAAAGACAAGCTTGCCAAAGACGTGATGGAAGACGAGATTAACGTCGGGCTATTCAGTTACCCGATGCTCATGGCAGCGGATATTCTCCTTTACAAACCCGATCTTGTGCCGGTCGGGAAAGACCAAAAACAGCACATTGAAATCACGCGTGACATTGCAGGACGGTTCAATAAAATTTTTAAGACAAACGTTTTTAAACTCCCCGATCCCTATATTCCGGAAGAAGTTGCCGTTATTTTGGGAACGGACGGGAAACGCAAGATGAGCAAATCCCTCGGGAATATTATTAGCATCTTCGAGCCGGAAGAGGTCATCAAAAAGCAGGTCAATGCGACCTATACGGATCCAACACGAAAACACGCGACCGACCCCGGTCATATCGAAGGCAATATGGTGTTTATGTACCTTGACTTTTTCGGTGATAAGGGAGAAGGAGAGAAGTTAAAAGAAAAATACAAAGATGGAAAAGTTTCAGATGTCGAGGTCAAACAATATCTATTTAAGAGCTTACTTGCGACATTTGCGAACGCACGGAAGGAGTACGAAGAGCTTAAGGCAAAGCCGCAATTAGTGACAGATATTCTCAAGCGCGGGCAAGAACAGGCCCACGCAGTTGCCTCACAAACGATAAGAGAGGTTCGGGGAGCCGTAGGGTTGATAACACAATATTCTCTTTCCAACATCCATTATCATGTACCGTTACATGATAGCAAAACAATCTCAATTGATGAGTTTGCCCGGGTTGAGATCCGCGTGGGGAAAGTCATCGAGGCTAAAAATAAAGAGGGGAGCGAGAAGCTCATTCGGTTAGTGGTGGACATTGGGGGAAAAAGGCCACGAATTATATTCACGGGCGTGAGGGGGTTTGGCTATGTGCCTAAGGACTTTGTCGGCAAGAAGTTTTTCTTTATCACCAATCTTGTACCGCGTAAAATGATGGATGAAGAAAGCCAGGGGATGATCCTGGCCGTGGACTCGCCTCTCGGCGAAGCGGGCCGACCCGACGGGAAGCCTCTTTTTGTCTCCGCCCGCGACATGCCACTAGGAGCGAAAATCCGCTAAGACTCAGTGAAAGATACGCGATTTCGTGGTATACTTGAGGCTCGTATGCCAGACAAACAGGTATCCCCAGCAAAACGCAATAATTCCCCCCGGCCCAATGGCGGGGGAAACGGGAAGAAGGTGAAGGTTTTCCAATTTCAACTCAACTTTAACCTCAAGAATATTTTTATTGGGCTGTTTATCCTGTTTCTCCTCTTTTCTCTCCTCGGAAGTCTCGGCAGTCAGGCTGGATTTATTCCGGAAAAGCCGCTTTCAACCATTATCTCAGATGTGCGGGATGGCAAGGTGGCAAAAATTGACGTTGAGGATACAAAATTGACCGTTCGCTACAAAGACGGCGGCACGTTCGTTTCCCGCAAGGAACAACAGGAATCTCTCATCTCGATTTTTGATGCGGCCAAGGTGGATGCGAAATCAGTGGAGGTTACGGTAAAGGATCTTTCGGTGGCGCAGATCTGGCTTGGAATTCTCGGGAACGTTCTCCCCCTAGCTCTTACCGTCCTTTTTTTCTTCTTTATTTTTCGTCAAGCCAGAGGCGCGCAGGATAACCTGTTTAGTTTTGGACAAAGCAAAGCGCGGGTATGGAGTCGGGATCTGCCCAAGATCACCTTCCGCGACGTTGCCGGCGTTGATGAGGCAAAAAAAGAGCTTGAGGAAGTTGTTGATTTTCTCAAAAGCCCGGCAAAATACCGCGCGCTCGGGGCGAGGACTCCCAAGGGAGTGATTCTCATCGGTCCTTCCGGGACTGGCAAAACGCTTTTGGCTAAAGCCGTGGCAGGAGAGGCGAAAGTGCCGTTTTTTTCGATTGCAGGCAGTGAGTTTATGGAAATGCTCGTGGGTGTCGGCGCGGCCCGCGTCCGAGACCTGTTTGCCCAGGCCAAAAAGAATGCACCGGCGATTATTTTTATCGATGAGATTGACGCGATCGGCAGGGTCCGGTCGGTGGGTATCATGGGCGGGCATGATGAGCGGGAACAAACCCTCAATCAGATTCTTGTTGAAATGGATGGGTTCGAGCCAAATACCGCCGTCATGGTCATCGCTGCGACCAACCGGGGCGATCTCCTCGATCCGGCGCTTCTGCGGCCGGGCAGATTTGACCGGCGGATTGTCCTTGACCTTCCCGACATGGTGGGCAGGAAAGCGATTTTAGGCATCCACTCAAGAGGCAAACCCTTTAGCAGTAAAGTCGATTGGGATACGGTAGCCAAACGAACGGTTGGATTCTCCGGCGCGGATCTTGAGAACATGCTTAATGAATCAGCGATTTTGGCAGCCCGCGCCAACAAAAAAGAGATTGACATGACTGATATCGAAGAGGCTGCGACCAAGGTCAAACTCGGTCCGGAAAAAAAGCGGCTTCAGAGCGACCTCGACCGCAAAATGACCGCCTACCACGAGGCGGGGCACGCACTCGTTAATTATTTTAGCCCCTACCTTGACCCGGTGCACCGAATTAGCATCGTCTCCCGTGGCATGGCACTGGGATTTACTATGGCCCCGCCCGAGAAGGATAGGCTCCATGAAACCCGTTCGCGGCTTATCGATGAGATCGCCATGACCATGGGAGGACGGGCTGCGGAGCAGATTGTATTTAATGAGATGACCAGCGGCGCGGCCAATGATATCGATCAGGCAACCCGCATTGCCCGCTACATGGTTATGGAATTTGGCATGAGTGATTTGGGACCAGTTAACTTTGGTCCGCAAACGGACGTAACGGAGTGGGGGAAGGCGCTCTATGAACAGCAGAGCGTATCTCAGGAAATGCAGGCGAACATTGACCGGGAAGTCAAAAAGTTCATTGATGAAGGATACAAACGTGCGCTTGAAGTTCTTCGAAAAAACAGGAAGAAACTTGATAGCGTTGCGGGAGCGCTTCAAAAGAAAGAAACACTCGAAGGAGAGGAATTTGAACGCCTTATGGGCGGGCCGAAACGGCAGGCGTCGTAATAATCCAATTCTCAAATAATCCAATAATCAACTCATCAAATACCGGATAATTGGATAATTTGTTGATTGGATCATTGGATGATTTTGATGAATCGCCTCGTTCTTATTGACGGCAATGCCATACTTCACCGGGCCTACCACGCTCTGCCGCCCCTCACGAGTCCTGATGGAAGCATCGTTAACGCAGTCTATGGATTTACTTCCATGCTCCTCAAAATCGCCCACGACCTCAAACCGACAAACATCGCAGTCGCTTTTGACCGGCCCAAACCAACATTTCGGAAAGAATTATTCAAACAGTATCAGGCGAAACGGCCCAAAATGGACGACGAACTGGTTGGGCAAATTGCGAAAGTTCACGATCTGATCGCTGCATTCGGTATCCCGATCTATGAACTCGATGGCTTTGAGGCAGACGATGTCATCGGAACCATCGCCAAACAGGCAAACGATCAGGTGATTATCGTGACTGGAGACCGAGACCTCTTGCAGCTTGTCGTTGATGAAAAAATATTTTGTTACATGCCCACGAAGGGGCTTTCCGAGGCCAAGCTCTATGATGAGAAAGAAGTGAAGATCAAAATGGGTGTCGAACCCACCCAGATACCTGATTTTAAGGCGCTGGCTGGCGACGCATCTGATAATTATCCAGGAGTCCGGGGCATCGGCCCGAAAGGAGCAGCAAAACTTTTAGCCGAATATAAATCACTCAAGGCAATTATTGATGCCAAAAAACTTACGCCGGATGAAGAGGAAAGCGCGCTTTTGAGTCAACAGCTGGCTACCATCCGTACCGATGCGCCGATTGATTTTGATGAGGCAAAAACGCGCATTGGATCACTTGACACGCCGCAAGCCCGAAAAGCACTAGAAGATTTACACTTTCCTTCTCTCCTCAAACGCCTGAATGGTCAGCAACTCCATAAAAATGAAAAAAAGAAAAAAGAAGAGCAGAAAAATAAAAATTCGAATCAACTATCGCTCGTATGAGAATCGCGCTTGTTCATGACTCTTTACGAGAATACGGTGGGGCGGAACGGGTCGTGGAAGCGATGCATGCAATATGGCCCGAAGCACCCCTTTTTACGTCATTCGTGGATTGGGAAAGCCTTGGTGAGCATGCCGTCCGATTTAAAGGCTGGGACATCCGAACAAGCTGGGTACAAAATAATTGGTTCGTCAAAAAGTTTCATTCTCCCCTCCGGTTTCTTGCTCCGAAGATTTGGGAAAGCTTTGATTTATCCGGATATAACGTGGTGATAACGAGTAGCGGTTGGTTTATCTGTCGGGGCGTGAAGGTACGAAAACCCACAGTTCATATCTGCTACATCCACCATCCGCCAAGAAATCTCTATGGGTATGCGACCGGCAGTTTTTACCAGCGGCACTGGCCGGTCCGCGTCTATGCGACAATAGTCAATTTTTTTATGCGCCAGTACGATTATGAAACTGCACAAAACGTCGATTATTTCATTGCCAATTCCCAAGAAACCGCAAGGCGGGTAAACAAGTTTTACCGTCGGGACTCAACGGTGATTTACCCTCCGGTGGAAGTAATTGATGCACAAAAAACAGTAAACAAAAAACGCCTGTATTTTTTGAGCGTGGGGAGGCTTGCGTGGGCAAAGAGGATTGATATCGCCATTGCCGCGGCAAACCGCTTGAAAATCCCCCTCAAAATCGTCGGAAGCGGAGCGGAAGAGCCGTTTCTGCGAGAAATTGCAGGGCCAACGGTTGAGTTTCTCGGATCTGTACCGGACAGCAGGCTTAAAGAGCTCTATGCCGGAGCCAAAGCCACAATTTTTACCGCTCTTGACGAGGATTTTGGGATCGTCCCTGTTGAATCAATGGCTTATGGCACTCCGGTGATCGCCCTCGGCCAGGGAGGGGTATTAGAGACAGTCATAGACGGCAAAACGGGTATATTTTTTGACCGCCCCGAAGTTGAGAGCCTTGTTGAAGCGATAAAGAAATTTTTGCAGCTTAAACAATCGTGGGTAACGGACTGTCAAAATCAGGCACAAAAATTTAGTAAAGCCAGATTTGCGAAAGAAATAAAACAATTCGTCGAGGAGTCTAGGCGGCAGGCGTTCGCACCATTGAAATCGCGGTAAGGCCGATTTTTCCCCTTTTGTGATTACAAAACCAACTGCCCATTGGCGTTTCGGCACACACGCTGGGCCGTTTTTCATCCAGATAAATTGTGCAATTGAACGTTTTACGATCTAAATAAGGGCATGAGCCTTTTATAAGGATATGTGTTGTTGGTTCTTCCTCAGGAGCGTCCCTGATGACGATGATGCCAGGCTTCAACGAAGGAATTGATTCAAATTCAGAAAGCGTTCCAAACTCGCTCGGATCGACGTAGGAAACCTACTGGCCTTCGATGAACCGTCTCGCTTCATCATTTGGCAGCTCCATTTCGATATTGGTGCAGCAGGCAGCAGGACAGCCGATCGTGGCGCACATATTTTCTGTTTTCATAGAAGAGCCTTATTATAGTCTAAGCCGTCAGACAAACAAAATTCTGTTCTGCTTCAAAAGAATCTCAAAGCAGAGTATACTGAGCCTCATGATAAAAAACATTCTTGAAGTGATGCATCTTACCAAGGATTATGGTTCGTTCCACGCGGTCGATCACATTTCATTTGCGGTTCGTGAAGGTGAGATCGTGGGTCTTTTGGGGCCCAACGGTGCCGGTAAAACGACAACGATGCAGATACTTTTGGGGCTAACGCTCGCGACAAGCGGGACTATTTCTTATTTTGGTAAAGAATTTCCTAAACAGAGAGAATATATCCTTCAAAGGATTAATTTTGCCTCAAGTTATACTCAAATGCAGGGGAAGCTGACCGTTTGGCAAAATTTTCGCATTTTTGCAGGGCTCTATGGTATTGCCGATGCCCATGAGAGAATAAACGAGCTCCTCGACCTTTTGGAAGTTGAAGAGACAACTCATACCCAGTTTTGGAAGCTTTCATCGGGGCAAAAGACGAGAGTTGTTTTGGCAAAAGCACTCCTCAACCATCCGCGACTTATCCTTATGGATGAACCTACGGCAAGCCTTGACCCAGATATTGCACAAAAAGTTCGACAGCTTATCCTTGCGCTCCAAAAAAAAGAAAATGTTACCCTCCTGATTACCAGTCATGACATGGATGAAGTTGAAGAGCTTTGTGACCGCGTTGTTTTTTTGGATCATGGAAGGATTGTTGCAGAAAACACTCCGCTTGGACTCACAAAACAAATAGAGGCGTCTGAGCTTATCGTGACATTTGACGAATCGAAAAATCCGGTAGAAACATATTTAAACAAACGGGGATACCCCTATACGTTTATTCGGGATCACACGGCTTCCATTAAACTGCCTGAGCGCGACATTCCGAAAACACTGTTCGGGCTATCGACGGCAAACGTCTGGGTAACCGATATCGAGATACGAAAGCCAGACTTGGAAGATGTTTTTCTTTCTATTGCCAAGGGGAAATTTTATGAACCTCCAACGCATTAACACAATATTTTTGCATACGTGGTACCACTTCACGCACAGCATGGAAACGTGGGTGGATATGTTCTGGAATTCCGTGCTGCAGGTAATTCTCTTTGCATTTTTGGCAAAAACAATTTTAGAAAAAGGGACGAGCTCATTAGGAATCGCGATGCTTTTAGGGGTTGTCCTGTGGAACTTTATCTGGGGAGCTCAGTATGGCATTACTACCGGAGTCATGTGGGAAGTATGGTCGAGGAGTTTTAGCAGTCTTTTCATTACTCCTCTAACGCTTGAAGAACTGCTGTCTGGTTTGATGGTTTCTTCGATCGTGAAATCAACCGTTTCTTTTGGCGTCACGCTGTATGCTGCCTGGCTTATCTACCGTTTTTCACTGTGGCCGCTCGGCTGGACGCTTGTGCTCTATAGCGCAGAGCTGCTCTTTTTCGGCTGGGGGATAGGAATGGCAATACTCAGTCTCATTTTCCGGTACGGACAGCAAGTGCAATCGCTGTCATGGGCGCTCATTTTTCTTGTGCAGCCGTTTGGAGCCGTGTTTTATCCTGTAACAGTACTCCCAACGAACATTCAATGGGTGCCGTTTCTGTTTCCAACCGGATTCATATTTGAAGCACTGCGGCTACACATTGCCTATGGCATAGTTCGTTGGGATTGGATCATATATGGGTCACTGGTAAACATCGTATGGTTTATTTTTGGCTATCTTATGTTGAAATGGAATTTCCGTAAAGCACAGGAAAGCGGAGCTTTTGTGCGCATGGAGCAGTAAATCTCATAATTGTGTTTGACTCAAAAACGCTTCTCAGTTAATATACATACCAACACGCTCGCGTGGGAGCGCGCCTGACGGCAGGCAGGTTTTTTATGGAGATTGACAATGATTTACGGCAAGAACGCACATATTCTCTCTCTGGGCGGGTCCCTCATTATTCCCAACGGGGGCATTGATACCCACTTTCTCTCTCAGTTCAACACATTTATCCGCAATCAAGTCTCCGCTCACCAACGGAGATTTTTTATCACTGTGGGGGGAGGAGCAATTACCCGTCACTATCAGGAGGCGGCAAGTTCGGTACGCAAGGAAGAGCTTGATGATGTCGATAGGGACTGGCTTGGCATCCATGCAACCCGTCTCAATGCCCAGATGATTAGAACCATATTCCGCGACATTGCTGATCCGCGGGTAATTAAGCATTACGAAATTATTCTCAAAATCGATAAACCCGTCGCCGTTGCTGCCGGATGGAAGCCGGGCTGGAGTACGGATTACTGTGCCGTAACGCTTTGCCAGGATTACGGTATAACAAGCGTCATAAATATGACCAATATTGACCAGGTTTATGACAAAGATCCTAAAAAATTCTCCGGTGCCAAGCCGATTGGCGCGGTTTCCTGGAAGAAGTACCGGGCGATGATCGGCGATACCTGGACGCCGGGCATGCATACGCCGTTTGACCCGGTTGCAAGTAAGCTCGCCCAGGAGCTTGATATCACGGTTAAAATCCTCAACGGCAAAAACCTCGACAATCTCGCCCGCGCCCTCGACAACAAACCCTTCCTCGGCACTACAATCAAGCGATAAGTGAGAAGTAAGAACTAAAACGATATAATAACACAACACACCAGCGTATTTTTGTCCCTTATTGCCTACGGCTATGACACTTTCTTCGCTCTCTCTAGAGAATTTTAGAAGTTACCTAAAGTCCTCATTTACATTTTCTCCGCAGGTAACGGTTATTCTTGGCCCGAACACCAGCGGGAAAACCAACCTCCTTGAAGGAGTGATGATGCTTGCGACCGGCAAAAGTTTTCGGGCAGATCGGGACATCGAGGTTATCCGCTGGGGAGGAGAAGTATCGCGGATCGTGAGTGCCATAGAGGGGGGAGAAACGGAAAAGCTTGAGCTTTTTATCACGCGAGGACTCGTGCAAGGCGCTCATGCGCCGGTGAAAAAATACGTTGTCAATGGCATTCCGCGACGGCAGGTCGATTTTGTCGGTAATCTCCGGGTAGTTCTCTTTTGGCCGGAAGATCTGGAGCTTGTTACGGACAGCCCGGCACTCAGGAGAAAATATCTCGACACTATCCTGGTTCAGACAGATCGGGAGTACCGAAGGAGCCTCACCAGCTATGAACGCGGGCTGCGGCAGAGAAACAGGCTCTTGGATCTCATTGGCGAGGGGAGAGCGGACCGTCGTCAGCTCCTTTTCTGGAACCAGCTTCTTATCCGGGCGGGAGCAGTGGTTACGGAAGCGAGAATGAAACTTCTTGAGTTTATCAACCATACGACGATTGGTGAGATTGTCTACACGGTCCGGTATGAGAAAAGCGTTATTTCGGAAGCCCGCCTGGAGCAGTACCGCGATGAAGAAGTTGCCGCCAGGGCAACCCTTGTGGGCCCGCACCGGGACGATTTTGTCATGAGTGAAGTACGAAGGGCCGGCGCTATGGAACTGGGCCGCTACGGTTCACGCGGCGAACAGCGCCTGGCCATTTTGTGGCTCAAACTCGCTGAGATTGCCTATGTCGAAGAAAAAACGGGCGACCGGCCGGTTCTCCTTCTTGACGATATTTTTTCGGAACTCGACGCAAAACACCGGGCGCTCGTTACCAACCTCATCCACGACCAGCAGACGATCATTACCAGTACTGAGGAGGAGGTGCTGGCACTGCTCAAAAAAGAGCATACTCCTTTGGAAATTATCTCCCTTTCTCTGGTACACTCGTAGTATGACTGCGCGCACTGTCACAAAAGCGGATCTTGCCGGGGTATACGTGCCCGTCTCTGGTAGCCACAAAGGGCAAAATGGCAAGCTTCTTATTATCGGCGGCAGCCGCCTCTTTCATGCGGCAAGCCTCTGGGCCCTCGAGGTAGCCTCCTGCATTGTTGACCTCGTCCACTACAGTTCGGTACCGGAGAACAATGCGCTGGTAAAGAAAGAATTTAGAAACGGCATAGTGATCCCCCGGGATGAGATAGACGCCTATATTAAAGAAGATGACGTTGTTCTCATCGGCCCGGGCATGACGCGTGATGAGGAAACCAAGACGCTCACTGATAGACTTTTGAGGCAATACTCCCAAAAACAATGGGTGATCGATGCCGGTTCATTACAAATGACGGACGTTTCCCTTATTCCCAAAAACGCCATTCTCACGCCCCATCACGGCGAGTTTGCCAGCCTTATTGAACGCGCTCTTGGCGTTCACAAAGAACTTAGTCAAGCCAAAACCGACGAAGACAAAGTGCAATTTTTTGCCAAACTCTTTGGCTGTATTGTGCTTCTCAAAGGAGAAAAAGACATCGCAGTAAGCGGCGGAGACTGTGATCTCAAAATCTGCAGACCCGGAGAGTTACGGGT
Organism: uncultured Gammaproteobacteria bacterium; assembly: GCA_964442525.1. Taxonomy (GTDB): domain Bacteria; phylum Patescibacteriota; class Microgenomatia; order UBA10105; family UBA927; genus CAYTZO01. The sequence goes on from CAYTZO010000031.1 coordinate 10,030, forward strand.
GATTGAAGGCGGCAATCCGGGGATGACCAAAGGCGGTACCGGGGATGTGCTTGCAGGTCTTATTGCGGCTCTCGCGTGCAAAAATGATCCGTTTTTGGCAACGATTGCAGGAAGTTTTATCAACAAAAAAGCCGGGGATGACCTCTACAAAAACGTCGGGCCGTTCTTTAACGCCACGGATCTTGCCAATCAGATCCCCGTGACCATGAAGGAACTTTTTACATCGCCCCGCCCTTAAAATCCGGGCAATTGGCTTTGTACCACGCCATAGCGTCAGCCGAGCACGTCCGCGGATTTTTATCGGGGCCAGGCTGGCAGTTAGCGTAGCCGTTTGCAGGGCACGAATACGGACACATATCTTCGGTTTCCGGAATAAGACACCGCGGCGTACTGT
>CAYTZO010000032.1:0-9913 GCA_964442525.1 uncultured Gammaproteobacteria bacterium
ATATAATCCCACCTGTATGTACCGCAGAAGCATTGAGCGCAGATCTCTTCTTGAAGGGCCCGTCGGGCCATATTACTTTTTAGTCTACAGATGCGACGTTACCGGCATACTTCGCGCCATTTACCTGCGCGAGCCACCGGCCCAGCCCCTCGGTGTTGTTATAAGTTACATGGAGTGTCCGATGGAGCATACGGCAAAAGAATTAGGAAAAAAGCGTTATTTTACCCATACGGCTCAGGCGGTTCTCGTGACCTGTGAAGAGAAGTCGAAGGAATTGGCCCAGAATCAGGCGAGCGGGTTATTTCCCGGCAGCCTTCTCCTATCTAAAAATCGTGGCCGCGACGGCAAAAAGTGAGGCGAGGGAGATAATAATGGTGCCGATCGCGGCGCCGTACTTCTGAACGGGGGTATTGGTAAACTCTCCCATAAGGTCCCGGTGGCTCGTAAATTTTATTAGATAGTAAAAAATCGGCGGGAGCGCCACGGCGTTGAGGATCTGCGTGGCGATGACGATCGTGAAGAGATTGACAGAGGGAATCATAACGACCAGTAGCCCCAGAAGCAGCTGAATCAGAAACAATACGTAGAACGCTGGACTCTGTTGGTAGCGGGTATCAAGCCCCCCGGAATAGCCAAAAAATTCGCTGAATGCATAGGTCGTTGAGAGTCCGACGATGACGATTCCCATAAATCCCGCGTTCATAATGCCTAAGGCAAACAGTGTCGCGGCGAGCTTACCCGCTAGCGGCGCAATAGCCATACTTGCCTTTGTGCCGTCAGTTATACCTATGCCGTTAACAAACAGCGTCGCGGCGGTCGCGACAATCATAAAGAACGAGAAAAAGTCGGTAAGAAATGCGCCCCAGTAGGTCTCGAGTCTGGAGTACTTGAGTTTTGCCGGGTCTATTTTTTTATCCAGGCCGAAGGAGCTGATGAAAAACTGTCCCCAGGGGGTGATTGTCGTTCCCAGGACGCCCAGGCCCACGATGATGTAGCTTTTCCAGTACTGGGGAGAAAATGATATGCCCTGAGGCCAGGCGAGATTGCCCAGGGCCAGGTTCCAGTCGGGATTGGCTTTGAACGCAGAAAATACATAGGTAAGGTAAAAGAGGGAAGAAACAAGCATGATGTTTTGGGTGGATTTATAACTGCCTGCCGTGACGAAGAAAAACACGATTATGATAAGCCCAAACAAAACGGGGATTGTCGGCAGGCGAAAGATCTCCGCGGTAACCCGAAACGCCGCGATATCGGCGACGATCGTACCCATATTGGCAATAAAGAGAATGAGGAATATCCATATGGCTGCTTTGACGCCGTGGTACTCGCGGATGAGGTCCCCGAGACCCTTGCGCGAGACCAGGCTCAGCCGTATGCCCATTTCCTGGGTGAGTGCAAGAAATATGGTTACCCAAAAAAGAACAAAAAGAATGGGATAGCCGAGTTTGGCGCCGGCGATCGCGTAGGTTGCGACGCCACTGGCGTCATTGTCTGCCATCGCGGTAATCGTCGCAGGACCGAAGATCGAAAGGAAGATAAAAAGCCGCATCTTCCAGCGCCGGAAGGAAAACCAGTATTGTACCCAGGGGGGCAATTCTGTTGGCGCGTGTACGGTATTCATATGGTTTAGCCCAGCTTGGCAGAGAGTTGTTTGGTCAGATCGTCCACAATGACTATCCCCAGAAGTCGCCGGTGCCCGTCAACCACCGGCAGTGCAAATACTTTATATTTGATCATCCGTTTAATGGCAAGCTCAAGGGGAGTCGTCAGGTGGAGGACCACGACGTTTTGGCTCATGAATTTATACATCGGGGTATCGGGGGATTGGATAAAGAGTTCATAGAGATTGCATACGCCGACGAGCTCTCCGGCTTGATTGGTTGCATAAATGTAATAGAGATAAGAGATTTCTGAAGCTTTCTTGCGGATTTTTGAAAGTACCGACCGGGCAGTCTCTTTGGGAGAAACGGTAATATAGCCGCCGGTTGTAATAAGATCGCCGATGGGGGTGGTAGAGAGGTTGAGAAGATTTCGGATAATCTCGCTTTTTTCCGGCGGGATGAGGCCGAGGATTTCTTCCCTTCGCCTGGGGGAAAGTGTCAGGAGAATATCTGCTGCCTCATCTGCGTCAATCCGCGACAGGACTGCGGCGGCATGAGGCGGCCGGAACCGACGGAAGAGCGTCTGTTGGAAGCTCGTGTTGAGATTTTGGATAACTTCGGCTTCGTAGTTTTCCGGGAGGATGTCGAGGATTTTGGTAAGGTTTTTGAGGGAGAGGCGCTCGAGGTGGTCGGCAAGGTCTTCGGGGGGGATGCGGGTGAGCTTTTTATCCTCTGCCTTGAGGACCACCCTGCCCCGGGAAAGGGCGACGGGCTGGATGTCCTCCCAGGGCAAAAAGTCACTCGTCATGGTTTTGCCAAAGAGTCCGATCGGGACGTTTATAAACTGTTCGAGTTTGAACCAGCGGGCTATTCCCAAAATTCCCACATCTACGCCCGCGATGACAAGATAAGGCTTGTCCTGGATGACCACGTCATTGACGCGAACGACCTTATTGCCTTTGATATCGATAATCTGTTGATCGAGAAGGTTTTTGCCGACAAACAGTTCGTTTGCAGCCAGGTTGGTTGACTGGAAGGAAGGCTGGATTTTGACAACGCTATTGATTGACACGAGGTCGGTAAGCGGGATAAGCATGGTGGCGCCGCTTGCAACCACGAGCTTGGTGACGAGCGGCTGATCGCCGGAAAGGAACACGAGGTCAGTGAGTTTGCCGAGCCTGTCTCCTTTGTCGTTAACCACTGCTTTGCCCCGCAATTCTGCGAAATATAGCATAGTACCCGTATCGTAGTCCCGAGGAGAATCGAGTGCAAGAGGGCAGAACGAGTGGTAAAATTGCTTCATGGATCAAGATCACATCAGAAACTTCGCCATCATCGCCCACATTGACCACGGCAAATCCACGCTTGCGGACCGGCTCCTGGAGCTTACCGGCACGGTCAAAAAGCGTGAAATGCAGGAGCAGATTCTCGATAGCAATCCTATCGAACGGGAGCGGGGGATTACGATAAAACTTGCCCCAGTGCGGATGGAATATAGAGTTCAGAATTCAAAATTTAGAATTCAGAATGGAAAACAAAGCGGCGAAATGCCCTCATCAATTCTTAATTCTGAATTCTACATTCTAAATTTGATCGATACCCCCGGCCATGTTGACTTTGCCTATGAGGTCAGCAGATCGCTTGCGGCTTGTGAAGGGGCAATCCTGGTGGTTGATGCCACGCAGGGCGTGCAGGCCCAGACGCTCGCCAACCTCCGGCAGGCTCAGGAACACAGCCTCAAAATTATCCCGGTCATTAATAAAATCGACCTGCCGAACGCGAGGATAGAAGAGAGCGTAGAGGAGCTAGTGAGCTTAGGGTTTAATAAAGAGGAAATACTACAAATTTCAGCGAAAACCGGGGAAAATGTTGAAAACGTACTTTTGGCAATTGTTGCAAAGGTCCCTCCTCCCTCCGGTGAGTCTACCAAACCGCTTCGCGCCCTCGTATTTTCTTCGCAATACGACAGCCATAAAGGAGTAGTAGTGTTTGTGCGGGTTGTTGACGGGATTTTGCAAGGCCACCCCTTGCAAACCTTGTTACAGGGGGCGGTGTTTAATCCTATTGAACTTGGTTATTTTTCTCCGAAAATGACTCCTTCTGATATATTGCGAACCGGTGAAGTCGGGTATATCGCAACCGGGCTTAAGGACGCGAGACTTGCCAAGGTTGGAGAAACCATAACAATTCAGAATTCAGAATTGAGAATTAAGAATCAGAAAAAGCATTCTGAATTCTCCATTCATAATTCTCCATTTGTGGAGCCGCTTCCCGGCTACCGTGAGCCCAAGCCCATGGTATTTCTTGGGCTTTATCCGATTAATATGTCGGATATTTCTTTAGCACGCGAAGCTATGGAAAAATTGCGCTTAAGCGACAGTGCTTTTACCTTCAGGCCAATATCATCTTTGGCTCTCGGCAACGGCTTTCACTGCGGGTTTCTTGGTCTTCTTCACGCGGAAATCGTTCAGGAGCGCCTGAGCCGCGAGTTCGGTCTTAACATGATCGCGACCAGCCCGAGCGTCGAATATCATGTACGGTTGAGGGGAGGAGAAGAAGACGCGGGGAGGCATGCGTTTTTGGAGCGTTTCATGCGAAGTGAACAGAATGCGGGTCCTGCCGGGCGTTTTCCCCCAAGAATACCCGACATGCGAGGACCCCTTCTTGGGGGTCCCCCTACGCCCGTCACCCGCGAAAACCAGCGCTTGGAAGAGGCCTCCAAAAACGTCATGCCGACCTCAGCGTCCAGCAAACAGGTTATCGCTATTCAATCAGCCGCAGAATTTCCAGATCCAAGCCTGATCGAAGAGACTGCTGAGCCGGTCATGCAGGTAAAAGTCTATACGCCCAGGCGGTATGTCGGGGCGGTGATGCAGCTTGCGCAAGAAAAACGGGGAGAGTATATCGATCTTAAATATTTTGGGATAAGCGAGTCGGGTCCACTTCGTCAAGGCTTCGAGGGTCAAGCGGAGTTTACCTACCTTATCCCGCTCTCCGAGATGATCATCGACTTTTTTGACCGGCTCAAGTCCGTTACCGAAGGCTATGCCAGTCTTGACTACGAATTCTTCGATTACCAGACGGTTGATGTCGTCAAAGTCGATATCCTCGTCAACAAAGAAAAAGTCGACGCGCTCTCGTTTCTCGTGGTGCGCGACCAAGCGCACAGTCGGAGTATCGCCATTACCGACCGGTTGGCCCGCGTTATTCCGCGTGCTCAATTTGAGATTCCCATACAGGCGGCGATCGGAGGAAAAGTTGTTGCCAGGAGCGATGTGAAGGCCTTCCGCAAAGACGTTATCCAGAAGCTTTACGGCGGCGACCGGACGAGGAAAGACAAGCTCCTTGAGGCGCAAAAGAAAGGCAAAGCCAAGATGAAGCTGGTTGGAAGAGTAGAAATACCCCAATCGGCATTTTTTGAAGTTTTAAAGAGAACCTAGGCCGGTTTCATCGAATTTTTCGACGGAGTACTTTTCCCGACAGAGCAATCAAAAACCAAACTATTAGCAGTAAACCAGTATTGAGCGCTAAAACGAGCATGGCACTTTGAGTGAGAGAGGAAAGTATCCGATTGGTCAGGTTAAAAGCCTGTCCGCTCAAGCTAATCCGCAGTCCCGCAACATAAGAAGCGGTGAGCACGATGCCAAGGGTTATAAATGTCGCAGGCGTGCCTTTAAGATCAAGAGATGAGGGGAACAATGAATTTGAGATAGCAAAAAGCAAATAGAGCGTACCAATGACGAGATAAAAGGTAGTTGTCGAGAGCCACCGATTCGCGGGAACAGACTCAAGCCCGGTAGAAAAACCCGGAAACCAGTAAGACAGGATGGAAAAAGCCAAGAGACCCGCAAACAGCGGCGCTATGCCGATGATGGTTTTTCTGAACGGATCAGTTTTGGCAACAGACACACTGCCTGCCTGAACCTCCCCAGTCTGCGCAGGCAGGTCTCCCCGGACCGCTTCAGGAGTAAGCGTGAGTTTGCCGGTGTGTACGCCCAGGACTTCTGCAGTAAACAGGTGTGCAAGTTCATGGATGACGGTTCCCGGGAAAAGAAGGAGCATAACGACAGTCATGGCAATCGATTTTGATCGGGTAAGGAGGAAAATAAGGAGATAGATCCGGTTCGTAAGCGTTCGTGTGATAAAAAAGAGTGCAACAAGTTCCGCGATAAGGATTACGAGAAGGCTCATACTCATCAGTATCGCGGATTTCATGCCTTGACGCAACCGAACGAGTAGAGTAGAGTGTGGTGAGTATGCTCACGAAAAAAGATTTGAAACAAATAGGGGTGGTTTTTGATCAACGCTTAGATGCAAAATTAGATGCAAAATTAGATGAGAAATTAAAGCCAATAAGGAAAGAACTCAAGGGTATGCGAAAGGACCTTAAAAGCGTGAAGAAAACGCTCGATATTCATATTCTTCAAACCGACAGGCACTTAAATTATCATCATCGCCGCCTCGTACAGCTTGAGGAGAAAACCGGCGTTGGGTCTCCCTCATTTCTTCCAACTTAACGGACTGGTTTTGCAATCACCAGAAGTCTCCTCCATGTCGTACCGGGAGGATCACAGGTCTGGAGGATGAGCGTCTCGGAGCCAAAATCCCTGTAGATCCATGATGTGTCATCCGGCTCCGCAATAACTTTTTGAACAACCTCATACTCATATTTTTTGTCTAAAAAAAATACCGTAATGCGATCACCGTTTTCGAGCTTGCGGAGAAGATAAAAAACTGCATTATACCGGCTGAAGTTGAGGGGGCTGTCCGTAGAATGGGCAAAGAGAAAAATATTTTTCCCCTGGCCCGGGAAGTAGGTCCCGCGGGCGTGGGCGACGCCTTTGGTAAGAGCGCGTTGGTACTCCGTTTCATCCTGGGTGCTTACGTTGGGAATGATATCGGCGCGGGCGTTAATTTTTGGGACAAATACGGAAAAATAACTGGACAGGCCCAGCTGACGGGCCTCATTTTGGACGGCAATGGTATCGAAGGAAAGCCCTGTTTTCGTTGTCTCCTGAGCCAGGGGCTGTTGGTCGTACTTTGACAGAACGTAGCGCAGTTCAGCCAGGGCAATAGGGGTAAAGAGGAAGATAATCGTCGCCAGAGAAAGAGTAAGGAGCGCCAGTCCGGCTAGTCGGCCAAGTCTGGGGAGAATCGGGGGGTGGTACTGGTAGATGGTGCCGGAAGCGGCAATCATGAGCGAAACTTTTTCAGAAGAAGCCATCCGACGACTTCTCCAACTGCGGCGACGCCGAATACCGCCTCTGTCGGGAATCCGGTTTTCGGGAGCGTCTTAGGCGCTTCAGCGCCAAGGACCTGCGGAGGAGTAGGGGTAGGAGTAGGAGCCGGCGTTCCCGTAGGAGTCGGAGTAGCGGTCGGTCCTGGGGTCGGCGTGGGAGTGGGCGTGGGAGTAGGAGTCGGTGTTGGAGTTGGCGTCGCGGTAGGCGTGGGAGTGGGGAGGGGCTGTTGTTCTTGTGTCTTTCCGCAGTTTTTTCTCCTTCCGAGGTTAAACCACTGCGTTGTTTTTCCGTCTGCGCTCGTACACTTCAGCTCATCCAGACAACCCTCACTCACCGTCACGCACTTTGCATCAGGAAATTTATTTTTATCCCTTCGGCTGTTGTCTTCCGGAGCCCGACAGAGCCTGCCGATGGCACAATCATCCCATGGGTTACGTTTTTTTGCGGCAAAGCTGAGAAATGAGCCGTTATGACTAAAGACCCAGAGTCCGACAAAAAGTGACGTGGCAAGAAACAAAAGAATCGCCCGAATAAATAAGCGGTGCGTTTTCATGACATCGGGCAGAAGTAAACCTACAATAAAGGAATGGCTTACTCGTTGTCAATAGGCTTTCCTTTGCCGATCCACGTGAGGGGGATATCCTGTTTGACTGCCTGGTCTGCAAGCTTTGCTGCGGCGTCATACTGACCTTCATGAATGAGCTCAATCACGTTTTTTTGTGCTTCCTTGACGATGCGTTCCTCATAATCACGCATAAGCGGGGCGACGATCGGGGAGAGAGCAGGGAAGCCGTCGTCGAGTTGAGGAATGGCTTTAAAGAGCTCTTCAAAGCTCATTCCGGGCTTGAGGAGCTCAAGGACGCGGGAGGAAATCGCCTGGCTTTCTTCCTCGGTCATCGTGCCGTCGGCCAGCCGGGCCTTAATCAGTTCAACAATCTTGAGCTCTATTTGCCCACGCAGATCATCTGGGGTCATAAAATTATGGTACAATAAAGTTCTTGTGAAAGACAAACCATACCAAAAAACCGTTCTTCCCAATGGCACGCGGCTCATTCTCGTTCCCATGGAGGGGGTCAATAGCGTCGCGACGGCCGTGATGGTCGCTGTCGGCAGCCGCTACGAAACGACAAAGATCAACGGCATCAGCCACTTCCTCGAACACATGGTGTTTAAAGGAACGGAAAAGTACCCGACGACCGATGATGTAAATGTCATTGAGCGCATCGGCGGGCTCCAAAATGCTTATACAGACATCGACGTTACCAGTTACCACAACAAAGTTCTTAGCACTGACTGGCCATTAGCGCTAGAGATAAACAAGGAGCTTGCCATAAAGCCTTTACTCGAGCAAAAACACGTCGACCGTGAACGAAGCGTGATTCTTGAGGAAATGAAACGCTATGAGGATGAACCCGCGAGCAAGGTTTCCGAGGTTTTTCACCACATGATGTATCCCTCGACTTCACTCGGGATGCGGATTATCGGGGAGGAAAAAAGCTTAAAACGGGTAGCGAGTATCGAACTTCGAGAATACCGAGAGTCTTGGTATAGCCCGGACCGCATTGTGGTTGTCCTTGCGGGCCGAATTGCAGGACAAGAAAAAAAGATTAAAGAAAAAGTATTGCATTGGTTTGCCAGCCTCAACGGCGGGTCCGCCGAAGAGGCGCAGCGCGTAGTCGATCATCAAAACGAGCCCCGCGTGGAGGCTGTGACCAAACGCGAGGCCCAGCAGGCGCACCTCATGCTGGGACTTCGGACGTTTAGGAGAGAGTCCGATGACCGCTTTGCCTGGCAGGTGTTTAATCTCCTTATGGGCGTTTCATTTACGTCGCGGCTGTTTCGTGAGATCCGCGAGAAGAAAGGGCTTTGTTATCACATCCGCTCCGGTCAGGACAGTTGGCAGGACGTGGGGTACTGGAGTATTTACGCGGGTGTGGCGACGGAAAAAGTGCACGAGACCGTCCGGGCGATCATCCATGAACTTACCAAGGTTGTTGAGAAGGGAGTCACAAACGACGAGGTTATGGTTTCCAAAAAACGGATTGAGACGATCATGGCCTTCCAGAGCGAAAATCCGGAGTTTATGGGCGAATATTATGCCAAGCAGGAGCTTTACCATCAGCCGATTCTCACGACCGATGAGTACCTCAAAAAAATCGAGGCCGTCACCAAAGACGACGTTAATCGTTTGGTGAAAAAATATTTTGTTACGAAGAACCTTAACCTTGCTCTGGTTTGGAATAAGCCGGAAGACGAGAAGCTTTTTCCCCTCTTGCAACTGCCGTAATTTTTTGGTAGGAATTGGGCCATGTTACTTAAGGGCATTGAGGCCCGTTCGCTTACAGAAGACGTGACCGGGCTTTTTACCTGCCGTTCGCCTTCTGTAAAGACCGTGGGAAAGCCCCAGCTGCGACAGGTAGAACCGGAGTCCAGCCGGCAGGCGGCGACACTTGTATTTGCTGACGGGAATGCACGAGAGAAACAAATGCATGAACTCGTCAATACTTTTGCAACGGAAGATCGGGTTTTGGTTCGACTCGACGGCCACGATCTCCCTATTACTGCCTTTCGGCCGATAAACGAGAGGGAGCTTATTATCATTGTGGAGGAACCATGAATATAAGTGAGTCAGATCAAGCATTTTTGGCCCGGCATAATTTTGATGCGGACGTGCCATTTAGTGATTCCTCAGATTCGGTGTTGGAAGAAGCCAGGCTCAAACATATTCGGATGAAGGCATTCCTTGAGGATCAATACCTCAGGGGATTTACCACAATGGAAATGCAGAAAACCACCGGCCTGGGTCAGATGATTTGTTATCTTTTTCTTCGAAAATGTCTTAAAGACAACGGGGTAGAGGTAGCCAATACAAGCAAAGACGGGAAAATTACGCGGTGGAAATCTCTTTTGGAGCCGCCCGATGCAACAAAAGAGGGTTTGCTTGAAGAAAAAAAACTTGAACAGGAAGTACGTGATGAGCTGGGAAAACAAGCAAGAGCGGATTTTTTTTGGACTCTGACGCGTGGGAAAAAGAAGCGGAGGCAACACACACATGCCGTCAGACACTTCTAA
>CAYTZO010000033.1:0-1451 GCA_964442525.1 uncultured Gammaproteobacteria bacterium
ATTGACCAGCCTGACGAGCGGGGGACCATTCGGACATTCACCCTGAGTTCTTCTCCTACCGAGGAGCGCCTTTCCATTACCACCAAACGGGGTCCGAGCAGTTTTAAACAGGCACTTTTTGCTTTGCCAATCGGAACGAGCATTGAAGCGCGGGGTCCTGCCGGCAGCTTTATCCTTCATGAAAACGAAATTCGTCCGCAGGTGATGCTGACCGGCGGCATCGGCATTACGCCGGTGCGCAGTATGCTCAAGTACGCTTTCGATAAAGATTTATCTCTTCCCATTACCGTTGTTTACTCCAATAAGACTCCGGAAGAAATTGTGTTTCGGAAGGAACTGGAAGGGTTTGCCGGCCGGCTTAAAAACTTTACGCTTATAGAAACCATTACGCGGCCGCAGGAAAGCAAGGAGAGCTGGCAGGGGAGAGTGGGGCGAATCGATGAGGGGTTCGTTCGGCAGTATGCAAAAGATTTGATGAACACGCTTTTTTATGCCTGTGGCCCGCAGGCGCTGGTGGATGCGGTGGTGAGCGCGTTGGGTTCCCTCGGCGTACCGCGGACGAACGTCATTGTCGAACAGTTCCCAGGCTATTAACTGCCTGTTGCCTACCCTCCGCTTCTATGGTATGGTGTCACCATGCCGACAAAAAAATCCTCCCCCGTTAACCCCTCTCCTTCTCGGGTTGCACCGGCTCAGAGCAGGTGGGTGCGGTGGGTACTGGTTATTCTCCTTCTTACCCTGGTTGGCGTTTTTCTCGTAAATAAAGGCGGCATTCTTGCAGCCGTGGTAAACGGAAAGCCGATTTTCCGCTGGCAGCTTAATAAGATTCTTGTCAACCGTTACGGAAAACAAACGCTCGAAGGCATGATTTCCGAAGCGCTTATTGCCCAAGAGGCAAAGAAGGAAGGCATTGTAATTTCTCAAGAAGACGTGGACAGTAAGGTGAAAGCCGTCGTGAAAGGACTGGGACAAAATGTAAGCCTTGATGATGTTCTCAAATTTCAGGGCATGACGCGGGCGGATTTCGAGTCGCAAATCCGTTTACAGCTGACCGTTGAAAGACTATTAGGGAAAAGCATAACAATTACCGAGGGCGATGTCGACGCCTATATTGCGACCAACAGTGCGACGCTTACCGCGACGGAGCCTGCCGTACTTCGGGAAGAAGCGCGAAAGGCAATACTCAACACAAAGATTAACGAAAAGTTGCAGCCCTGGTTTTTGGATCTGGAACAAAAAGCAAAAATACTGAGGTTTCTTTAACGCTAAGCTCTCTTCTATCCTATGCCTTGGTATCTTGGAAACAGCAGTATGTATTCGTTTCAGTCCTGGTGGGGAGCACCCGTGGCATTCATTGCGATCTGGTCGATTTTTTGGACGGGTTTGGCACTCTGGCATGCGGCAAGACGCAGTGAAAAATGGTGGTTTATTTTTTTCCTCATCGTCCACAC
>CAYTZO010000033.1:1551-6519 GCA_964442525.1 uncultured Gammaproteobacteria bacterium
TTACCGCTATCCGTACGTTTTTCCGTGAGCAGGGATTCCATGAAGTTGAGACGCCGCTTCTGACGGGAAGTCTTCCTCCGGAGTCGTACTTGGATGTATTTGAGACAACACTCCTTGATCGGCAAAGAAAGCCAACGCGTGCATTCCTTCCGACCTCTCCCGAGCCGTTTCTCAAAAAACTTCTTGTTGCCGGCATCGGAAACTGCTTCACGATCACCAAAAGTTTTCGCAACACCGAGAGTCAAAGCAAAACCCACAATCCGGAATTCACCATTCTCGAGTGGTATCGGGTGGGGGCTGACTACACGGATATCATGAAGGATTGCGAGGAACTTATCGTATTTATCAATACCTATCTTCTTCGTTCAAAACACATGGTCAGGAATACGAGAAAGCTGGTGTATCAAGGAGCCACGGTTGATCTCTCCGCTCCCTGGGAGCGGATCACCATGAGCCAGGCATTTAAAAAGTTCGCTGGCATACCAACAGAAGTTTTTTTGAGCGAGCCGAAACTTCTGGCGGCGGCAAAAAGAAGGGGATATCGCGTGGAGAAAGGTGATGATTGGGAAGAACTTTTTAATCAGATATTCCTGAATGAAATTGAACCCAAGCTTGGTCGGGGGAAACCGATCATTATGTATGACTATCCGGTGGCGCTCGCTGCATTATCCAAGAAAAAAAAGAGCGACCCGAGATTTGCTGAGCGCTTCGAATTTTATATCGAAGGCCTCGAGCTTGGCGATGCTTATAGCGAGCTTACGGATTGGACAGAACAACTTGAGCGGTTCCACGATGAGTCAGAGGAACAACAACGATTGGGCAAGCTTGCCCACCCCGTTGATCTAGATTTTATCAATGCGCTCAAGGTCGGGATGCCCACGACTGGCGGGATTGCGGTTGGGGTAGACCGGCTGATTATGCTTTTTAGCGATGTGACGGACATCGCCGACACCATGTTTTTCCCGGCCCGGGACCTGTTTTGAAGAAAAGAAGTGGTATAATTGGTTCATATGGTACAAACATCGGGAAAAGTATTGCAGTATGCATTACCCCTGGATATTAAGCGTGATTCTTCTGGCGGCTACGTTGCCCGCTGCACCGTGTGGAAAGACTGTTACGCCCAGGGCGAGACCATTGATGAAGCTGTGCTTGAGGTTACTGCAGTCGCTCAGTCGCTCATCGAACTCTATGCAGAAGAGGGGTTGAAAGTTCCCTTGAGGATTCAAAAAGAACGGTCACTTAAAGAGCCTCAATTTACCGTTCCCGTCATCGTCGCTGCATGAAGCCGCTCAAATACCGCGAGGTTATTAAAAAAGCCCGCAAAGCCGGATTTGTCTATCGAAGGAATACCGGCGGCACACACGAGATTTGGTGGAATGAGAAGAAAAAGAAAACCTGTGTGATCCCGCATCACCACGAAATAAAACAAGGAACGCTTAAAAGCATCGTGAACCAAATGGGCCTCACGTTAAAAGAGTTTTTGAGATTATAAATTATTTGATATACTGTTGCTGTGACAGGAAAACCCCAGTACGAAAAGCTGTTTTCCCGGGATTTTTGTCTTCCTTCTGTTGAAGCCTGGGTGAGAGGGGAGAGTACCAATCCAAAAGGGTGGACAAGTGAAAAACAACCGTTTCTTCCTTACATTATTACCCAACGATCAGATGACACCGTTCATTTCTACTATGATTTACAGGGAGTTGAGTGGGTGCAGAATTTATTAGTGAAGCTTGCTCGTAAGAATACAAATTCCCTTGCAGCAATCGAAAAGACCGTTCTGCAAAAATTAACCTACATTCGACCGATCTACGAAAAAGAGCAAGCACTCAATCTATCTCAACTCAAACGGTTTCTCGCTGAGCTCGAAGCGGGCTATCCATGGTTTGAGGCTATGTGGTGGTTTTGCCAAATGGATGAGGCAAAGTTGGTTGGACTGCATCTGGAAAAAATTCAAGAAGTTCGATCACTAACAGACATTCTCTGTAATAGCTCCGATACGGTCATTCGGAAGTCATTAGCCAATCTCTATCCACAACTCCAGACCTATTCTTCTGTATTAACCATCGAGGAAATCATGTCTGAAAAACATCCCAGCATCGTAGAACTAGAAAAACGACAGAAAGGGTATTTTTTTACCAATAATGAGTTATTTGTTGGTACATCAAAAGCTGCTATCGCAAAAAAATTCAGGATCACATTTAAGGCTGAGGCATTCAAAAAACAAAAAACACTGACTGGTCAAATTGCCTGTAAAGGAAAGGTTCGGGGGACAGTGAGAAGAGTGATGGGACATGATCAAATCGATCTGGTGCAGGAAGGAGAGATACTGGTTTCCCCCATGACGATCCCTGATTTTCTCCCTGCGATGGTCAAGGCAGCTGCGATTGTCACGGATGAAGGTGGAAGCTTGTGTCATGCAGCGATTGTTGCCCGGGAATTAAATAAACCCTGTATTGTTGGCACCAAGTTTGCTACAAAGCTTTTTAAGGACGGAGATTACGTAGACGTAAATGCCGATCATGGCACAATCACGATGCTAGACACGCGTAGGTCATAGTCACTTAGTTTATCCTAAGTTGGTTTATTGTGTAAAAACCTAATCAATGAGATAATTGAAGCCCCAAACGGGGATTCTTTTTTATATGGCAAACATCACGACTGCTCAGTTTAAAAAGGGTATATTTATCGAGTTCCGCGGGGAGCCCAATCAAATCACGGACATGCAGTTCGTCAATCCCGGCAAAGGTTCAGCATTCGTGCGAACCAAACTCAAAAGTATAAAAACCGGCAAAGTCGTTGAGTTCACGTTTAAGTCTGGCGAATCAGCCGTTGAAGTATCGGTTGAAACGCATGAAATGCAGTACCTGTATCAAGAAGGAGAGAATTACGTCTTCATGGATAATCAATCATATGAACAGTATCAATTACCCAAGGATATGCTTGGCGACTTTGTAAACTACCTTAAGCCCAACGATGTCTATCAGGTGCTTATTCATGGCGAAGAACCTCTGGGCGTGCGGTTTCCCAAAAAAGTTTGGCTCAAAGTGATTGAGGCAGAGGAAGGAGCCCGCGGCAATACGGTTTCCGGCGGGGGAACGAAGATTGTCACTGTTGAAACGGGTTTGAAAGTGACCGCGCCCCTGTTTATTAAAAACGGCGATACCATTGGCATTGATCCTGAGACCGGGGAGTATTTGGAACGGGGATAATTGATACAATGAACGTTGATGCGTAGACTTTTCTTTCTCGTTGGTATTTTCTTCCTGATAGTTGGGGCAAGCTTCATTTTCGTTTTTACCCAGTCACAAAAAACTCCTTCCCAACGTCGGGGGAGCGAGATAACGGAACAAGCAACTGCTCCGGGGTTATTACGTGAGACCGGAGAGGAAGCGAAAGTTTTTCGTGTTATAGACGGGGATACCATAGAACTTTCCGATGGGCGCAGGGTTCGCTACATCGGCATAGATACGCCGGAGATTGTTCAACCTCGTCCCATCGAATGTTTCGGCGGCGAGGCGAAAGAAGCAAACAGAATGCTCGTTGAGCAGAAAAATATCCGGCTCATCAAAGATATTTCTGACGTTGATACGTATGGTCGACTGCTGCGGTACGTCTATGTTGGCCCGCCCGCCGGCGAAACAGGCAATCTGTTTGTCAATGATTTTCTCGTCCGTCAGGGATTTGCCCGCGCCACGGCTTACCCGCCGGATGTCGCTTTTGCCGATCAGTTTGGCGCAGCAGAGAAAGAGGCAAAAGAATGGCGTAGAGGTCTCTGGAACTCCTGTGTTAGACTGGTTGAATGAAGGCGTTTCTTTTGCGGCTGACGAAATTCCGCACGATTTCGCTTCCGTGGTTTGTGGGAGCGGCAGTTTTGGGAGTGATAGGTATTGCGGCATTTTTGACCAGCTTCTATATCGGCAACATCAATACGCAGCAAGGCGTACTGGCTCAACAATTTCAAACTATTTACGATGAACTCGCGGCGGTAAAAAATGAAGATCAGTATAAGAAAAATCAGGCACTCGAAGAGGAGATAACCAACATTGAAAATATCTATACCCGCGCAGTGCACACCTATGAAACCCTCCTTGACCTAAAGACGCAGACGAAAGACACAACAAAATTCGATGCCCAGTTTGCTAAAAGCCTTTCTCTTCTTGCCTCACGCAACTGGTCAAGTGCCGCAGCAGAGCTTGTTTCCCTGGACGCAGGCTTAGCGCTTGCCCGCCAGGCATTTATTGCGGCGGCAGTAACACAAAATACTCCGGTAAGCACCAATGTTCCCGCTCCGGGAGCCTATACGAGACAGCTCGTTCCGCTTAATGGAACAAATTTTCTCGTCGATATTGTCGCAGGGGATCTTTCGCAGACAAAAGTTATTGTCGATACCGCAAGCGATCGCGACTGCGCCAACGATTGCCCCGTGTTGTCCCTTGCCGATTATATTAGCCGCAACGGCGCGTTTGCCGGAGTCAATGGGAGTTACTTTTGTCCGGCGGAATATCCAAGTTGCGCCGGAAAAACCAACTCCTTTGATACCCTCCTTATGAACAAAAATAAAGTCTACTTTAATTCAACTAATAATGTGTACAGCACCGTTCCCGTTGTCGTATTTTTAGGAAGCTCCGTCCGATTTATTGGACAATCGCTTGATTGGGGCAGAGACACGAGTCCGGATAGTTTGATTGCCAACCGACCCATGCTTGTGGCTGGGGGCAATATTGTTTTTACCGGTGAAGGGGAACCAAAAGAAGGAAACGCGGGAAACCGCTCGTTCGTTGCCAATAAAGGCAACACGGTCTATATCGGCGTTGTGCGAGGTGCCAGCGTCGCCCGGTCCGCACAGGTTTTACGCGCCTTGGGCATGGATAATGCAATAAACCTTGATGATGGCGGCTCGACTGCGCTCTGGTATGGTCTGCCTGCGCAGGCAGGTGGATATAAAGTGGGACCAGGGAGAAATTTGCC
>CAYTZO010000033.1:6619-9721 GCA_964442525.1 uncultured Gammaproteobacteria bacterium
TATGGCCGATGACACTGCCCAAGAGAAACCTGTGCCTCTCAAGTACGAGGAAACGCCGCTTATCGAACCGATAAAGGAGTCACCACTTCCCGTACCGGCGCCCGTTTCTGGACCACCAGCACCACTCCCCCAACCGCTGTTTCCGCAAGGAGCATCGGCACAAAAGAAAAAAGGGGGATTCTTTAAAAAATTTCTAATCGTTTTGTTCATCCTTTTTATTGTGGCTGCTGGAATCTATTTTTGGCCAACTATTCAATCGCTTGTAAAACCGCAAGGTGCGCCGGAGTCGACAACAACTGCCACGACCCCCACGCCGACGCCGGCTTCACCGACCGCCGGCTGGGTGACGTATCAAGTGCTGGGCAGTGCCACCAAACAGCCAATTCCCGGCACGAGCTTCAAGTTGCCTCCCGACGTTCCTGCTCCCATTTGCGACAGCGCAAGTTGCATTTCGCAGGGGACGTATCTGCCGGGCGGAACGCGATTTACCGTAGCTGCGCGGGGCACCGGACAGAGCTTAAATTATATCCGCGGCGCAATTATTACCGATGCCGCCGGCCGGCCGTTTGTCACGAGTATCGCGACCGTTTCGGGAGTGCCGGCGTATGCTTTTTCTGGAGCGTTCCCGGGATCAACGGTCGGCGGCTATAGTTTCTCGCAGATGCGGGGGGTCATGATTGAACTGTCGGCCACAACTGCACTTGAGGTCAATCACTTCACACCGAGCGGGGCCGCGACTGATTTTACTGCAGATGACAAATTGTTTGACCTTATCCTTACCACATTCACATTCCCGGCAAGCGCCATTCCGACGCTAACTCCAACCGCGATTCCGACTCCAACACCGGTTCCAGTAGCAACAACGTCCGCAGCTCCGGCAACTTCATCAGGATATTAGATAGGCCAAGAAGAAATAATCAATGGCATTTTTTCTGTGTGGGGGAACAGACTCCAAATTTTTTCCGTCACAAAGGGCATGAAGGGATGAAGAAGTTTGAGATAGGTGATAAGTCCTTCCTCTAAAACCGATTTGGAGATTTTTCCCTGTTTCGCATCTTCAATTGCTTTATCACAGAACCAATGCCAAAAACTTTCATAGAGAAGTTCTGCGGCGCTGTTGAAACGATATTTTTCAATTGCGCCTGTTACGTTTTTTGTAATCTCCCTGATTTTTTTCTTGAAAGCAGCGTCGTCTGATCCCTTCGCGTCTGAGGAAAACATCGTGATAAATCGGCTCGCGTTCCAGATTTTATTTGCAAAATTGCGCATGCCGCGGATTTTGTCTTCGGAGATAGCAATATCGCTTCCCGGTCCCGCGCCAAAGACGAGGGTAAAACGAAGCGCATCGGCACTGTATTTTTCGACCATGTCAATCGGGTTCATGACGTTGCCGCGGCTTTTGCTCATTTTCTGTCCTTTCGCGTCCACGACCCGGCTGTGGAGGTGAATAACCTCAAAGGGCACTTTGCCCGTCCGATAGAGCCCCATCATCATCATGCGGGCGACCCAGAAGAAGAGAATATCCCACATCGTGTCAAGGACGCTCGTTGGGTAAAAATACTTAAAGTCTGCGCTGTCAGGGAACCCAAGTGTGGTAATCGGCCATTGGCTCGAAAGAAACCACGTGTCGAAGGTATCGGTTTCCTGGATCCATTTCCCTCCAGGAGGCGGTGTTTCTCCCACGTAAATTTGGGAAATATCTTTGGGCACCATCACTCGCTGAATGCCGTTTATAATTTCTTCAAGCGAAGAAAACTCAGCTATCATTCCTTGTTGAAATTTTTTATTTTTATCCAGGAACGATACCCAGATGCGATGCTCGTTTCCGTCTACTTTGTACCAAGCGGGAATTCTCGGTCCCCAGACGATTTGGCGGCTAATGTTCCAATCGAGAATATTGGTAAGCCAGTCAAAATACATTTTTTCAAAACGCTTGAGCGGAAAAATCTTTGTTTTTCCTTTTTTTACTGCCTCCATAGCTGGTGCAGCGAGCGGCTTTGTTTTGATGTACCACTGGGGGAGGGGAAGAGGTTCGATTACCGTGCCGCACTTATAACACGTTGCCACAGAATGCGTATAGTTGGTATCGATGTGATCGATGAGTCCCCTTGCGCTCAGATCAGCAACTACTTTTTCTCGTGCAGCTTTCACCTTGAGTCCTGCATACGGACCGGTTTCTTTCGTGAGTCGTCCGTTAAAGCCGATAATTTGTTTGGAGGGAAGATTATGGCGCTTGGCTATTTCAAAATCAGTAAAATCATGTGCCGGGGTGACTTTGGCCACGCCCGTACCGAACTTGGGGTCGATCGCGCTATCGGCGACGACTTGAATCGTAAATTTACCCAGTAACCCCAATACCTCGATTTCTTTTCCAATCCATTTCGCATATCGTTTGTCTTTGGGGTTCACGGCAACAGCGGTGTCGCCGAACTTTGTTTCCGGCCGGACCGTGGCGAGGACAAACGGTCCGTATTTCATGAAGTAGAGAGGATCGTTTTGTTCCACATGTTTAATTTCGAGATCTGAGTAACTCGTGCCGCATTTCGTGCAGTAATTAACCAGCCGGTCGTCGCGGTAGACGAGACCGTCGTTGTAGAGTTTGTAGAACGTGTCAAAAACGATTTTGAGAATACCTGGCTCGAGTGAATAGTGGTACCGGCTCCAGTCAAGGGAAAAGCCGAGTCGTTTCATCTGATCACGATTGATATTTTTGTTTTGTTCGACAAAGTCGGCGATCATCTGGTAGAGCGTTTGCCGATCGAAATCAAACCGGCTTTTGCCTTCCTTGGCGAGTTTTTTTTCAAAAACGAACTGGGTTTCGATTCCTGCATGGTCCCCGCCGGGAAGCCACAGCGTTGGGTCACCCTTCATGCGGTGGTAGCGGATGAGGATGTCTTGGATGACGAACATCGCGTGCCCCATATGCATGGGATCGTTGGCGTTGGGAAGGGGGAGGAGGATGGAAAACGGTTTTTTCTTTTTATCTATTTTTGGCGCAAAATACCCACTTGGTCCGCCGTAGCCAAGCGAAGGCGACCCCTGTTCCCACATTTGGTAGATTTTTTCTTCAACTGACTTGGGGTTGTACGCTTTGTCCATGAA
>CAYTZO010000034.1:0-2996 GCA_964442525.1 uncultured Gammaproteobacteria bacterium
AGCTACCTTATTATATACGTTTGAGCGTTTCTATAGAACTGACGGGTTGAACCGCCTCTTTTTTAAATTCTGCGGCTCCCCTGGCGGTCAATTCTTTTTCTATCGGAGAAAGGCAGGTGGTGCAGTATGTTCCTTTGAGTTTAAATTCAGGATTCGGTTCGCGAGGGCTAGGTTTCCACCGGACGAAAAGTCTGGCCAACTCTGTCGCTGGTTTTGGCTGATTGCACCTGAGACAGATAAGTCCGCTTTGCCTGGTGGCGGGGGAAAGGCGCGACATACGTTATCCCGCCTGTGAGGCGATCGAGCGCTCGCCGGAAAGGCCGAAGGAGGTGCCGTGTTTTTTGTACATGCCCCAGTAACCCATTTTCTTTTTGCGGCCGGAGCTAAGGATCATCCAGCTCCTGCTGTCGTCGATCTGCTCGCGCAGAAGTTTGAGGAGCGACTTAAGCCGCGCAAAGAAGTTGACGTGATAGATACCCGGCTCCACCGGCACCTCGTCCACGGCTTTGGCAACTTCAGCATGAAGGTTCTTGATCGATTCCGAAAGCGCCTTAAGCTCGCTCCTGACTGCGGCGATTTCCTGTTTGAGCTTGGCCTGTTCAAAATCCGGCATGGGTTTTCTGAGCATTTCCGGCCTGTGAATGGGTTGGACAGCAGGGATGCGCTCGGGTTCCGGTTGCGGTGCTTCTTTGGTGAAGAGCTCGCCGGATTTTGGCATGGATCCAAAAAGAGAACCCAGGACATCGCCTCCGATTTTTACCGCACTATCGGCCGTGGTTTTGACCACAGATCCGCCGACTCCCCGAAGCGATTCGAGGATGTTATCGTTCGCGTAGCGAACATGTTTTTTGGTATTTTGGGGCTTGGTCATCATACGTTTGTCAAATTATACGCCAAACTCCCTGCCAGGGCAAGAGCGGCAGGTATCGGCAACCTTACCTATATTATAAGGAAGCAAGCGTGTCAAGGGTTTTTTGCCTGCGCAGGAGCGAGGCGAGGTAGTAGCGTTGGCCGGTGAGCGCTTTTTGTTCCGCTTCGGTTTTTGCGGTTTTTATGACGGTATCGATTTCATCGTCAGAAACGAGCACTGCTTCCTTGTCTGCGATTTGCTCAAGCGCGAATTCAAGACTCAGCGTGCGCTTGGCCTGTTCTTCGTAGTCACGGCGGATGCTTTCTGCCGTGCGGTTAGTCGAGGCAAGGTACTGTTCAACGGAGAGGCCGAGCTTTTTGGTTTGGTCGATAAGATCGGAAAGCAGCCGGTTGACCTCGTTTTCTACGAGAAGAGCCGGAAGGGAAACCGTTGTTACCTCAAAAACAGTCTTTAGGAGTTCATCAAGCGTGGGTTTGGTTGGCTTATCCTTATCTTCTGCCTTGGGTTCGGTGCCGGGAGTCCAGATTTTTTTCTGACTGCCTGCTTTGAGGTTGGTTATTGCCTGCTTATAATTGCCAAGGGTGACGGTTGGTTTTTCACAGGTTAACGCTCTTATAATCCAGTCCTTCCCTTCGTTTGCCTCTTTGAGTTCAACTTTGGGGGAAATGATGGGCTTCACTTTATGCTCGGCTACTGCGTCGTTATACGCCTTGGGGATAAGAACTTTGAGTACCTCTTCATAAAGCTTGGTTTTTTCGAGGTTTTTTTCGACGAGATCCCTGGGCGCTTTGCCTTTGCGGAAGCCGGGAAGCTCTGCGTTTTTCACCGTTTCATCCACCATGGTCTGATAGGTTTTTGCTACATCAGCCCAGGGGATGGTCATGGTGAGCTCAATCGTGCCGTCGGACTGGCGTGAAAGGGAAGATGTCATGGGAGGAGTGTATCATAGGCGGACGGAGAGAGTAAAGAGTAAACAGAAACCTACTGACTAAATCCGAGCGGCAGATCGAGCGACGGAAGTGTAACGGTCGGATCCTCAATGCCATACGAGGAGAGGACGGCTGATAAGCTCGCTACCGACGATTCGACCGAGAGAAACGCGCTTTCCGTCGCAAGGGGGCTCAAAGGCCGGCTTGCGCTGGCTTGTGGCGGGGGCGTCTGGGGTGGCGGCGCTTGCCCGCTTTGCCCTCTCGGAGTAAATACGAGCCATGCGACCAGCACAACAAGCAGGATCGTAAGAGCCGCGCCGCCGGCTAAAACCAGCGGCCGGACCGGGGTGGCAAAGGGTTTTTTCGGCTCGATAACCGGCTGCGGCGGTTGGTTTGGGATAATGGCTTCATCCATATATTTTAGTCGGCATATTTGAGTTCTTTAATGAGTTCACCCAGAAACGATGCGCCGTCAATAAGATTTTGCCTTGCCTGCCCCGCCTGCGTGTGGAGCTCTCCTGCCTGCCGGTCCAGATCAAAACTCTCGGCCGTATCAAGTTTGGCGTTTACCAGGGCAATCACATCGACGGTTTGCTGGAATTGAGCGCGTTTGGCATTGATTTGCAGCATCCAGTTGCCAAGTGTGGCAAGCTTATCGCCCGGCAGTCTCGCCGTCTCCAGACTGACGAGCTGCTGGGCGCGGGAGGCGACTTCATCGTATTGGTTCGCGAGAGCCGAGAGGTTGCCAAGGATCAGGCCGAGGATGGTTTTTTGTGCCGCTGCCTGAAACGCCGGGTAGTGGTTTTCCAGTGTTTTTGACGAGGCTATGGTCCCGTCGATTGAGGTAATTGCCGGCACGAGTCCGTTTTGCGTAGCGATAAATGCGGATTCCTTCTGAATCGCACCGAAGTACTGCTGCTTTTGCGCTTGCTGCAGGCCAGGATTTTCCGCAATTTTTTGAGAGAGGAGGTTCAGGTAGCTTATGAGGACCCGGTTGCGGCTTGTCAGCATGAGCTTTGTTTTGTTGAGCGCATCGGACTGGCTCGTGAGCGTCTGGAATTTGAGGTAACTGTCCCGGGCCGAGGCAAAATCAGCGTAGATCCTGCGGTATTGGTCTACCTCAGAAAGATACTCCCGATACGCCTCTTGGGATGAAGCACGGACCGAAGGAACAAAAATCAAGGAAACAATGAAGC
>CAYTZO010000034.1:3096-7220 GCA_964442525.1 uncultured Gammaproteobacteria bacterium
GACGGTCCTTTGATTGGCCGTTGGAACGGGCCGGAAACTTCATAGTTTATGAACGTCTTCCAGCTTCGTGTGCTCCCGAGAGGAGTTGAACCTCTAAGGGCTAGGCCCATACGCTCCTAAAGCGTACGCGTATACCAGATTCCGCCACGGGAGCTATTTCAGGCTTATTATACCCGCCTTAGATGGTGATATCTAGCTCCGC
The DNA here is from genome assembly GCA_964442525.1 of uncultured Gammaproteobacteria bacterium. Taxonomy (GTDB): domain Bacteria; phylum Patescibacteriota; class Microgenomatia; order UBA10105; family UBA927; genus CAYTZO01. The sequence goes on from CAYTZO010000034.1 coordinate 3,299, forward strand.
CAGGCCGCTTTGCGTAAAGGAATCTATTTGATTCATGAAATTAATGACGTGACTGCCCCAGGAGGCGCCGTTTGCCGCGTAAATCCAGCCAACGTCATAAATGGTTTTTGCGCCGCGGCCGAAGTAGTTTTTCGCGAGCCCCTCAGAAACCTGGGTAATACCGTCTTTCCAACCACTAAAGTGGATCCCATCAAGGGCGCCGGTGAACACTCCCCAACCCCAAGCATTGTAGGAGCCGGGAGGGATTTGCTTGCCGAACGTAGACTCCACGCCTGAAATTGCCGCGACAAGCTTCCAGTCGAGATTGAGCCGGTCCGCTTCGGATACAAAAAATCCTGCCTGGTCAGAAAGCGGCGAATTGTAAGAGGCAAGATATGCCTGAAGTTTTTGGGCGCGGGTGTCCTTGGGAGTAGGGGCGGCAGTGACCAGCATTCCTGCAGCTTCCGCCATGGTTTCTGCAGCATATGCACGCTCCCCTCCCCAACGAGGAAGCAGCGCAAGGATGGCTATGATAAGGGCAACTCGGACCTGTTTCATAGTTCTTACCCCATCTGGGTCCCCCGGTGGACACCGGGAGATCCGGGCGAAGTAAGAAGGCTAATTGAGGCAAAAAAGGTCACCCAACTTCGCTAAAGCTTCCACCTTCGTCAAGACTACGGTGGACACGTCGCGGGATTAATCGGCTGCTAAACTTGATTACTCGTTAAGCAGCCATCAAAAAATCCTAAAGCAGATACGTGTTTAAGGCATCAACTTTAGGATCTGGGAAGGAGTATATCCTATAGGAGCACTATTGTCAAGTTTTTATCCTATTCTATTAAGAAAATATATGAATATCCCATTATGAAGAAATGTCTTATAATTTAAGTTAGAAAAAAATTTTTCCTTGCGCGGCGCAGAGGGTTTAACGTTAAAGAATGCTGTTCTGAAATTCCTCGACGCAATTGGTCCAGGAGTAGCCGGTATTGACCGATGGAGGAGCCCATTTTGCACCAATTGCCTTGAGGTCGATAAGGCCCTGGTCGTAGTAGTTTCGGCGGATATAGGTAGTAACCCAATCAATCGCCTCAGGCCAGCTTTCAAAATTTGCGCCGGTGAGCGTACCCGTATATACTGCTATCCCCCAGGCATTATACGAGTTTTTGGTCGGTATGCGCTTTCCCGCGTTGGATTCGCACATGGCGATTGCGACGACCAGACGGAAGTCTATCCCCTTTTCGTCCGACTTTTGTACAATGAGATCTGCATAAGGAGCAAGCGGCGAACGCTGCTGGCGGAGAAATGATTCCAAAAGAAGGGCGCGGGAATCGGCCGCGACCACCGTCGCCCCCAAGACTTTTCCGGTACCTGAGGAGGCGGCTATCTGATAACCGTCGTTAAGCGGCGCAACGGCGGAGACGGTCGTTACCCTGCCGGGTAATTGTTCCATGCGCACGAGGAGCGTCAGGTTAAAAATAAGGATAGCGAAACTTAGGGGGAACCACACACCCACCAGCAGGAATTTCCTGATCATGGAACCATGGTGCCATAGCTGATATACTGCTGTCAAATGCGTCGGTCGTTTGAGCCGCTCATTCTTGCCGTAACGGCTTTGCTGTTTATCGTTGCAGCCGGAAAAGCGGTAGTTTTTGCAAGAGCGGACACGACGCCCTTTTTAACGGACGAGTCAATTCACCTCTTTAACGCTCTTGATTATCTCGATCACATCAGAACCGGTAATCTTTCTAGCGTTTTAAATGCGTACCACTTTTATCCGCCCCTTACTTATCTTGCCTTCGACGCGTGGGCTATGGGGTTTGGCATCTCAAAACTCAGCATAACGCTCTTTAACATGAGTGTTATTGGCTTAGGACTTGTTGGGGTTTGGTTCCTTGGTTTGGGAAATACGGTGCTTATGTTGTTGTCGGCATACGTTTTGCTGAGCTTACGGCCGGCTACGCTTATTTATCCCTGGGCATTCATGCTCGAGATTCCTTCTGCGGTGATGATTCTCTCCGCGGTGAGTCTGATGACGGCGGCAGTAATGCGCAGGGATACCAGACAGAGGACCGTGTTGTTGGCGGCACTTTTGTCAGGCGCTTCACTTCTGATAAAGTGGTCTGCTTTGATTTTTCTCATCACTCCGGTCGGGTGGTTTGTGCGTAGCCTCCCCGGGAACAAACGGCTCTTATTTTTTCTCCTGTCAGGCGCATTGCTTCTTTGGTATCCCATCCACTGGCCGACACTTTTTCGGGATCTTTCTACCTATGCAATAACGATCGGGCTGCGCCGCGAGGACCTCCTGGGATGGAGAGGGGTTGTTTTTTATCTTGACTACATTCTGAGAAGTTCCCCCATCGTGATTGTTCTTCTCGTCGCTCTCCTTGTATGGAAACCAAAGATTCCAAAAATCGTCTGGTGGATATTGGGAATACCGCTTGCCGTTGCCATGCTCCTGCCGAATAAAGACGAGCGTTTTCTTTTTCCTTTTCTTATCGTTTTTGTTGCCGCCTTCAGTTTTTTTCTTGCCCGGTCATCGGCGCGCAAAGCGATGGGTTTGAGTTTGCTCGTCGGCTTGTATGTCTTTATCCGGCTTCTTTTCTTTTATCCCGCTCCCGAGACCAGGATATTTGCGATCGACAAGATTCCGAAAGAATCAAACCAGTGGTATTTTTTTGAAGACCCGAGCCCTTATTTTAATCCGTTTAACGTTCGACTGTCTGCCCGACTCAATGCCATCCCTTATTACCAGGTCAATCAAAATACATTTTTCGAGCCGGGAACAACGGGGGTGACATGCGATTTTCCTTCCCAACCCTTCACATTGGTCGTTTTTAGTTCTCCGCCTCGTCGCTATCCGGACCGATTTGTAACGCCCGCTGTATATTGCAAGAATTTTACCGACATTGTCTGTCAGGAGAAGAGCCGCGAGACGAGTCAGGCGGGGGAAGTGCTTTCCGTTAACCGTTGTGTAAAACCATAGGAATCATGAAAACGGCAAGTCTTGTTATTTTCACGAAGAACGAAATTGAGGGGCTCAAAGCGATGTACCCCGGAATTCCCATCCGTTTATTCACCCAATGTTTTGCCGTGGATTACCGGTCAACGGACGGGACGATTCAGTTTTTTAAAAAGCGAAAGGTTCCCGTCATTCACCAGGAAGTTCCCGGACGGGGAGAGGCGTTGCGGCTTGCTGTGCAACAGGCGACCGGTGACTATCTCGTCTTTTTTTCGCCGGACGGCAATGAAGACCCCGGAGATATCCCAAAACTACTCGGCGGTTTGAGAAGCGGCGCCGACATGGTCATTGCCTCACGATTTATGGAAAGAGGGGTGAATGAGGAAGATGTGCGTTTGTTTCGGCCGCGCGCATGGGCAAACAGGTTTTTTACTTTTCTCGGAAACGCGGCTTTTGGGGGGACGATAACGGATTCAATCAATGGATATCGCGCGATTACCCGAGATGCCTGGAACCGGCTTCATACGACCGCAAGAGGATTTGCCATCGAGTATCAGATGAGCGTGCAGGCACTTAAGCTGAGGATGAATATTATCGAATTCCCAACCAAGGAGGGGCCTCGCATCGGCGGAAAAAGTACGGCACATTCAATTCCCACCGGCCTCGCCGTGCTCGGAATATTCCTTAAAGAACTGTTTGTTTAATGGTTTTGTTGCTATGGAAAGCCGTTTTTGGATGAGGGAATCTTTTTTAGCTTTAGGTAGTCGTTTTATCGTTAATTCCCGTTTGAGCGCCTGATTTTTTGAGCGGACGGTTTCCGTATAGACCAACGTTGCCGGGCGGCGGGACCGAACATATTTGGAACCAACAACATTACTTTTGTTGTGTTCCTCTGTTCGTCGCTCGATGTCGTTAGTTATGCCGGTGTACAACGAATTATCAGAGCAGCGGAGTATGTAGACAGTCCACATAACTGGTAAGTGA
>CAYTZO010000034.1:7320-9678 GCA_964442525.1 uncultured Gammaproteobacteria bacterium
TTCGTTCTTACAAACCTGATCCACTCCTCCAGGACTTCAAAGATGACCTTGAGCGGTGCTTCGAGGATAAAGTCAAAGAGAAAGATAAAGATGTTGATTTTGGCGATTTCGCGGCTGAGCCAATGGCCGGCGTGGATAATGGGGAGGAAGAAAAAGTCAACGATCGGCTCAAGCACTCCCTGCCTGTCGACGATCTCATATTCCTTGGCTGAGGCGCGTATTCGGTAGGCAAAAAACGAAACAAGCGCGACAAAGAATACAAATATCACCTCGCTCGCCACACTGAAACGAAGGTTCGTGAGACCCAGGTTAATCAGCCCAAAGGTAACCACAAATGTCGCGAGGTAAATAAGGGAAAACACGGCGGAGAGAAGGGGCCGGCGAACCCGTCGCCTGAGCGTAAATGAGCTTGGTTCATTTTTTAACTCATCAAAATGGTAAAGAATTTGTTTGATCCGATCGATAAGACGTTGAGTATTGTCCTCACCGGGCACGGAAAAAAGACCGGCAACCAAAAAGAGAAGCAGCGGCGGGAAAAGCGTATTGATGACAAGGGGAAGATACGTAATGCGTTTGGCAACGTAGATATCATATGGGGCTTCAAGCGCAAGGGCAAAAATCATCTTTGTCAAAAAAATGTAGATGAAGCTTCTCACCACTGCCCGCCGTACCTTGGTACCGATCTCCTGGTATCTGCGGTTGGCGATCTCGGTAAGCTTGAGAGAAAGTTTGTCCGGATCAGCGATGTATTCATTTGCCTTTTTTTCAACGTCAAAGAAAAAGTCAGACAGCAGAAGAAACGGGGCTACCTGGCGCCGGATAAATCGGGAGACGGTGTCGGCGGACCGGTCTTTGAGGCAGGTGGCAATATACGTCATGGTTTTTGCAAACACCGGCACTTCTTCCCGTGCCTGGGATGGAGCGGCGCTCATCCACTCGGGGTTAATGGATTTGAGCAGGTGAAAGGCGATAAGCTCATCATCCGCCTTGGCGTATGCCCGCTCGACCGCAATATAGGTCATCGTATTGGCATAACTCTCATCGGTTGCGGGCAGAGAGATGTTTGGCCGTATCACCTGGTAGAAAAAGTCTATAAGCGCCTGACGCTTTTTAGCCGGGACGATCGTTTCATCAATTTCCGCGGAAGCGACGCCGAGAACAAAATCCCAGCTCAGGTTGCCGTATCTGCCGGCAGAAGCAAAAAGATCGTGTTTGACGACGAGGTAACGCTCGATAATCGATTGGACTGTGTTTAAAACCTGCTCATCAATAAGCGAGCTGTCGAAGTATTTTGCCCAAAGAAGTTCGGTGATCAGATGCTCAGCGATTGCTTCTTTTCTGCTTCCGATCAGAAGCCTGCGTTTGAGAATCCGTTCGATTGCCGCCCTTCGGACGAGGTGTTCAGCGCGGAACTCCACGGCGTTTCTCGCCTTTTCGTAAAGGACGGCGATGGTAGAGACGGTGCGGCTGACGGTCAGGTGCGTTCCGCTTTTTCCGGCAGGCTTTTCTGCGGCAAATACATCAACAAGCGCCTTGACAATGGGTGATAATTCCATAGAGTAATGCGTTGGGGACTGCACTAGTATAGCAACTCTCTCCCAGAATGGCAAAACGAGTGCGACTGTCTGACCTTCCTCCCCACCCCGTTTTTTCCAAGAATCTTTTGAGCGGAAATGCTACGATACTTCTATGACGGGAGGAAAGAATCGTCGCCCATATCGCCTTAGGGAAAGAAAACGTCGCAGGCAACCGCTTCTTGACTGGGCGGTACCGATCGGATTATTTGCCCTGTATTTTTTCGTGTATAGCGCCGGGGAGGTTGATCCCGAAGGAATGATGAAAACGACGGGGCTGGTTGCACTTGCACTCCTTTCCGTTACACTTTTGGCCGGTCCGGTGGGAAGATTTTTTCCCCGCCTGGGATTTATTCAGGCACACCGAAAATTTTGGGGAATAGCAAGTTTTTTCTTTGTCCTTGTCCATGTCGCGCTCGCGTTTTGGTATGATTTCAAAGTTACGCTTCCCGCGATCTTTCCCCTCGACAGTCCGGAGCGCTTAGGGCTTTTTGCGGGTATAGCGGCGTTTACCCTTTTGTTTGCGGTAGCACTCTCTTCAGCAAAACGGATTATTAGAGCCATGGATCCGAGGGTATGGAAATCTGTTCAGCTCGTCAGTTATCTTGCTCTGCTTTTTGCCGTAATCCACGGCTATCTCATGGAACAAGGCAGCGGACTGCTGGGCACGAAAAGAACAATCGAGCAGACGACCTATGCCGTTGCCGTGGTCGCCCTTATCATGAAGGTGCTGGTGCTTCTTTCTCCAAAGAGTACGGGGTCTCCTGGTTCCTGACGGGAACGT
>CAYTZO010000035.1:0-9474 GCA_964442525.1 uncultured Gammaproteobacteria bacterium
GTCAGAATGCCCCAGAAATTGCATAGTTTGTCCTCCGGTTTGTGATACAATCTTTCCATGAATCTAGCGGTCGGAATTGTCGGACTTCCAAACGCAGGGAAAAGCACACTGTTTAATGCGCTTCTCAAAAAACAGGTAGCGGACGTTGCAAACTATCCCTTTACGACGATTGAGCCGAACATCGGAGTTGTTCCCGTGCCCGATGGCCGACTTGAAAAGCTTGCCGAAATTATCGAAAAAACAGACGGCGTGAAGCCTCCGATTGTGCCGGCGGTTGTCGAGTTTGTCGATATTGCCGGACTTGTGAAGGGCGCCTCGGAGGGCCAGGGACTTGGCAATAAGTTTCTTTCGCATATCCGCGAAGTAGACCTTATCGTCAACGTCCTCCGGTTTTTTACCGACCCTTCAGTCGTTCATGTCGCCGGTGACGTTGATCCTAAGCGCGACCGCGATATCGTTGAGACAGAGCTTATCCTGGCCGACCTCCAGACGGTTGCCAAACAAACGGAACCGCGCGGAGTAACAGATAAAATGGCTCATGCGAGGTGGCAGCTTATTTTGCGGCTTAAAGAAGGACTCGATAGCGGTAGACCCGCCCGTGCCGTCATTACTGATTCCGACGAAAAACTCCTTGTGCGGGATCTCAACCTTCTGACTTTTAAGCCGGTTCTCTACGTTTTTAATGTTTCAGAAGATCAATTAGGCAAAGAAATTACCACACCGCTCTCGCCATCGATAACGGTCAGCGCCAAAACCGAAGCAGAACTCGTGAGCATGCCGGCGATTGAACAAAATGCGTACCTTAAAGCACTCGGTCTCGAAGCCTCAGGGCTGGACCGGCTTATTGCCAAAGCCTACGAGATGCTGGGGCTTGTCTCATTTCTCACCTGCGGGGTCAAGGAAGTGCGCGCCTGGACTATTGAAAAGGGGATGAAAGCCCCACGGGCAGCTGGGGTTATTCACACCGATTTTGAGAAAAAGTTTATAAAAGCGGATGTTATTGCATTCGGCGACGTTGTGACGGCCGGCGGCTGGGGGAGGGCAAGGGAGTTAGGGCAAGTCAGAAGCGAGGGAAAGGAATATGAAATGCGAGACGGGGATGTGGTGGAGTTTAAAATTGGAACGTAAGTGAAGCCTTGCCCGCTGGTGGCATTCCATGCTATTATTGCCCCTATGACACGAACATACGAGTTGATGATGGTCCTGCGATCGGATTTTGATGGGGATGATGCGAAAAAGAGAGAAGACCTCATAAAAAAACTTCTTGGTGAGGCGAGCGTGAAGGCGAGTTCATTCATGGGGAAAAAAACTCTCGCGTATCCCATCCGCAAGCAGACTGAGGCAGTCTACGTTTTAGCACAGGTTGAAGGAGACCGGATCAATGTCGGAGAAGTAGAAAAACGGGCAAAGCTTGAAGAGGCGGTATTGCGGTTCCTGCTCACGCTTAAAAAGTAAGGTATGGCAAGCAGAAGTCTTAACAAAGTGCAGCTTATCGGCAATCTCACCAGGGACCCTGAACTTCGATACACGCCGACGGGGGCCGCAGTATGCACGATCGGCATCGCGACGAACCGGTATTGGACCACGGAATCGGGTGAGAAGAAAGAGGAGACGGAGTTTCATCGGGTCGTAGCATGGAATAAACTTGCCGAACTTTGCAGCCAACTCCTGACCAAAGGCCGCAAAGTATACGTAGAGGGGAGACTGCGAACCAATGCCTGGACTGCTCAAGACGGAACGCAGCGCTCGAGTACGGAAGTTGTTATCGACGACATGATTCTTTTAGACTCCCGCCGGCCGGGCGTCGTGGCAGAGGCGGCTCCTGAGAGCGAGGCAGCCCCCGCTGATACGGGAGTAGTCAGTCCAGCCGGCTCAGTCACGACTGTCGCGCAGCCGGCAGTTACCAAAAAGAAAAGCGATCAAAAAAAAGATGACACCGGGAAACCAGAGGAAACCATAAATCCCGATGACATACCTTTTTAACGCTCAAAACCTATGAAACCGTCACGCAGATTTACCAAAACCATTCGTCCGGTACCTACGGACTGTCCGTTCGACAAAACCAAGACCGAGCCGGACTATAAAGATGTAGCCGCGCTTTCCAAATATGTCACCGAGCGGGGGAAAATTCTTCCCCGGTCGCGCACGGGGCTTTGCAATCAACATCAACGGTCAGTTACGCGAGAAGTTAAACGCAGCCGATACGTGGGACTCATGTCTTTTGTCGTCCGGGCATAGTGCATATGGAAATCTCTTCTCTGCTATCCGTGAGTTTAGGCGTTTGAGTTTGGAGATTTGATGAAGATACTGCCATTTTCCAGTATTCGCAAGTATATTCTTATCGCCGCACTGCTCGTTCTCGTCGGCGGCGCCGGATACCAGTTGGGAGAGCGTCATGTGGGCCTCTCCGTCACGAATCAGGGGCAAGTACTGGTTAATCAGGAAGCCCCGCCCAGCGCCAGCATTGACTTTTCTCTTTTTTGGGACGTATGGGGGCGGCTCTTCCGTTTTTATATCGACCGCGCGAGTCTTGATCCGCAGCAGATGGTGTGGGGAGCCATAAACGGCATGGTCAATTCTCTGGGCGACCCCTATACCGTGTTTTTGCCTCCGCAGCAAAATAAGGAATTTAAACAGGATCTTGGCGGGGCGTTTGACGGCATCGGTGCGCAGCTGGGCATGAAAGACGGCCGCGTGATGGTCATTGCGCCTCTGCGGGGTACGCCGGCGGAAAAAGCGGGAATTCTTCCCGGAGACTTTATCCTCAAGGTTGACGGTTCGGATACGACTGGCTGGACCGTGGAGCAGGCAGTCAACAAAATTCGCGGAGCGGCCGGCAGTCGGGTGGTACTTCAGATCCTTCACGAAAATACACAAAAACCGATCGATGTTACGGTTACCCGCGAAACAATTACCGTACCCTCTGTCATAACCTGGGTGAAGAAGCCGGGCGAGATCTCGGAGATCTCAGCGGTTCGCGGACTTGACGCTATCCTTTCTTCTTCCAATAAAGTTGCGTACCTGCGTCTGACTCGGTTCGGCGATAATACCAATGCGGACTGGAATAAAGCGGTAAGCGAGCTTTTATCTGCCCAGAAAAACGATCCACGAATCAAGGGACTCATTTTGGATCTGCGCAATAACCCCGGCGGATATTTGGACGGGGCAGTATTTATCGCGAGTGAATTTTTACGGAGCGGCACGGTGGTTTCCCAGGTCAACAGCGACGGAACGAAAGAGGATTTTCCTGTTGACCGCAAGGGAAATCTTCTCGACATCCCGATGGTAGTTCTTATTAATAAAGGAAGCGCGTCGGCAGCGGAAATCGTGGCAGGAGCCCTTAAGGATTATAAGCGGGCGCCGGTTGTCGGCGAAACAAGTTTTGGCAAAGGTTCGGTACAAACCCCGCAGGATCTCAAGGGAGGCGGCGGACTCCACATTACCACCGGCAAGTGGTTACTGCCAAAAGGGAGCTCAATAAGTAAGGTCGGCATTAAGCCGGATATCGAGGTAGTATTGGATGATCCCGCCAATGCCAGCAGCGACGGTCAACTTGCCAAGGCGGTTAGCTTGCTTCTTCAGTAATTTCTCAGCTTATATTTTTACTATATGTCTGGTAAACCAATCTTGATGAACCGATGAAACTTAAGACAGCACTACTCGTTGCCGCGGCACTTCTTTTAGCCGCCGGCGGACTGGTAAGCTCCGGCGCATTCGGACTCAATTGGAAGTTTCTCAACCGCTACGCCGGGGTTGCCCGAACCCAGGAGAGCCGCCTGCCGGGGGAGAAGGTCAGAATTGCCAGTGAAGAATCCACCGTCATTGATGTAGTGAAGAACGTCTCTGCCTCGGTCGTGACAGTCGGGATTTCTCAGGTTACCCGGCCCGATATTTTTCAAATTGATCCGTCAAATCCGTTTTTCCCGATCCCGCGGCGCGGGACCCCTCAAAAAGTAGAGCAGGATATCGGGAGCGGATTTGTCGTGAGCGGCGACGGACTCATTGTGACCAACAAACACGTCGTGTCCGATCCCCAGACGACCTACCGCGTTATCACAAACGACAATAAAACATATGACGTCGTAAAGATTTACCGTGATCCGGCCAATGACCTGGCGATTGTTAAAATCAATGCAACCGGTCTTAAAACGGTGGAGCTTGGTGATTCAGCGAGCATCCAGGTCGGTCAAATGGCGATCGCAATCGGCACGGCACTCGGGCAGTTTCGTAACACCGTGACCGTCGGCGTGGTGTCGGGGGTAGGGCGCGGGATAAGCGCAGGCAGTCCGCTGGAAGGGTACGTGGAAAAGCTCGATAACGTTCTCCAGACAGATGCGGCCATTAATCCCGGCAATTCCGGCGGTCCGCTCCTTAACTCAAGCGGACAGGTGATTGGCATTAACACGGCTATCGCCCAGGAAGGCCAAAATATCGGCTTTGCCATACCGGTGAATGTGATAAAAGACGCGCTTTCCAACTTTAACTCTACCGGGCAGTTTAACCGCCCCTTTCTCGGCGTTGAATACAGAATGATTACACGGCAGATGGCGATCCGTAACGACGTCCCTGAAGGAGCATACGTTGTCTCAGTCGTTTCCGGCGGTCCGGCCGAGAAAGCGGGGATAAAGGCCGACGACATAATTACAAAAATTAACGGAGAAAAAGTGACGGAAGGCAATGATCTCGCAAAAATTGTCGGTAAACAGAAAATTGGCGATATGCTGTCTCTTACCCTGGACCGCGAGGGCAAAGACGTCAGCGTGAACGTGACGCTGGGCACTCAGTAACGGTTAGCAGCCGCCAGATTTCGGAAGAAGTTGCATTCTGATGCGAGTGTGGGTTCATCACAAACAGGGTTTTAGGTTTGTGAAGAAAGCATTGCCTCGGTAATTTTTTGGAGTTTTCCCTCGATGATGTCTTCAAGGTTGTGCCAGCTTTTGCCGATTCGATGGTCGGTCACGCGATTTTGCGGGAAGTTATAGGTGCGGATTTTTTCTGCGCGCATGCCACGGCCGATAATGCTTCGCTGCTCAGTTAACGCCTTTTCCCGTTCCATGAGCTGATGTTCCCAAAGCTTAGCACGAAGTAAACTTAAGGCTACTTGACGGTTCTGGTACTGGTCTCGCTCGGTTTGTGCGGAAACGACTATGCCGGTCGGCTTATGACGCAGGCGTACTGCAGAGCTTACTTTATTGACGTTTTGGCCGCCTTTGCCGCCGCTTCTGTAGAATTCCCACTCAAGTTCCTCAGGCCGGACATAGATTTCAGTTTCAGGAATTTCGGGAAGTACTGCTACTGTTGCGGTGGAGGTGTGTATGCGGCCATGGCGTTCTGTAGCTGGAATCCTCTGGACTCGGTGTGTTCCGGCTTCGAACTGCAGCTTCGTAAATGCTTGCGGTCCCTGGAGGCGGATTGCTGTGTCGCTGAGGTATTCTACTTTCCAGCCAAGGAGAGCGGCGTAGCGGACGTACATGCGCAGAAGGTCAGAAGCCCAAATACGGGCCTCTTCGCCACCGGGACCGGGTCTGAATTCTAAAATGGCAACATCGGGGTTCATTTGAGGCCCATTAACATTTCTTTGAGCGATTTAGGAGTTCTGTCATCGGCCGCTCTCTTTTGGGCTTTTTTGATCTTTTTACTCACATAGGGGCCTGCTTTTTGGGCAGTCGCCTGTTTTGCCTGGAAACGCTCCACGCGGCCAAGGGTGTCGATAAACTTCATCTCACCCGTGAAAAACGGATGGCAGTGGCTACAGATTTCTACCTGGATCGTCGGCTTGGTGGCGCCCACGGTGAAGCTATTGCCGCAGGCACAGGTGACCTGCGCTTGTGGATACCACTGGGGATGAATAGTTGACTTCATAGAGCTTTTATTATACCATCCTGCCATTCGTTTGTCGATTGATATATGGCAACAAATAGACCGAAAGAACCGATGGAACTCGAATGTGTAGGATATCTCATGCGCTGTAGCTGCGGTAAGGAAGCGGGCGTACGGATCAGTGAGTGGTTCCCGGATTCAGCTCTCGCCTTCGTTGAAGCGCAGCGTTTAGTCGGGGTTCATCTGTTCTCAGTTGAAAATCCTTCTTCCCACTTGTGTAAAATCCTTCCCGTGGAGCGGCCGGTGGGTGAGGGGAGTGCCGCGGCATCAAGACGGCTATAATTTTTACTTCTGAAACAGTGAGGCGAGAACCTCTCTTTTGTCCGGCGGTTTAGCGGGTTTGGCGAGAGAGACAGAGGGAATTTCCGTTTTTACCGGTTTTCCGAGAAGAATAAGCCTATGGATCGGATGGTAGTGGAGGCGTCCCTCTGCCACCAAAATTCCTCCGAAGATAAACACCGATCCCGCGAGAAACGGCGCGGTTATGGGCTCATGGAGGAGGAAATAGCTTAAAATCGTGCCCGCCACAGGATCTATATAGGTGAACATGGAACTATCCGTTGCACTCACCCTGGCTAGCGCCCACGCAAAGAGCGTATAGCCCACGGTACTTGAAAAAATCGCTCCATAGGCGATGCCGAAGACACCCCGCCAGTCAAGCATCTGATAGAGGAGAGGAGTTTTGACAACGTCATAGATCGCCAGCGGCAGGAAGCTTGCGGACCCGATGACAAACGACCAGAAGGTCAAAGCTACGGGATCATATTTTTCTACGATCTTTTTCCCGGTTATCGTTTGTCCTACTGCTGCGACAGTCGCAATCACGAGAAAAACGTTTCCGGTAATTGATCCGTCCACTCCCTTCTCCAGGAGCGGCTCGAGGATAATCGTAAGAATGCCGATGGTGCCCAAAACCATGCCGAGGAATTTTCGAAGGACAAAGCGTTCATGGAGGAACAAGAGCGCGAAGAGCATCGTGAGGATCGGTGCGGAAGAGCTAATTACCGGGGAGTTAATGGCATACGTGCGCTGGAGTCCCCAAAAGAAAAATAAAATGTTAATCGTGATGCCCAAAAGCGCGTACCAGACGAGGATCGTCGTATCAGTTTTGGATTTGAGACTGATATACGCCTTTTTCCTAAGCATCGCGAGGAGGATGAGCGAACCCAAAAAAAAGCGCCAGAACGCGAGACTAAACGGAGGGATATTTTGGAGTGCAAGTTTGAAAATAGGGGCGGCAGCTCCCCAGATGATGTTGGCAACGATGAATGCCAAAAACGCCTTTTGGACAGTGTTGAGTGATTTCATGGAATGCTCAGTTACTTTTGAGTATGTCAATGAGGGCGTCGATCGTCAACTCCTGCTGCTTTTTGGTCTTCATGTTTTTGAGCATAACAGTATTTTTTTGTATTTCATTCGGGCCCTGAATGACAACAAAGGGAATTCCTTCGCGGTCGGCATACTTGAGTTGTTTCTCTAATTTTTCGGTCGAGGGGAACAGTTCAGTGGCAATGCTTGCCTGCCGGAGTTGCTTGGCCAGAGCGGCGCAGCGTGACAGGGAGTTTTCATCAAAAACCGTCACCAAAACCTGAGAAGCGTTCGTTTCTTTTGGAACGAGATTAAGGGAGGTAGCGGCTTCTACCATGCGGTCAAACCCAAATGCGATACCGACCGCGGGAGTATCAATGCCGCCAAGTTGCTTAATCAGATTATCATACCTACCCCCGCCCCCTAGGGAGCCAGCAGGATACTCCGGTACGGTGGGTTCAAAAATCATGCCGGTATAGTAGTCAAGCCCTCGGGCGAGCGTCGGGACGAACACAAGAGAGTCTTTCGGGACTCCCAGGGCAACGGAAATATCCATGATCGCTCTCAGGTTTTCAGTGGGTTTTGCCGATTGGATTGCAGGAAGTAGTTCCTCCCCCGCGTCTTTTGATAAGCCCTTCTTTGCGAGTTCTTCAATCACTTTTTCGCTGCCGATTTTTTCAAGTTTATCTACGGACTGGATTATTGAGAGAACCGTTACACTCTTCGTCGCAAACTTTTCAAGCGTTTGAAATAGAATTTTTCTGTCATTTATTTTCAACAGTATCGTAGGATAGCCGACATTTTTAAAGGCAAAGTAGGTACACGCGATAATTTCGGCGTCCGCAATGGGAGAAGTACTCCCGAAAATATCTATGTCACACTGGGTGAACTCACGATACCGGCCTTTTTGGGGTTTTTCTGCACGGAACACGTTTTGTATTTGATAGCGGCGCCAAGACCGGGGAAGTTTCCCCTGATATTGAGCAAGCAGGCGCGCGGTGGGCACGGTTTGATCGTATCTGAGCGCTAATTCTCGCGCTCCGCGGTCCTTAAAACGAAACACGAGCTTATCGGCTTCGTCGCCGTACTTGCCCAGAAGAACAGATGCATATTCTAGCGTTGGCGTTTCTATCGGTTCGAAGCCGAAGCGTTCGAATGTTTCTTTCACTTTGGCTGCCACGAACTGCCGAGCCCGAGCTTGGCTAGGCAAAAAATCTCTAAATCCTTTTGGCGTTTGAACGTCCGTCATAAAATCATCATCTCCTTTGGCGAACGGGAGAGAATTTCGATTCCCGTATTCGTTAATAGTACCAAGTCTTCGATCCGTATGCCATATTGCCCTTCAATATAGATTCCCGGTTCAACAGAAAATACCATGCCCGGCTTGAGCATCTCGTTTTTTTTGACTGAAAGCCTGGGCCCTTCGTGAATCGCCAGGCCAACATTGTGGCCGAGGCTGTGCTCGTAGGGTGGTGAATCTGCTTCAGCGATATATTCCTTTGCTGCAGCATCAAGCGTTGCGCCGTGCCGTTCGCCGGACCCAAGAAGATCGAGCGCTTTTTCTTGAGCTCTTAAAACGGTGTCATAGGTTTTGACCCATTCCGGCTTCGGTTTTCCGAGAAATACAACTCTCGTCATGTCCGAACAATATCCGTTCACTTTGGCGCCAAAATCCAGAAGGATGAGCGAGCCGCGGCGGAGCGGATCCTTGCCTTTTGACTGGTAATGCGGTTGGGAACTGTGTTCATTGAACGCGACAATAGGAGAAAATGCTATTTCATCCCCTTTATATTTAAAAAACCCTTCGATTTCGTTTGCCAGCCGCGATTCAGTTACGCCCGGCCGGATGCGCTTGATAATAAATTTGAAACACTGATCGGTGATACTTGCTGCCCGGCGAATAGTTTCGATTTCGCCGGTTTTTTTTATCATCCGCATTTCCTCGATCTTATTTTTTGTTGGAACAAGTTCAACCCCAACAAATGCTTTTTTAAACTTATTGAATTCTGCGACTGTCAAATCACGTTCTTCAAACCCGAGTTTTTTGATACTCAATTCCTCGACAAGCTGGCTGAGCGCACTTGAAATAGGGTTTTCCAAAGAAATTTTTCTTACGTCGACGTTTTTTAATTTCCTTGCCGACTCGAGATAGAGCGAGCTTGTAAAAAGATACGTTTTGTCTTTTGTGGACAAACAGTACGCCTCCCGCTCTGCTGGTTCCACGCCTGTCTGCGCAGTCAGGCCAACGAATCCGGTGAGGAACCGGATGTTCGTTGGGTTGGTAAC
>CAYTZO010000036.1:0-6769 GCA_964442525.1 uncultured Gammaproteobacteria bacterium
GGGCCCGTAGCTCATCTGGTAGAGCGTGCGCATGGCATGCGCAAGGTGGTCGGTTCGAGCCCGATCGGGTCCACACTTCGACATAAGAATGTCTCAGTGCAAGCACTTATTTGAGATACGGCCGGGGATCAACCGGTACGCCGTTGACGCGGACCTCAAAGTGCACATGAGGGCCTGTGGAACGACCGGTCGAGCCCATCTTGCCGATAATCTGTCCCCGAACTACTTTATCTCCTACTTTCACGTAAATCTCACTCATATGTGCGTAGAGCGTACTAAAGCCGTTTCCGTGATCAATGATGACATATTCCCCGTAATCGTAGCGGAGGTAGCGGACGAGCGATACTACCCCGTCTGCGGCTGCGGCAATACCGGGCAAGCTCGGATTGGCAATATCAAATGCCATATGGTACCAAACCGGATACTGCGTGATCACGCCGCTCACCGGCCAGGAGAACTGTCCCGTTCCGCCGGCCAAAACCGGCGGCAAGGGGGCAGCAATGGCAGGCGCTTGCGGTTGTACGCCGTCGGGGACAATCAAGGTTTGCCCGACGTTGAGCGCAAAAGTATCGAGGTCGGCAAAGTCATTAAACGGAAAGTTGATGATCTTTTGCGCATCAGTTTTATACTTTTTTGCTATAGAATAAATCGTTTCTCCTTCTGTTACCTTGTGCACGATGCCGCTAACGGGCGGAATTTTAAGTTGATCTCCGGTGCTCAAAGTATCTCCTTTAAGATCATTTGCCCATCGAACAGTATCAACGGAAATACCGAATTTCTCCGCGACTTTTGAAAGCGTATCTCCCGCAATTACCGTATAGGTAATTACCTGATCCCGCGGCTTATCGGAAATCTGCGTCTGCACGCCATAGTTAGTAAGATCGAGAGAAGAAACAACTGCGGAAGGAGGAGTAAATTCAGCCAGGGCTCCCGGAAGTCCTCCGGGATATGTTTTCGCAAGGATCGGGCCGCCAATCATGCCAACTACAAAAAGAATGCTTAACGAAAAATAAAGAAATGGTCGCTGGTAGGTCCCCCGCCGTGCCATGAGAAGACCAACGAGGTTATCCTTATTCGTTTCAAACCAGTACGCAAAGGCACTAATTTTATGCTCGACATAGAGAAGCCAACCACTTCCCCATGCACGAATGTCATCGCGAAGATTAACAAGCGTTCTTTTCATTATCGTGTCAGAGAGAGTAGCACGTGAAAAATGAAGATGCAATAAGACCGGAAGATATTATCCCTTGGCTAAACTGTCAAGAAACTCTGTGTTTGTTTTTGTTTTGGTGAGGCGTTCGATAAGCATCATGGTGCGTTCCTCGTCAGACAGAAGCGAGAGCATGTGGCGAAGTGTCGTAACTTTTTTCATCGTCTCTTCACCCAGAAGCAGCTCATCGTGGCGCGTACCGCTTTTGCCGACATCAATTGCCGGAAAAATTCTTCGCTCCTGAAGTGAGCGGGAAAGCGTAAGCTCCATGTTCCCGGTTCCTTTAAACTCCTCGTAGATAAGGTCATCCATTCGGCTGCCGGTATCGATAAGTGCAGTTCCGATAACCGTGAGCGACCCGCCTTCGGTAACTCTTTTCTTGCCAACAGTCTTAATAATCTCTTCCGTCTTTGGTAATCCGTCTTCTCTTACTGCTGACGTAGGAAGCTCAACGCACCGTGCCGCTCCTAAAAACCGTTTGGCTGGATAGAGAGCCGCAGGATCAAATCCTCCGGAAAGCGTCCGGCCCGAAGGGTTTACGACCAGATTATAAGCGCGGGCAAGCCGGGTAATGGAATCGAGGAGAATCACGACATCACGGCCCATTTCCACGAGCCGCTTGGCCCGGTCAAGAGCAACTTCCGCAATGCGGGTTTGCTCCGTGGGTGATTCATCAAAATTACTCGCAAACACTTCCCCCTTGACGCTTCGGCTTATGTCGGTCACTTCTTCCGGCCGTTCGCCGATGAGGGCTGCCATAAGGTGAACATCCGGGTAATTGGCGGAAACGCCCGCGGCAATTTCCTTAAGAATCGTCGTTTTCCCGGCTTTTGGAGGACTCACGATAAGACCCCGCTGTCCAAATCCAATCGGCGCAACTAGGTCGATCATTCTCGTTGAAAGCGGATGTTGCCCGGTTTCAAGGCGCAAGAGCTTATTTGGGTAAACGGGCGTGAGATCTTCAAACTTGGGCCGACGCTCCATTTGCTCAGCCGGCATGTCGTTGACCTTCTCGACTTTGAGAAGTCCCCAAAACCGCTCGTTATCTTTGGGGGGCCGCGCCTGGCCCTCTACCATGTCGCCGTTTCGCAGAAGAAACCGGCGGATCTGCGAGAGGGAAATATAAATATCCCGTTCGCTCGGCGTGTATTTGGGCCGGAGAAATCCATGACCCTCGGGCATGGTATCAAGGACTCCGTGAACGGTCTCTGTCGGCACATCAATATCCGGACTAAAGCCGTTTGTCCCCTCTGGACTATCGACGCTCCCTTCCCGCCACCCCGACGGAGGTCTTGATCCGAACCGGGGCGATCCGTTCTGATATCCCCCTCTCCCTCCCGTTCCCATGGGCGCTCCAAATGGTCCTGCCCGTCGAAAATCACGGGACCTGCGGTAGCTAAATGATCGGTCAAAACGGGGAGGAAATGACGGGGCGCGGACGGATTCCCGCGGTCTGTCAGGGTGCTCGCGGCTACCCGCTCTTGGAGCTTCTGATTTTTTCTCTGTTTTCTCCTGAACGTTCCCGCGTCCCGTCTCTCCTTTTACCGGTCCGCCGACAAAATCGTCAACGCTTAGCTCACCAGGTGTCTTTCCGACGGGTTCAGCCTGGTCTGGAGCGGATTGAACAGGAGAAGCCGACTCACGTGGGCTCGTTGTCTGAGAAGCCGATGATTTTCGTGTTGCACGAAATGCCATATGGTTTAGAAGGGAATTGTTGCTATCTTGCCAAGGGAATGTACTCTAGGTACCCCGCATACGCTGCCATTTATGAATCTTTCACAATTGGGAATTCATGGAACGTTACTTCTTACTTAAGGAGGAAGCTATCGGTTCCCCTGCATTTAACCACGTTCCCCCGCCCTTGTCAATAGGTCCTTCTTAGGCGGCCGTCGGAAGATTCGGATGGGAAAAACGTTGATTTCCCACGGGTTGAGCCAGTGGAGACTCGGTATGGTAAACCGATTTTATGGCGTCAACCAATTTTAGTGCAGTAAGCGCTTCGGCGGCATTATCCGGTCGTCTGCCCGACAGTGCCGCAAAAAATTCAGAGAGAACCATTTTACGGGCATTTGTCCCAACGAGCTTCATCCCTGCTCGCTCTCCATTCTGAAGTTCTATCTCGACACTGCTTTCCGATAAATCAAGATTCGCCCATCCCTTTTCTCCCGTGAGACGAAACATTTTCTCGCCAGGCGCCTCGTGCTGCGCGCCTACCTTCCCCACCACAATCCTGACAGGTGCGCCGCTGCGCGAGGCCAGTTGAAGATCGGCAAAAAGTTCTGCCCTCGGATCATTGCCAACACGAGATACCGACCTCCATAACCCATCGGTATCGCGCGTCTCTAACCTGACATCACGGATACTCATCTCACTATCAAAAACATGGAGCCTGGCACCAACGGCAAACAGGTGAACTGCAAGATCCAGAAGCACCCCGCCGCCTTTTTGCGGATCAAGGATCCAGCCTCTCATGTTTGCTCCGTCACCTTTTTCGACTAACCTCGCCTCTACTGCCGTAATCGGCATAATTTCGCCGAGCATGCCAAACATGCTTTCAACGCTCCGACTATCCGTCGACGCAACAAATTCCGATCTGTCTATGCCCGCAAGCACTTCGGCAGGGAGCGCTTTAGAGAGGTAATGATCGCTGATGACTAATTTCCCATTTTGCCGGAACTGTTCAGCCAGACCTTTGGCATCCTGAAATGACTGTGCCATCGGCTTTTCGACAAGGACGTTTGCAACCCCGAGATCGTTGTGGGCAAAGGCAGCATCGTGTACATGATCAACAGGCAGCGACATGACGATCGCGTGTGTTTGCGGAGGAACCCCTGCATCCCGTACCTGGGCATGATTCACATACCGGCTATTCAAAAAGCCAAGAGCTTCAATATCCTTTTGACCCGCTCCCTGGTCTCTCCGGCCGACAAAAAACGGAATCGTAACGCCCCGCGCTTGGGCATCTCCGAGGGTCAAGCCGGCCCATTGGCTTGAACCAAAAACGATGACACTTGCCCCTTCCTTTGGCAACATAAAATACTCCCGACTTTCGTCTGGCTGACAGAGATTCCGCTGGCAACGGGAAATTCCGTTCCTAGAGGACTTGGTAAATCGTGGTATTCCCCTGACGGAAGACCACGCGCCCCAAGACAGTAAACTTTTCTTCAATCAGTCCTGGATATTTCTGTCGCTCAAGACTACCTATGATTATATACCTCACGTCAAACCGACTAAGAAGTCCGCGCACGGCATCAGGGTCTTTGCTTTCGTAGATAATCCTGACAACTTCGCGTCGGGGTGCGACAACATCGTAGGAACCGCGCCAAAGCCATTCATGGACCGGCCACCCGATGATCGCCGGTATCCCGGTAAAGGCGCTAAACCGCGCATAATCGGTGTAACTTTCTCCATCTGCTTCAACAAGGGAGAAAGTGCCGCCGGTACGGGGCTGATTACCAAGCCAAAGCATCGCCAGGTAATCATCGCGGTAATCCTTGGCAAACCAATTAAGCCCCCAGAGCCCTTCGTAACGGCTCAGGCTATTAAAGTACGAACGGATGCTAAATATCGGATAGATGGACACAAGGAAAAGCTGAGGAAGAAGGAAAACGAAAAAGATTTTTTTCCCTATCGCTTCTCGCTTCTCGCTTATCATCTTTACGATCGTATAGCCGCTGACGATGGAAAACATTATGAATGCCTGATATCCCAGTTTAAACATGGTATTGGCGCGAAAATGCTGGGGGTAAATATCTTTGAAATAAAAAAACTCCGGGAAAATAATAAGTGCCAGAGAAAATAAAAAGAACACTTTTAATACTCGATCTTTTTGCTCGTATTTTCGCTCCGCATGTGACTTTTTCCGAAAAAAGAACCAAGTGCCACAGTACCAAAAAAATCCCCAGAGGAGCGCCAGCATCCAAAGGGGGGAACGCTGACATTTCTGCACTGACTCAAAAAGGATCGGTCCAAAACGCAGGTTTTGGAGAAAGGCGGGAGGACAGTTAACGGCAATCCCCGATACAAATGATTCAAAGCGAAAAAGAAACGGAAGACTCGTTACGAACGCGCTTCCCACAACAATCCCAAGGGCGTTTCCTGTGGTTACCCAACCCCCTTTCCCTTTGTTGATCAGGATTAAAATCGCAAAAAGTCCAAGGTAAATCGGGCCATCAAGTGCGTTTGTCATGAGAAGGAGACCAACAAGAAAACCGTAAAACGTGATGGGTAAAAATGCGTTACGTATCACAGATTGCCTATCCCGTACTACCATCCCTATAAGCATCGCAATTGCCAACAGTGCCAACGGTATCGACAATACTTGTCCGTGGACATCGGAGACAACAAACGAGTAGCTTGGAAACTCGTGAATCGTAAACGGGATAAAGCGCGTCGCGTTGGCGTACCAGTAGCGATTGAGCCCTTCCGGAAGCCTCGCAATAAATTGTCCGATCGGCCAGAGAAGTTTCCAAAACGGCGCAACATTATCGCCCGTGTATCCCTGGGTAAACGCATAGATCGTCTGCATGTTGCCGGCTAAGGTCACGAGAAAAGCCGTGAGCAAGCCTCCTCCTATTTCCCTAACCATCCCAAACCCCCTAAGAAGTTCCCTTCCGATCGCAAAACTCATTGTGAGAGTCAGGGCAAATAGGGTCGCAAGCATAAGGTTAAACGTGTATGAGAGATCCAAACCGGAAAACTTGGTAAGAACGGCAGTCACGAGATGCCCAAAGTAATAGTAATTAATGGGTTTGCCTGCATACCACATGTCAGCAGGAGGAAAAAACTGACTGTTGAGAATCGACTTCATGAATCCGTAATCCATGAACTTCTCGAGTCCCCGGATGCTCGGCTCGTGCCCCTTGATCCAACTCCAAAAAAGAAGGCTGAGGAAAAAGAAAATTTCTTCTGCAAGTATTGTTTTGATCTGAAACAACCGAAGCGGCCCACGGGGTGATCTTATGAGAAACCCAGCAAGGAGCACCACGCCCATCGCACCAAGTATCGCCACTATGGTAAAGGGCACAATCCGCGTGGTCCCGAATACATACACGAGCCAACTTACGGTAGCAAGCCCCACGGCTTTCGAAAAGAGATATCCCGCGTCGTACCAGCTGTCAAAAAATTTTCTCGTGAGCGGGAAGGCCACGGCGCCAAAAAGAAACAATGTCCCCCACCAGATGGCAACGAGCCATAAATCGCTTCCCATAATCCACTATTATACCAAGATGGTGATCCCGACCGCTCCCTATCTGCTATACTTTGCCTGCGGCCGCGAGTATGCAAGGCAATCTGTCCGCTACTCACGGCCGCACACACGTCCGTTATAAGACCGACTCAACGGTTCCAACTCTTCCCGGGTGCATTTCATTCTCTATTAGTGCTTCTCTCACAGTCATTTTGCTTTCTGTTTTGCTCACGGCAAAAAGCTTTATTTCGTTACCCACGAGCCTGAGATAATCCTCGTCCAACCATCCTGAGCGCATACAGGTTTCCGTATTCATTCCTCTTGGACTTCCTCCGGTAAATATCACAACTTTTTGTACTGCCATAGAATTC
>CAYTZO010000036.1:6869-8705 GCA_964442525.1 uncultured Gammaproteobacteria bacterium
CTGCCATAGAATTCACCTCCTTTCCCAATAAAAAAACCTCCCTGGAACAAGGGAGGTTGTTTGTTTGCCTTGAAAAAATTACGTATTTCTCACAGGCACACCTCCCCACCCAGCGAGGATAAGGAGAGAAATAACACCGTATGCCTGGATCATGCGTTGTATCTTACCATAACCGCCCTCGTGCTACAATTGGCACATGAAGCCGTCCCGCGGGCAGATAAAGTCTCTTTCAAAAGAGACCATTGGTCTCATCCTCTTCTTCATTACCCTCGTTGGCGCGGCATTTCGCTTCTACAACCTCAACTGGGACGCGGGCTACTACTTCCATCCCGACGAACGCAACATCGATATCGCAATCACGAAAATCAAGTTTTTCCGCTCCATGAATCCGGAATTTTTTGCCTATGGAAGTCTCCCGATCTACATCTACCGCGCAGCCGCAGACACGATGGCTGCAATCACCAAAGACCCAACGTGGACGAGCAACTGGGGCAAAATGAATCTTGTCGGACGTCATTTTTCCGCATTCTTTTCGACCGCAACAATCCCGCTTGTTTACCTTCTTACAAGCGCAATCTTCTCTCCGACCGTAGCCTTAGCAAGTAGTTGGTTTACGGCAGTTACCCCCATCCTCATCCAGCAGGCTCACTATAGCGTGACGGAAAGTATGCTCGGATTCTGGGCAATACTTCTCACCCTGGTTAGTCTCTCGGTCATAAAGAAAAAGAATTGGGTTCGGGCGGTCTCTCTCGGGTTTCTCTACGCAGCCGCCGTTGCAACGAAGGTCTCTGCCATAAGTTTCGGCATTACTGCGGTCGTCGCCATCCTCTGGGGCATCTTTCGGCCTCATGGCCCCAAAACCCATCGACTCATCCGGACGGCAAAACTGTTTCTTCTTTTTTTCTCCATTGCCGTGCTCACGTATGCTGCCGTTTCTCCCTACACGTTTTTCTCGTGGGATAAGTTTATCGAATCCATGCGCTACGAGAGCGGCGTCGTCACCGGGCGCCTCGTCGTCGTCTACGTCTATCAGTTCCTCCAAACGACTCCCTACCTTTTTCAGCTGACCCAGCTTCCCTATACCCAAGGGTACTTCCTCGCCGCCGCAAGCCTCGGGGGCTACTTCCTGCTCCTGGCCAAGTCCGTCCGGCATAAAAAATGGATTGTTTTGTTTGTGCTTCTCTGGCCGACCATCTACACCATCTATATTGGGAGCTGGTTTACCAAGTTTGTGCGCTACCTCGTTCCCGTCTATCCCTTCCTCGCGATTGCCGGAGGGTATGCAGTCATAAGGCTTTTCCTTTTTGTGGAGAAAGCATCCCGCTACGCTGCCCTGGTACTCCTTTTTCTCTTCCTGGCTGCCCCCCTTAGCCGTTCCATGGCCTTAATGCGTATCTACGTCGCCAAACAAACGAGAATCACCGCAAGTGAATGGATTTACCAAAATATTGCCCCCAAATCGAAACTCCTTACCGAACATTGGGACGATGGGCTCCCCGTGGCTCTCTCGCCATCCATGAGCCCATCGCGCTACCAGATCGACCAGTTGACGATCTACGAACCGGATAATGATCAAAAAATCGCTTATTATGCCAAAAGGTTAAGCGCAAACGACTATATCATCATCAACAGTCGCCGCCTCTATGGCACGCTTATCCGCCTCACGGATAAATATCCCGTCACGAGTAAATATTACAAACTGCTTTTTAATGGGTCGCTTGGCTATACAAAAGTTTCGGAATTTGCCGTCTACCCAACCCTCTCCCTAGGCCCCTGGCAAATTGAATTCAATGACGACAAAAGCGAAGAGACGATCCAGGTCTACGATCACCCGAA
>CAYTZO010000037.1:0-3757 GCA_964442525.1 uncultured Gammaproteobacteria bacterium
TTGGGTGACCGAGGGGATTCGAACCCCCGACGTCCTGCTCCACAGGCAGGCGCTCTACCAGGCTGAGCTACGGCCACCAAGCGACTCAAGTATATCGTAGTTTCCCTTTAGGGTCCAATGAAGCGGGCGATGAGCGTTTTGGGAGGAAGCTTGATAGTAGCGAGGATATCGGCGGGGGTAAATGCGCCGTCCCCATTTAGGTCAAGAGGAAGAAATCGTTTGAATGCCACCTCGGTGGTTTGGCCCGTGAGCACCTGGATGCTTTGTCTGGGGAGATAGTACGGGACAACGGCTACGATGCGGTAGGAATTTCCGGGAATAATGTCCGTGACGCCCTCGACGCGCACAGAACCGTCCTCTACCGAGAGTCCTCGTAGCTCGCGGATGAGGCGGTTCCCGTCGTAGATAAGTACGCGGGTGTCCCCGGCGTCACTTCTTCTTCTCCAGCCGAGCTGTATACGAAGGGACAGTGATGGTGCAGGCAGGATTTTTACCGGATGTCTTTCAAGGATCACCTGCGTACCATAATGCTTAAGAAAGACCGTCACTAGGTCGGTACCCGTGGTCATTGGGGTTTTTACCGAAAGAGACAGATCCCCGGATTCTCCCGGCTGGAGGGTGGGTAGGGGGTCGGGAGTAACTATGAAGTCGTTTTTTTCCGTCTGAACAACCAGTTGGTAGTCATCGCGCGGGTCCAGAATGCCCCCTCCCTCGTTTTTAACGGTTGTAGCGAGATTATAGGAGGAACCCGCGATTAACACGGGCGGGAAAAGCGGGTGCGTCAGGTTAAAGATAAGCCGCTGTTTCGGTCTTCCGGCGACTTTGGGCACTGCCTTATACGTATCGAATTGAGGATAGAATTCTTGGCTGCCGAGTTTTTGCCAGGAAAAGTTGTCAAACGGTACGTCTTGGTAATTAAAAACAAATGGCGTAACCGCGACAACGAGAGGATCCTGCCAAACGTCAGCGGCAAGGCGGAAATTTTCAGCTACTTTTTCCGCAGAAAAAAAACCTGCGCTCACCCGTTTTCCCTCACTATGGGCCCAACCTGTCTCGGTGATAAAAACCGGCAGTGTCTTGGTGTTGCCAAGGTCCGAAAGGAGCGAAAGCTCCCATTGATAGGTCCGAAGACTTCCCCTTCCCCAGCCGGTGGGAGATCCGGAAAATCCGGGATTCGGGTAGGAGTGCGACGCCCAGCCGTCAATCGCGTCAAACAGGCCGGGCGCCGATGCGAGCATGCGTTTGAGAAATACGGCCTCATCCATAGCCTCTCCGTCGGAGCGCGCTGAAGCATCAAAGCCGGCAGGGAGCACAAAAAAGTCTTCGGAGGCGCTTTTGAGAGCCTTTGAGTAAGCCATAAGGACCGACGCATACCCTTCGGGATCAAGGGTATTTCCCCATTCTTTTGCATGGTTTGGTTCGTTAAAGAGCACCACATACCGATTTGCTATAGGCCAATTCAGGGAATTGAGGAACGTGGCCCACTCACCCGCCGCTTCTTCCGTCGGCTTGGCCCACCAGTCGCCCACGGGGTGAGTTGCGATCCGAACAATAGGAATAAGACGGAGCCTTCGCATGGCGTTAAAGATTTCCTGCCATTTGCCGAAATTCCGGTCATTATCCTGTATGACCAGCGTGACGTATCCCCAATCCCCGCCCGCCGAGTTTACGAGAGGCGCGGTATTTACTACGTCATTGGTATCTGCGACGTGGATGCCGTATTTGTTGTTGGGTGTTTCCCGTGGATTATAGACAGCAAAAGCCGGCTGCACGAACGCGGCCAGCAAAAGGAAGCAGATAATACGTGATAGAAAGCGCATGAAAAAGAGTCACTCTGGCGCCTCCGGGGGGATTCGAACCCTCAACCTTATCGTTAGAACCGATCTGCTCTATCCGTTGAGCTACGGAGGCCCTTGGAGCGGGCGATGGGATTTGAACCCACGACCTTCTCCTTGGAAGGGAGACATTCTACCGCTGAACTACGCCCGCTTCGACCTCTATTATACCTCGCGGGCATGATGAAAGAGAAGTCATTTATTGAGGAATACGACTTTGTCCCCTCTTTGGATACTCAATCGCCTGATTGTGCCTGCGTTTACCTCAAGTACTTTGTCGATCGGATATGCCGGGGAGACTTCGACCGGTGACTCGTTACCTTTAGGCGGCGGAACGTTTTCGGTGAGGTCAAGAATCGTTTTGTCACTGATCCAAATAAAATCGAGCGGGAATCGCATGTCCTTCATCCAGAAATTATACGTGCCGGGGCTGTCAAAGAGAAACAGCATTCCGCGGCCGTTCTGCAGGGATATCCTGCCACTTAAACCCCGTTCTTTTTGCCGCGGGGTCACGGCGACATCAACAGAAAACACCTGATTTTTGATTTGGAGTTTCGCACCCAGAGGATATTTCCAATAATACCAGCCAGTGAAAAAGACAAGAGCGGCAATGGCAGCGAGAATATATTTTTTCACAAGAGGCATTTTATTGGGTGATGCGGAGGCGCTTTTCTATCGTTTCAATCCTCGTTTCGTGGTCTTCTATTTGATCTTTGTATCCAATGACGAGCGTTACCTCTTCCCGCAACCCTTTTATTTCATGCAAAATTTCATCCTTAAAAGTAACGGTGTCTTTTTTAGAAGCACTAGTCGTTTCTAGATTCCCGAGCCTTTGCTCAATTTTTTTGAGATCCTGTTTTGTTGCCAAAAGTTTCTTTAATTTTAGAAGGTCATTATTTGTTAACATAGCAATACTCTACGTCGTGAAAACAATGGTGTCAAGAAGTTCGCTCTACGCAAAAGCGCGCAAGCTCAAGGAGGGCTTTCTTAGATTTTCCGTTAACGGGAAGGGCGGAGATCTGAAATTTCGCCCGTTCATAAAAAGGTTGGGCCGAAATCGTTTTTTCGTGATCGAGTTGGTCATCCCGGATCTGGTAAAGCAAACCCAATGTCTCGCCGAGATCCTCAAGCTGTTGTATTATCGAAGTTTTCGCTTCGGCGAGTGTTGCGCCGACAGCCAGCGGCAGGGAAAACGTATAGCGGGCGGTTTTATAGAGATACAGTTTTTGTTTATCTTTCGTTCCTGCAATATCGTCCATTTGCGCCGCGCAAACATTCGCGAACTCGCGGGCAATGAGTGATTTTACTGCTGTACCGGTTAGTTCAAATCCGAGAAAAAATGCCAAATCTGCGGCATGGATGGCCATACTTATGCCCTTGTGTTTGTCGCCCGTGAGCTTCTGATATTGATGGTGTATTGCGTCAACGCCTCTTCGTTTCAGATCCTGGTCGGCGATATCGTCATGGATCAGAAATCCACAATGAAAAAGCTCCAGAGCCGCGGCGGTTTCAATAACTTCTTTTGGCAAATCATCCCGAAGCATTTTATAAGAAAAAATTACGAGACTTGCGCGTATGGATTTTCCCCGAACGACAAAGTCTGATAACCGTTCGATTGCATCAATCCCCCATGAATTTACTTTGGAAAGATCGTGTTTCTTTTTTTGAAGAAACGTTCGGAGCTGTTGATCGGTGATTGGTTTGTACCGTGTAAGAAACTCAATCATAATGGTCGGGGCGGGCAGACTCGAACTGCCGACCTCACGCTCCCAAAGCGTGCATTCTAGCCAACTGAACTACGCCCCGTTCCTGTAACAATATTGACAAATTCAGGTGCCGAGGGTGGGGGTCGAACCCACACGAAGTGTTGAGCTTCACGGGCTCTTAAGGCCCGGGCGTCTACCAATTCCGCCACCTCGGCT
>CAYTZO010000037.1:3857-8073 GCA_964442525.1 uncultured Gammaproteobacteria bacterium
CGGCATACCCTTTTTCATTAAAATGCGGATCATAAATTCCGTACATACCGGTAAAGTTTTTGGCAAAGACGGGGTAGGCGTCTATGAGCGGTACGCCAAGGGCATTTGCGTACTCCGTCATAAGCTCAACGGGCACGCGATCCTCCCGGAAATCATAGATCTTGCCAAAAATAGTAGCCTGGTATGCAACCGATTCGCTTGTCGAGACCATCCACGGATAGGGATACGAGGCAAAGTAAAGAGGAACGTTGCGCTTGCGGGTTTCGTTACGAATATAGCTGAGGAGCCGAAAGGTAGCCGCATACTTGGCTCTCGCCGTAGGAAGGTCGTAGGGAATTACGTTTTGCACAAGGCTCTCCGGTAGTGCTCGGGAGAAATCAGGCCCATACTGCTTGATCAACTGTCCGTAAGTGATGCGCTCATATTTCCCCTGCGCGGCACTGCGTTCAATGATGCCAGCCCGAAAGAGAAACGCATATTTATACAGCGCATAGGAGAGTTGATACAGACGATGAAATAGTGAACTTCCGAACATGAGCTTCGTGAGCCAAAATGCCGACGGATTATCAAATGCGACCAGTTTTCCATACTGACCAACGGCAAACTGCTTGAGACCATCAGGTCTGGGGAGTTCTTTTGGGGCAGTCGGTATGCCGTTGGGATCAAGGGAAAAGTTTTGGATGTTTACGCGATCTTCCTCAAAATCAGATACGTCTTCGGCGACAATGACCAGGTCCGGTTTGAGATAATCCAGATATACGGAAGTCAGGAGCGCATACTGGATTGTGGAATATCCGGGAACACCCAGCGAATAGACGGTGATGTTTGGCGCTACTTTCTCCCGCAGCAACCGCTCCAGGACTGCCGGATAGGTTCGGGACTGATTGGCATTATATCCATAGGTAAATGAGTCTCCGAGAATTACAATGCGATAGTCGTTTGTCTGCTTCGGGAAAAATTCACGGGTCCGAAATCCATGTGCGTTGGTCTCAACGGTAAAGGTGCCTCCGGGTTCGCGAAACGGCAGCAGGCCGTTAAAACTTCTCCTGTTCGTGTAGAGGAAGAGGGGATGCACGGTATTTTGCCACGCTCCTTTATTGAAGAGCATAAATAAATCCGGCGAAAGGATACTGCCGCTTGCGACGTCATAGATCCGCAAAACCGCTTCTGTCAGAAGGATAAGAGCGAGAAAAAAAATAATTTTTTTCCCGAGCGTGGGTTTGGGCATAATGAAATTTTCTATCAGTATATCATGAGGTTTACTTGACAAGATAAGTATGTATGATACTGTGATGTATAGCATAAATTATTGTGCTTATGGCGTTCCATGGATAATCAGCAGAATCTCGCCGAACGGACGATTACTTTTTTTCCGGAGTTCGGGAAAATCAAGGAGCCGAATGACTCACTCCCCCGTATCAACGTCAACGGCATTGCGCGCATCAGAAGCCGTGTATTAGCGCGCGGAGTGGAAGTAAACGTTAACAGCAAAACGATCCGGTTGTATTACCCACCCGGTATTTGGCAGCGCTTCCCCAAAAGTCACAGAAAAATTCTTTCGCAAAACCTCGCCTACGCGCTCACGTTTCAGGTGCCGTACCTGTACCCGTCCATACAAAAAGTTTTTTACTCGATGCCGGTTCCCCTCGCCGAGCCGTTTTTATTTAAGGGACTTTCCCTTGCACTCCCTTCTACTGCCATTATGCAGACGCAAAAAGAAAAGCGCGTTACTTCCAATCTTCTCAGAAGGCTCTTTGATGTAGAATACGTGTTTTCCAATACCAAATCGGACATCCCCTCATATAACCGTACAAGTTTTTCCGATACGGCGATCATGCCGTTTACCTTCGGCAAAGATAGTCTCCTCACGTTCGCCCTCGCCCGCGAGCTCGGCCTTCGGGTTTCTCCCGTCTATATTTCCGAACCATATTCCCCGTATGAAGAGGTAAGTAAAAGGCTCCTTGCCGAGTCGTTTCGAAAGGAATTTCATCTGCAGATTGCCATGCTTCGCAACTCTCTGGGGGTCTTGCGGGAGCCCTACGGTTGGTTTGGGTGGGAGCTGCAGCTGACCCAATATTCTCTTATGCTCCTTCCTTACGTGTATGCAAAGAAAGCCGGTTATATTTTGTTTTCGAATGAACAAAGCTGCGACGACACCGTGGTCGATGAAGACGGTTTCCGCTGTAACCCGGTTTTTGAGCAGTCCCATAGCTGGCTTCTTCAAAACTCCCTTATGGCAAGTCTTATCGGCGGGAACTCGCTTTCGATTGGATCCCTGCTTGAGCCGATTCATGAGATTGCCATAATGCGCATACTCCACAAGCGGTATCCCGAGATCGGCAAATACCAAAGTTCCTGCGAACTTGCCGAGAAACCAAGGTCGGACGGGCGCTGGTGTGAGCATTGCAGCAAATGCGCGAGGATGTATATTTTTCTTTTGGCTCACGGCGTGAACCCCAAAAGCGTCGGGTTTACCCATGATCTTCTCCGGCAAAAATATCTGCCGCTCTATACGATTTTTACCGACGGGAGAATTGCAAGTTTCGGATATGATCAAAGCGAGGCCGGAAAAAACGAGCAGATTTTAGCCTTTCGGCTTGCCTACCGGCGCGGGTTCAGGGGGCCGGTAATGAAGGCGTTTGTGCGGCACTACGGAACGTACGCCAAAAAGCACGAGCGCAAACTTCGGGAAACATACTTCGGGCTTCATTCAACGCGGACGATTCCGTCAGAGCTTCGTCCAAGGGTCATGCGGATTTTTCGATCGGAGCTGGGTGCTCTTGTATAACGTCTCGACGCAGTTTTGCGAGTTCTCCCCGATAAATGTCCAGAACGGGGTTTTTTAACTCGTGCGGTATCGTTTCCGTGGAATGTGTCGTAAAGTATTTTTGGTAAAGTTCATCCCGCTCTTTGAGCACGCGAGGAAGAAGTTGGGCGACAAACAGGTCAATGAGATCTCCTTTGACTCCCCTCTTCCAGGCCAGGTAAAACGCCAGAAGCCGTTCGCCCCAGCTCTGAAAGAGAATGTTGAGCGGACGGTGTAATTCTTTGGTGTCAAACATATAAAAAAGTTTTTTCTTATCAAGGGTGAGCATGTCATCGACAAACCCAACACGTCTGGGATTAACGCCGACCGCCAGCAGGAATATGTAGACGCGTGCACATTCGTAACAATGTCCGCACCAACGCTGGAACCGTGATTCCTTTTCATCATTAAAACAGGAGAGCTGATACTTGCCGATTTCCTTGTAGCGATGGTGAAGAATATATAAGATGGCGAGCTCGTGAATCGGTTCGATAATACTTGCGATGGTGGTGTTAATAGCAAACGAACGAACGAGATTGTTGAGGTTCGTGGTCCAAAAGATGCCTTGTTCATAGGTGGTATTTATGATATAGCCCTGTTTATCTGTTTCTACATCATTTGTACTTTGCTCATTCGACCAAAAAAAGTATCGCGGCCGCCATGCATAGAGGTATGGAAGCATGAGGAGCGTATATTGAGTAAGAAGCATGTCCCAGCCCCATAGAAACTGTCCTTTTTGTCGAAGTTGTCCAAGGGGCATCGATATGGGAGTGATGACTTGCCTCTGTTCCTTCTCGAATGCATGACGAAGTTTTTCTTTATTTGTATTTTCGTAAGTACTTGTTGGTTCGACAAAAAAAACCGGGTACGGTTTGAGTCCGATGTCTCGGGCCACCGCATAGGTCAAAAGACTATCTTTGCCAAAGCTAAATGGCAGAAGAAATGTTTGGGGTTGAACGACCGGCGGCCTTAGTGCGTGTATAGAAGGCGGAATTCCATGAAATGACAAATGGAAACCGCTATTATATGCATCCCGTAGTAGTGCCTCGCTCGTAAATTTTGCTTCGGGAATCTCGAGTACCGCTTCGGGAAGACTATTCCAGAGTCCGTGCGTAAACAGCGAAAGGAGGTTTGGGGGCGGAAAGTCAAAGCGAAGGGAGCCTTTTTTTTCGAAGGCAAAATGAGCGGTGAAAAAATAGGCAGCGTTGTCCGCGAGGGCTCTGCGAAGCGCCACCGGAAATGCGGACCAGATGTTTTTCGGATAGGAATGGCTTATCCAGCGGTTATTTACCCCTACGGCAAATCCGTTTTTGGTGAGCTTTGTTTGAATTTTCACAAAGCCTATCTTAGCATACTCGTGATATAATTTTGTCGGGTTTACCTAAAGCCCAAGTGGCGAAATCGGTACAC
>CAYTZO010000038.1:0-7972 GCA_964442525.1 uncultured Gammaproteobacteria bacterium
TTTTTATTTTTCCGTTTTGCACTAAACTGAATAACCATGAAACTCTCCATCGGCACGGACAGAACACAATTGAATACAACGAAACGCCGGTAATTCCATTCGAATTTCGTATCAAGCTGCCGTTGCCGCGCTATGCTCGAACGATCACGAATCGTGATGCTCGCGGGCGAATTATCCATTCCGCTCCGGCGCCCGAAGGCGTATAATGCAATCAATGGCGAAGAAAAAACCGAACAATCAGATTGTCGTTTATCAGGCAAAATCAGGCGCTCTTGAGTTGCGAGCCGATGCATCGCGCGAAACATTTTGGTTGACGCAGCAGCAAGTTGCACGGATTTTCAATGTTCAAAAGGCCGCAATCTCCAAACATGTTAAAAATATCTTCGATTCGGGGGAATTAGAGAAGCGGTCAACTGTTTCCAAAATGGAAACAGTTCAAAAAGAGGGCGGTCGACTCATTGCCCGCAATGTCGAGCACTATAATCTCGACCTTGTCCTTTCTATCGGTTATCGCGTGAATTCAAAACAAGCGACGCTTTTCCGACAATGGGCGACGAAAACGCTCCGGCAATACATTGTTGAGGGCTACGCGATTAACCGAGAGCGCATAGCAAAAAATTATACGCATTTTTTGGAAGCCGTTGAACGGATCAAACAACTGTCGCCGCCGGGCACAATTATTGATACCCAAAGCGTGTTGGAGCTTGTGAATGCCTTTGCTGACACTTGGCTTTCATTGGATGCCTATGATAAAGGAGGGTTGCTTGCGAAGGGCGTTACAAAAAAGCGCGTGGTGCTCACGGCCGAAAAACTGAAAAAGAATTTGGCAGCTTTCAAAACTGCCCTCACAGAAAAAGGCGAAGCATCGGAACATTTTGGTGCGGAACGGCACGCCGAGAGCATTGAAGGGATTGTGGGCAACGTTATGCAATCCTTCGGCGGTAAGGAACTTTATGGAACGGTAGAGGAAAAAGCGGCGCACCTCTTATATTTCATGGTGAAAAATCATCCGTTTGTGGATGGCAATAAGCGAAGTGGTGCGTATGCATTCGTGTGGTTCTTGCGCCAAGCAGACATCTTGAATATCGCAAATCTGACCCCGCCCGCCCTCACCGCGCTTACATTGCTCGTAGCGGAAAGCAACCCGAAGGATAAGGAAAAAATGATAGGGCTGATTACCAGCCTACTCGCGATGCCAAGATCAAAATAACTCGGAGCCATGGAAGAATATATGGACGCCGCCTTCTACGGCGTTTGTTTTGCTGCAATCCCAAAGAGGGCTTAAAAATGGTCAAGCGGAAAAATTCATGATATACTAAATCAAAATAAAATTAACGATGAGCGTTGCCATTCCTATGAAAAAGAAACTCGGACAATCGCTATTATGGAGTTTATCTGCAGAAGCTCTTCACACGGAAGAGTATCGCACGAACTATTCGCGGGCGCTGGATTTCATTATCAAAGATAAAAGGGCAAAAATTCTCGATACGGCAGCGGGCACCGGCTTTCCGGTCTTCGAGTTGGCGCGGATGGGTTATAAAAATCTCGCAGTAAGCGACGAGGATGGCGAGGCGATTAAGCGGTTGAGGTCGGCGGAGGGGAAGCTCGGTCACATGTTGTCGTTTCACGAATCGCACTGGCAAAACCTTGCCAAAGACATCGAGGAAACTTTTGATGTCGTCATCAATGCGGACAACTCATTTGTCTATATGGATGGCTGGCTGGGGGGTGAGCACGTCACGGGCGTGGAGTCAGTTATGAAACGGGCAGCGGTAGTATTAAAGAATTTCTTCGCTGTTACGAAAGATGGCGGGATGGCTATCATCGGTCTTGGCAAGCACTATGCACCCTCGAGCAGTCAATCAGCGTTCTGCCGCAATTTCGAACTCAATAAAGGCGGCGAGCACTACAAAATTGCATGGACTGGTGATCTCGATTGGGACAAGCGTGTCCAGACATGGACTACGAAGATCGAGAGCGAGTCGTTCGAGGATTCTTTCGTTCGGACTAGTTACCTACTTACGAAGGAAGAATTGGTGACGCAGTTGCTCGGCGTTGGCTTCAAGAACGCATACGTCGTGGAGCCGAACGATACGAGGGACAATCTCATTGTGGGGTTGAAGTAAGAATGAACATATTAATCGTCGGGACGGGTGGGCGCGAATATGCCATCGGATGGAAACTTGCCCAGTCGCCGAAAGCGGAGAAGCTCTTCTTTGCGCCCGGCAATGCGGGCACGCTCAAGATCGGCGAAAATCTATCTATGGATTTCACCCGCCCCGATGAGTGCGTGGCACTCGCACACGAGAAGAATATCGACATGGTTGTCGTAGGGCGTATCCACTACTTACAGCATGGCGTAAGCGAGATTTTCTTGAAGGCAGGTTTCAAGGTATTCGGGCCGAGCCGAGCTGCGGCGGAGATTGAGTGTTCCAAGGCGTTTTCGAAAACGCTCATGAAGCAGCTCGGAATACCTACGGCAGAGTTCAAGGTTTTCTACGATTACGCTTCGGCCCTCAGCTACGTCGAGGCGAAAGAATTTCCGCAGGTAATTAAAACGGACGGCCCGGCCTTCGGGGAGGGCGTCCTGATCGCGAAAGACTTCGAGAGTGCAAGAGCGCATCTGGACGCCATTTTCAATGAAAAAAAATTCGGCGAGGACGGCGGGAAGGCGATCGTCGAGGAATATCTCGCCGGGATGGAGGTTTCGGCTCACGCGTTTTGCGACGGTATATCGGCAATCATGATGCCGTTTTCACAAGATCACAAGCGACTTCTTGACGGCGACGAAGGGCCTAATACGGCTGGCCTCGGTGCAATAGCACCAGTGCCAGGTCTGCCGGACAATCTCCTTGTGGAAATTCACGACCGGGTCATCGTGCCAGTGTTGAGGTCGCTCAAGGCGCGTGGCACGCCGTTTGTCGGTGTGATGTATCCGGGCCTCATGATTACAAAAGACGGGTGGCACGTTTTGGAGATAAACGCTCGTTTCGGCGATCCAGAGGCGCAATGCTATATGAGGCTACTAAAAACCGACCTTGCGGATATTTTTGCCACATGCATCGACGGGTCTCTCGTTAAAACGAGGATCTCGTGGGATGATCATTTCACATGCTGCGTGGTATTGAGTGCTGCGGGTTATCCGGGCGAATATAAAACCGGCTTGCCGATTTCTGGTCTTGCCAGCACCACGGGAGACGACAACACCGTTTTTTTCTACGGCGAAACAAAAGTCAACGGAAATGTTGTGGTAACAGACGGCCCTCGTGCGATGGGGGTGAGCGCGATTGGTAATACGCTGGCGGATGCGGTTAAATCTGCGTATGAAGGAATCAGGCGGATAGCGTTCGAGGGCGCCTACTACAGAAAAGACATCGGTGCGAAGGTGCTCGCTCTCGATCATTAGATTCATGGCGGGATTCTTGGCTTACATTTCAATAGTTGGCAAACCGGACCGCAAAACATTTGAGCGGGCGCTGGGACGACAAAAATATCGGGGGCCGGATTTCACCGAGATTCGCGAAGTTGGCGAAAATGTAATCTTCGGTGTCAACGGTTTGATGATCGGAGATAAAATCCAAAGCCAGCGAATTGGCACTTGCGGCAGCAGTTGGGTTGTCTACGATGGCGAAATTTACAACCACGCTGAATTGGCTGCATACCTTACGAAAGCCTACGGCGTAAAGCTAAAAATCGGCAATGCAGCTGAGGTTCTGGCTTGCGGGTTGGTGAACGAGAAGGATGGGTTTCTGGCGAGGGTGAACGGACCGTTCAGTTTCTGTTTCTTTGATGCTGCCAAAAAGGAATTTATGTTCGCCCGCGACCTAATCGGCATCAAGTCGCCCTATCTCTATCACGATAAGGATTGCTGGGTGGCGACTTCAGATGTCGCATCGCTCGCTGACTACGCGAAGCTCGGTTTGAATAATCATTACGTTTATCGGATGGCGTTCCTTGACCATTTCACCGGTTTCGAGAACACGGAAACTGTATTCGAGAATGTCGTGACACCAAGCATCGGAGGTTTCGTTCTTATAGATGCGCAGGGGAAGGTTCTCAAAAAAGGCCGCTATGACCGTCTGGATTTCGCCACCAAGATTAGCGATGCCGCCCAAGCGGAACGCGAGTTCAAGCCGCTTATCGAAAATGTGTTCAGTCTTGAAACCGATGTTCCGGCCAAGACCGGCATCCTCATGTCTGGTGGCATCGACAGCACGACGATCATGGCACTCTCGTCGACGCACCTCCTTAAACACCAGCGGCGAATACCAGTCTACACCTACTTTTTCAGTCAAAAAGGAGAGGACGAGGACTACGTCGCAACGCAGAAGGTTCTCGCTCAATTAAAAAAAGAACTCGGTGATGTCTACGAGCTGGAAAATATAAATCTTGACCCCGAAGTTACCGAGAAAGACTTCGAAAAGACGGTGCGTGCGCGATCCTCGCCGATACTGGATGTGCGGGAAATCATGTATGTGAAGCTATACGAATATGCGAGCAGGCAGGGCGTCAAAGTGATATTGAACGGAATGGGTTCCGACGAACTCTATTATGGTTATTACCCATTGGATTACTGGATGAGCATCTTTTATCGCAAGGGCAATTTCACCGCGGAAGATGTCCTGCGATATTACAAAGACCAGTTGAATGCACTGCGGATGACGGTATATACGGATGAGTTTAAGACGGCCGCGGAAAAGTATTGTCGCAAATGGTTGACTGAAAAATTCGTTGAAATGCCGTCGATTGGCGAGCAACCGAAGAAGGTGACATATTTCCTCACTGAGACGATCAATCCCGCGCTTCTGCTCCGCGAGGAGAAGGGCGGAGCGTTCAGCGGCATTGAGGTGCGGTTCCCGTTGGCGAATCCGATCCTGGCGAAATACGGCTCAGAAGTGGACTACAAGATGCACCTTATCAACACCAATTCGGGCAGGCACTTGTTGCGTAAGGTCATTGAGGGGAGGTTTGAAGAGTCGCTCGTCAATCGCGAGAAACACTCTGGCCCTAAGAAGCGGCACTATTGGGATGAGCTACGAAAAATATACGACGCACACCGAGGCGAAATTCGCAACTCCACACTTTTGAAGAATATCTATGCGGCAGAATTCTTGGAAAATCCAGAGATCGTAAGAGGTAAGAAAGAATACGTCATCTATGGCAATGAAAACGATGTCTTTTTGGAAATGCTTGGGTGGTTTTTCTTTGCAAAGAAATTCGGGATTTCATAGGAGAATAACGGACAGACACCGGCCGGATTTCAAGGCAACTTTCCGAGAGAAATTGCGGTTAGAGTAATGCTGTTCGAAGATAGCATATCGAACGCTGCACATTCGGCTGGCGACCATTTTTCCGCTTGAGAAAATGGTGAATTAGCGGTAGATTGATGGAAATTACTATTACGATGACTACCTATTACAACAAAGAAAAACTGCCCTTTGATTTCACACCGCACATCCTTCGTTATTTGGAAACGCTCGTTGATATTGCCGAGAATACTTGGGCTGACGAGACCGGCGATGAGGTGGGCGTAGAAAATTACCAAGCAGGAGAACCAAAAAACCCAGAGATACAGCTCAACAACGGCGCATTTTGGCATTTCTTGGAAGAAATCGGAGCCATCAAAGTTAATGAGGAAAAAGGTATTAAAGGATTGAAGCCCGGGATGACAATTAATGTAGAAGTCGTTGAAAGCGGCGGCATAAAGAACTTTTATTTACCAAAAACATATCTTCGCATTTTGGATGTAAAGAAGGTCAAGGAACTTATAAGCGACAGAAATGCGAGGGCAGTCATCCGCACAGAAACGCTGGAGTTATTGGCACGGGATATTGCCGAATACAAAACCGGCCCCAAGCTCGTTGAATTGCTCAAAAAATGTGACGTGCCGACAAAGATGATAGTTTATCCTAATACGAAATGGAAAACTCTTTTTGAGGCGTTTCGCGTATTGAGCACCTCAGCGAACCATAAAGCGAACAAGATTTTATACAAAGTTATTGAGGCCGTCATTCATCCGTTGTTCTTTGATGGAGATAAAGATAAAGCTGCCGCGACAATGAAAAAATACAACGAATGGCTGAAATACGACCGCATAATGCTTATGGACGGGAAGCTCTATATTGGCCCAACAGAAGAAGAATTAGGGCTCGGAATTATTGAGTGGATGGACGCTGATAACAATGCCGTTGAACCGAAGGGGTATATCTTATCCCCGGACCACATCGCGCAGCTATGGGTGCTCTGGAGTCATCTCATAGTTTTGGTAAGCGCATACGAAAACAACCAAGCGTTAGACCACAAAGAACTTGAGAAACTATACTTTGAAGTTATCGGCGAGGTTGAGGACCTTTTACGATTTGGCAAGCTTGGCCGCATACAAGAAACATATAAGAGACCTTTCACCTCGCTCGCCACAGCACACGTTGAGGCAAAAGCGAAAAAGGCGGATAGCCCATCAGACCTCATTAATGCTTTTTTATTAGAGATTACCGCGTTGAACCCGGACCCGGCAGAAGTTGGCAAGGAAATGGAGAAAAAATCGGAGCTTATCGGACGCATCACAAACGCTACGAGAGCCATCAGCGGCACGGAAATAAAACTCTCGGAACTTTCATACGAACAAGCGTTGTTTTTGCTTAAGCTCACGATGGGGCACATTTTCCGATCTCTTGAAGCCATATCTACCGGCTTTGTCGGTTTTGTTGATGAAAAGCTGAATACGGGATATGTTTTACTTTTGGATAACCTCAACGGGATTTTGAGCCGCAAAGATTTTACAAAAGTAAAAGATGAATTACCGCAGGATTTGCCTGAGCATCTTTTTATCGTTGAAGATATGGATACTTGGTGGGAGTGCGGCGGCCAATCGCGAATGTTGGATTTTGTCGGAAAAATTGAGGCCGCTTGGGTAAGATCTGGCCAGCAAACCTTTCCGATGCCGGGATGGCTTATTCAACAATTTACTGCAATAAACGAGACGATTGCCGCACACAGGAAAAGCAAGGTCGCTGAATGGAGCCGAATAGAGAAAAACCTTGAGGAACGAAAGGCGCGAGGCGAGTTTTCTTTTGAACAGCCGCAACAGGAAAAAAAGAAACGGACAGGAACCGAAAAGGTTCACGAAGCGATTGATAATGCATTCGCCAGGGCTTTTGATAGTATGTTCGTCAGTCACCAAGGCCAGCAAGCTACACAGAAAATTGAAATTACGGCTATGCCGAAACTGCAAGTAGAAAATATGGGCGAAAATGTCTCAGGGGGTAAAAAGCGAGAGTCGCCGGTCAAACTATCATTCCCGGAGCCGGTCAGATGGGAAAAGGTTGCACTCAAAATCAAAGAAGGACGGCAGGAGGTCGAGATTTTTTATGACAATGGCCACATCATAACCGCCGACTACATCCGACTCGGTTTCTTTTCTGGTAAAAGGCAGCAGAAGCCGGACCGACAATGGGGCTTTTTATGCGCCTTGGCTTCGCTTGCAGCTACGGACATCAAGCAAGCAACGGCAGAGAATATGCGCTGTATGATTACGGAAAATAAAACACTTTCAATAAACAATGTCCAGCAGGCAAAAAAATCGTTTGCGGAACGGTTGAGGCTTATATTTCAAACTCGCGATGACCCATTTCGCGATACACGCGATTTCTACGAGCCGAAGTTTGCCATCTCGCCGGAACCGTCTTTAAGACAAGAAAAAGTATGGTCCCAAAGATTACGGGAAAACCGTTCGCACGAACCAAAGTTTTTTACTGACGAAGATAGTGGAAGCCAATATGAGGATAGCGAAGAAACCCCCTGAAAAATCAGAGGGTTTCTTCTTTTCAGGTTGGCCAAAAACCCCGTTATTACAACGGGATTTTTGTTCCGCTGATTTTTCAGCGTATAGGTTATACGGGTGCGAGAAAACTCAAACCCCAAAGATCATTACGATGACAAAGAAATTACCATCGGAATCAGCTCAATACTACAC
>CAYTZO010000039.1:0-7751 GCA_964442525.1 uncultured Gammaproteobacteria bacterium
CCTTCTTGTCAAGAGGGGAAAAGCACCGTACAATGGGCAGTATGCGGACACTTTCTCTTGAAGTAGCCAAAAAAATCGGGCAAGAGGTTCTTCTTCAGGGCTGGGTGAATACCAGACGAGATCACGGCAAAATCGTCTTTTTGGATCTGCGCGACCGGTCGGGATTGGTGCAGCTTGTATCCACTAAGGCAGTAGATGCAGGGCCGGAGGATGTTATCGAAGTGGTTGGCCTTGTGAAGGAACGGCCCAAAACCATGGTCAATCCTAAAATCGCTACCGGAACGGTTGAAGTGGAGATTAAGTCCTTAAAAATCCTCAGTAAAGCCCGGGAGCTGCCGTTCCCGATTGATACAGACGGGTATGACATTGAGGAAGAAATCCGATCAAAGTACCGATATTTGGATATTCGCAGGCCAAGGATGAGCAAGAATCTTAGACTGCGGTCTAAAGCCGTTGCATTCATACGAAACTTCCTTCTCGATCGCGATTTTGTTGAAGTTGAAACGCCGATTCTCACGAAAACGACGCCGGAGGGGGCCAGAGACTTCATCGTTCCGTCCCGACTCCAGCCGGGTAAGTTTTATGCACTGCCGCAGTCACCCCAGCAGTATAAACAGCTCCTCATGGTTGCAGGACTCGAGCGATACTTTCAGATTGCACGCTGTTTCCGCGA
Organism: uncultured Gammaproteobacteria bacterium; assembly: GCA_964442525.1. Classification (GTDB taxonomy): domain Bacteria; phylum Patescibacteriota; class Microgenomatia; order UBA10105; family UBA927; genus CAYTZO01. Next base: position 674 of record CAYTZO010000039.1, read on the forward strand.
TGAAGACCCCAGGAAGGACCGTGCCTACGGCGAGTTTACGCAGTTGGATCTTGAAATGTCTTTTGTGACACAACAGGACATTCTTGCCTTGATCGAGGAGCTATTTACCAGGCTGGTCACAGAATTACTTCCGGAAAAACACATTACCAAAACTCCCTGGCCCAGACTTTCCCATAAAGAGGTCAAACAAAAGTACGGAACGGATAAGCCTGATTTACGCAAAAATAAAAGCGACGTTAACGAGCTTGCGTTTAGCTGGACGATTGATTTTCCTCTCTTTACCGAGCAGTCAAAGGAAGATTTTTATTACGGCAGCGGCAAAGCCAAATTTGCGCCGAGTCATCACATGTTTACGGCTCCTCACCCGGATGACATTGCGCTTCTGGGAAGCGATCCGCTTAAAGTCCGGGGTTTACAGCATGATTTAGTGCTCAATGGCTTTGAAGTGGGAGGCGGAAGCATACGTATTCACGAGCGGGAGATTCAAGATAAAGTATTTGATCTCATTGGATTCACCACAGTGCAAAAGAAACAGTTTGAACATATGTTGACGGCGTTTACCTACGGGGTGCCTCCGCACGGCGGCATTGCGCCGGGCATTGACCGTTTTCTCATGGCTGCACTTGGTGAGCCAAGTGTGCGGGAGGTCATGGCATTCCCAACGTCCGCCTCAGGGACGACAAGCATCATGGATGCGCCCAGCGCAGTCACCCCGGAACAACTTGCCGAGGTCGGGATTTCCGTCATCAACCGTAAAAAGAAATTTTAATTTCGCTTTGTGCTCCGCCTTCGGCGGAGGATATTGGAGGCGCTTCTTCCACGATCGTACGATCGTGGATTTGCGCTCTTGAAATAATGGCAAAACGAAAATCTGTTCAGCCTATCTGGGTGAGTCAGTGGCAAAAGATTTTATATCTTGTACTTCTGGCTCTTTTCATTTTGCTTGCTCCGGGGCAAAACATTTATACCACGTACCAAAACGTAACCGTCCCGGAGCTGCGGCGCCTCCCTTTTTCCGTTCCTGAGCCTGCTCCCTATCCGGTGAATCAGACCAATGTGTACCCGGGCAGTGACGTGAGTGCCTTAGGGGTAGCCGTTTATGACATCAGTTCCGGTGTATACCTCTATAAACGAAACGAAACGACGCCTCTGGAGCCGGCTTCCACCACAAAAATTTTGACTGCCCTCGTTGCTCTAGACTATTACAAACTCGACGATGTGTTGACGGTCAAACAGCTCGTCAATGACGGACAGAATATGAACCTAATTCCCGGCGAACGGATGACTGCCGAAAATCTTCTTTTTGGGACGCTCGTTGCTTCGGCCAATGACGCTGCATATACCCTTGCACAAAATTATCCGGGCGGAGTAGAAGGATTTGTTGAAGCAATGAATAAAAAGGCAAAAGCGCTTCGTCTTACGGGCAGCACCTTTACCAACCCCGTTGGTTTTGATGATCCTAATCACAAAATGACGGCACTTGATCTCACCCGACTTGCATCCTTTGCCCTAACGAGTCCTACGATAGCCATGATGGTGGCCATACCGCAGATTACCATCTCAGATGTTACCCATACCTATTTTCATCCCTTAAATAACGTCAATCAGCTTCTGGGCAAAATTCCCGGTGTGGGTGGCATTAAGACCGGCTGGACGGAAGAGGCAGGGGAAAATCTCGTGACCCTGGTTGAGCGCAGCGGTCACAAAATTATTATTGTTATTCTCAAGAGTCAGGATCGGTTTGGAGACACAAAAAAACTTATTGATTGGGTATTTACCAATTATCGGTGGCAGCAGTTCCGTCCACAATAGGCTCACTTATTCGACCCACCGGGAGCTTACTGCAGGAACGTAACCCAAAAACCCTCCATCTCCTTCGAAGACAAAAATCGGCTGGAGGTACGTTTGAGCATCAGGACCGTCGTAATAGGCTAAATATACAGACCGTACCGTGATGGTATTGCCCACGGCAGGGTACTGAGCGATGTATCCGCCGCCGCTTTGGAGTTCTTGCCATGCCTCGTAGCTTGATTTCAGCGCATACGTTGCCGTCGTGGTAAAGTCAATGGGCCAATACGCATACGTGATCTGGAGAACTTTTTTCTTTTCATCTTTTGCACCGGAAAATAACACAAAAATAGACGATTGACCCGGTCGGGCGCCGAGAAGCTTCATGTCTCCGATGGGTTTTCTAAAAAAATCCACCCGCACGCTGTTTGCCTGGGAAGCGCTGGTTGTGGGGACCAGTTGGTTGCCGACGAGTTTGAGAAATGACGTATTGGTCGGGCCACCCGCCAGATCGTCTTTATAAAGATCGTATGTCTGGAGAAGATTTTTTCCTTCTGCAGTTGCCTGTTCGGGAGAGGGGATAGTTTGGCTGGTAAAAAGCGCTGCATCCTGAGCATAGGAATAGAGGAGGACGAAATTGTTCGAAACAATGTCATAGCGAAGCTGTCGGAGCGGCAGTTGAGGATCGATGAATCTATAGACATTTTTCGATTCGGCGATGGGCGTGGGATCAAAACCCAAACGCGTAGCAAATGTTTGTGTATTGGGGATGCCGAGGAAATTTGGCGGACTTTTTGGCATAAAATAGACCGTTGCCGAGGGGGAAGCTTTTGGCACCGAGCCCTCAATGGTTTCAAGGCGGAACACCAGGGATCCGGAAGGTGAAGCGACCGGCGACGGAAATTTCAGAGTGGGCAATTTCCCAAATGCCTGGTTCGGCGGAGGCGCCTTCGGCGGAAAAATAATAAGCCACAGGCTAAAGAAAATACTCCAGAGAAATCGGAGAACAATATAGGCAAGGATTACGAGAACTGCCCAGTTGATTGCCCGCCGAGTATAGTAGGCAGTCTCGGTAAGGGTAGCCATATGCTTTGAGTATAGGCGTGGGGGATGGTAGAATCAATGTGTCATGACGACGGTACGCACACGCATCGCTCCCTCTCCAACAGGGAGAGATCTTCATATCGGCAACGCCTATACGGCACTCATTAACTACGTATTTGCAAAAAAACACAACGGGAAATTCATTATTCGGATAGAAGACACCGATCGGGCTCGCCTTGTTGAGGGATCAGAAAAGCGGATTCTGGAGTCCCTTAATTGGCTTGGTATCTCGCATGATGAAGGGCCTGACAAAGGCGGTCCTTATAAACCATATAGGCAATCCGACAGGCTTTCTGCATACAAAAAATATGCTATGGAGCTTATAGAAAAAGGCCACGCATATTGGTGTTCATGTACTCCCCAGCGCCTGACCCAGATGCGCAGGATTCAGGAAGCAAAGCACGAGCCCCCCATGTATGATGGTCATTGTCGGGAATTGCACTTAAAAAGCGGCGCTACCATTAGATTAAAAGTCCCAAAAGAAGGCATTACCCGGTTTCGCGATATTATCCGCGGCGATATTTCCTTTGAGAACAAACTCATTGACGATCAGGTGCTCCTTAAGTCTGACGGATTTCCGACCTATCATCTCGGTGTCGTTGTCGACGATCACCTTATGGAAATCTCGCATATCATCCGTGGTGAAGAATGGATCTCGTCGACTCCGAAACACATCCTTTTATACAAATTTTTTGGATGGGATATTCCCCGGTTTGCCCACGTGTCGGTACTGCGCAATCCGGACAAAAGTAAGCTCAGCAAACGAAAAAATCCGGTTTGGGTTTCCGATTATCGGGCAAAAGGGTTTGTTCCGGATGCGATAAAAAATTATCTTGCGACTATGGCATGGTCGTACCCCGACGGCCGTGATATTTTTTCTGTTGAGGAGATGATCAAAGAGTTTAAGCTCGAGGACATCCAGACGACTGCGCCGGTTTTTGACGTCGAAAAACTCAAATGGATGAATGGGAAGTATTTGAAAGAGCAGGACATTGCAACGTTTTTCGGAGACAAGTATCCGGAGGAAAAAGTGAAGCAAATTTGGCCGCTCGTCAAAGACCGGATGAGACTCCTGCCGGAATTTGACACGCTTGCCGGATTTTTCTTTGAGCGTCCGAAAGTTTTTGAGAGGAGTCTTAATCCTAAGTTACTTAAGTTGCTTAAAGAACATATTTCAACAGTAGAATGGAACCGCGGGTCGCTGGAGCAGGCAGTTCGTTCGATTGAAGGTGTAAAAGCGAAAGAAATTTTTATGGAACTCCGTGTGGCTGTCACCGGTAAAACCGTTGGTCCGCCGCTTTTGGAATCTTTGGAAATCTTGGGCCGTGAAGAAACGCTCAAACGTATTCCATCCAGTGGGGGTCGGTCTCGACGGTGAGCTCTAAGTAAACCCTTCTGTTTGCCGCGGTTTCGAGTTCTTTGCGGCTCGCCATACTTATTTCCTTAATCATGGTGCCGTTTTTGCCGATAATCATAGACTTGTAACGATCGGCTGACGTTAAAATCCTCGCTTTAATATACAGGACTCCATTGTCCCGTTCCACAACATCATCAACAACTGCTGTGAGTGAATAGGGAACTTCGCGCCGCAAAAATAAAAACGCTTTCTCTCGGATAATTTCGCTTATGAATGTTTTACTGTTTAGGTTAAGTGCAGGCTGCGTTAACTGTCCGCGGTCGACTAACTGTTTTCCTTCCGGCAAGAACGAGAAGATTGCATCAATGAGTACCGGTATATTTTTATGATTGAGGGCCGAGACTTCTACGACGCGGTTAAATTCCTCTTCCATGAATTTGTACTGCACGATATGCGTGGGACGGCGTACATCAATTTTGTTGATGACTAAAATCTTAGGAACCTTTATCTGCCGTACGATACCCAGCGCCTTATTTTCCTCAAGCTCCCGCGTCCTGGTATGATCGACTATGTAGAGCACTACATTGACGCCCTCTTGGAGCGCTTCTTGAGCTTTGAGATTAATGCGGCGGGCGAGGGGATCTTCAACCTTCCCAAATATTCCCGGAGTATCGACAAATAAAATCTGCCCGCGTTTATCCTGGTAGACCGCCTGAATGTTAAAACGGGTCGTTTGCGGTTTGGGGCTGGTGATGGCGACTTTGTGTCGGAGAATGGCATTAAGGAGCGTAGATTTTCCCGCGTTGGGTCTGCCGACAATTGTGACAATACCAGATTTCATGAGCGTATTTTACTCCAAGAAAGCGAAATCCGCGACTATAAGGAGTAGGATGAAACATATAATAGACGCGGAGCGCACAAAGCGGAGCAAAGGCCAGGGGCGTCAGCCCGTGGACTTTACTATATTTTCGCCACTTGATTTATAAGAAAAAAAGTATTATACATTACATAGATACGGGTAAACATGGATAAACAAAAGGGAATTGGTACAGTGGTTGCGGTTATAGTCATTGCAGTTATTGCCATCGCGGGAGCACTCGTAATTGTAAACACCAGACGACCAACGGCACCGCCGAGGGAACAGGGGACACCCGCAACAAGCTCTTCAGAGACACGCTCCTCAGCAGCTTCGACTTCTCCAAACGACACTTCTGATGCCGCGCTTACTCAAGATGAAACGAGTGTTAATACAAAATTAAATGCGCTTGAGAGCGATTCGGCAAACATTGATAGCGGATTAAATGATAGACAGGGAGACTTGTCAGAGTAATCTGTTATATATTGCGGCTAGTAACGTTTAAACAATTATGAAGACACAACTGGTTGCACTCCTTTTTGTTCTGTTGGGATTAAGCACGCCCGCATATGCTCAAACGCCTACGGGGGCGTCAATATCGCCCACGTTTAAGGCACGTTCGGCAGGGGTGAAGACGGAAAACCTGGATCGGCTTAAGGAAAAAGCAAATCGTGAGATTGACCGGAGAATTGCAGGGCTTAACCGTCTTATTGATCTAGTTAACCGCATCAAACGCCTTACGGATAGCCAGAAGACAGACCTCACGACACAGGTGCAAAACCAAATTACAAGCCTGCAGACACTTAAAACTAAAATTGCCGCAGATACGGACATAGCTACACTTCGAGCCGATGTGCAGTCGATCGTTAAAGACTATAGAATTTACGCGCTGTTTATTCCGAAGATCTACATTATCGCCAATGCAGACAGGCTTTTGGACATCGCCAACGAGATGACGCAGGTTGCTGCAAAGCTTCAGATTCGCATCGATGCAGCAAAAGCGGTTGGGAATGATACCGGCGAGATGCAGAAATTGCTCACCGATTATACCGCCAAAGTCGCCGACGCCAAGTCGCAGGCGCAGAACGCTATAAACACGGTTCTGCCCCTTACCCCTGATGGATATCCCGGCAATAAGACAACACTTATGAGCGCCCGGACCATGCTTCAGGCGGCCAGAGCAAGTCTTCGGACTGCAAACAAAGACTCGCAACAAATCCGACAACTCCTGGTGCGGCTGGGAATTAAAGTAAATGCAAAAATTACGCCGGTAGGCTCTACTCCGACGCTCAAGTCCACGCCCACCCCGACTCCATAAATTACTCGATGAAGCTTGCTTCTGGGGAAATACGGCGTTTTCAGTCGAAGATACTCGTGTGGTGGCAGGATCATAAGCGCGATCTCCCGTGGCGCCATACACACGACCCTTATAAAATTTTCGTTTCCGAAGTAATGCTCCAACAGACTCAGGTTTCGAGGGTTCTTCAAAAATATGATGAATTTCTTTACTTTTTTCCCGATATCTACGCTCTTGCTCAGGCAAGCCCCGCCAAAGTATTAAAGGCCTGGAGGGGGATGGGGTACAACAAACGAGCCTTATACCTTCATAAGGCTGCAAAAATGATCGCTAGAAAATATGGAGGAGAATTCCCAAAGGACGAGAGAGAGCTAGTTAAACTCCCCGGAGTGGGCAAATATACTGCTGCCGCAATAATGGTATTCGCTTTTAGGGCTCCGGTAGCTATGGTAGATACAAACATCCGACATATCATTACGCACGTTTTCTTTGACAGCAAGCCACAACCCGAGAAGATTATTCAAAGTGTTGCGGACCAACTTCTGCCCACCGATCAGGCGTGGGAGTGGCACCAGGCGCTCATGGACTACGGAGCGTATCATAATCCAAAATTTAAAATTCAGAATTCAGAATTAAAACAAAAGATTCCGTTCAAGCAGTCGAACAGATTTTATCG
>CAYTZO010000040.1:0-5453 GCA_964442525.1 uncultured Gammaproteobacteria bacterium
AGAGCAGTAGCCTTTTAAGCTATTGGTTCAGGGTTCGAATCCCTGCCGACTCACAAACTGCTTCATTTCTGGAGTGTCCTAGCGCCCAATCAAAGGACCGTCCCCGATTTCGTCCTTGTTTAAACCACTCCTGAGGCGAACTTAAGATTAGAGAGTAACGCTCTTAATGTGATTAAAGTATTTGAGAGTGTAGTCAAAGTCAAGCTCGATGCCGATGACATCAACCCTTAAGTTATCTGGCAATTCGGGGTGGAGCATTTTGTAAAATTGGCTGGTTTTGACAACTTCGCGAAGCTTCCATGGGGTAACTGCCTCCTCCGGTAAGCCGAAATTCCTTCCTATACGGGTCTTCACTTCAACAAAAACAAGCTCTGCTGCTTCCTTGTTCCGTTCGAGAGCGATGATATCGAGTTCGCCGTACCGTTTTTTGAAGTTTCGTTCGAGGATGCGGTAACCATGCTTCTCTAGGTAACGGGCGGCAAGATCTTCTCCCAGCTTACCCAGTTTTTGTCGCGGCGCTTGGGGCTTCATGAACCGTTGCTACCTCCCGGCTGCTTTTGGTACGAAGGTAATAGAGCTTGCTCCTTCGGACTCTTCCGCGCTCTTTTACCTCGACAAGCTTAATCCATGGCGATATGATCGGGAAAATGCGCTCAACGCCGATGCCTCCTGCCCCTGCCTTTCGCACCACAAACGCCGTGTTCGCGCCGCTTCCCTTGATGGCAATCACGATGCCTTCAAATACCTGCGTGCGCTCCCGGGTCTCTTCATGAACCTCACGCTTGGTTTTGCCCGCTACCTTTTCGTGTTCGATAAGTTTATAGTGCACGCGCACCGTATCGCCAACCCGAAATGGCACCCTTTTTGCTCCCTCGCCTTCTCCGAAAATCCAAACTGCCTGATTTGCCATATGCTCCTAGAGAACAATTATTTTACCAACCCTGCCTGCTTTATACAAGCCTCGACATAGGAGAGGAAAACCGGGTGGGGCTTGAGAGGAAGAGAGCGGTATTCAGGATGGAACTGCGTGCCGAGAAAAAACGGGTGTTGAGAGGCGGGAAGCTCCATGATTTCTGCCAGATTTTCTACAACGGACCGGCCGGAAAAATGCATGCCTTTCTCCTCAAACTTCTTCGTGTAGGTGTCATTAAACTCATACCTGTGCCGGTGTCTCTCCCACACGCGCCTGCGCTCGAGGTCAGAGTAACCACGGAAAGTAGTATAGCAACGATCCGCAAGGCTTCCTTGTTCGACCTTGCATTCCCACCGTCCTAATCTCATCGTTCCCCCGTAGGCTCTGCGCTCCATCTTTTCCTTCTGCGAAGGGATAAGGTGTATGACCGGATATTTTGTATCGGGATCGGTTTCTGTCGTGTTGGCACCGGTAAAACCTAAACTATTTCTTGCAAACTCTACGACCGCCAGCTGCATGCCATAGCAAAGCCCGAGGTAGGGAATTTTGCGTTCGCGCGCAAATTGGATCGCTGTGATCATTCCTTCAACTCCCCTCGGCCCCCAGCCAATGGGAACAATGACGCCGGACGCTCCGGAGAGCAGTTTTGCCACTGGTTCACCTCTCTCTATTCGTTCGCTGTTGACCCACCGGGTTTTGATTGATACTCCTTTTTGCCAACCGGCATGATCCAGAGCATCCAAAAGAGCTGCATAGGAATCGCGAAGTTCATAATCTCCCGTTGCAAAGTATTTGCCGACGATAGCCACCTCTATGGTCTTTTTCTTGCTTACCTCAATACGTCCCGCAAACTTTTTCCATTCCTCGAGGCTTGCCGGCCTGTTAGAGAGCCCCAAAAGCTTAAGGATCTTCTGCGGAAACTCTTGCTCCTCCAATACCATCGGTACCTCATAGGCTGAGCTCATATCGGGGTTGTTGATGACATGTTCCCCATCCACGTTACAAAACATAGCCAGCCGCTCCCTGCGGCGCTTATCGATCGCTTTTTCTCCCCTGCAGACGATAAAATCAGGCTGAATTCCCATGGACTGGAGAAACTTAACGGAAAGCTGGGTCGGTTTGGTTTTTGGTTCACCCAAGTGGCTTGGGGTAGGCAGATAGCTTACGTGAATATGCACAACCGGCGCTTTTTTGACGATCTTGAGAACTCTGCTCGCTTCATAATAGAGGATGTTCTGGTACTCCCCGGCCGTACCACCCAGCTCAATAACAACTATATTAGCTCCGTCCTTTCTGGCCGCCTCATTGATGCGCTTGATAATCTCATCAGTGACATGGGGGATAGCCTCAACGTCTTCGCCGTTGTAGCCAAATGCGCGCTCACGCTTGATTACCTCCTGGTAAATCTGTCCCATGGTGACGAAGTTGTGCCGGAGCACGTTTTTACCCATGAATTTCTCATAAGAGCCCATGTCCATGTCCGCTTCCGTCCCGTCTTCACAAAGGAATGGGTCGCCATGCTCGATGGGGTTAATGAGTCCTGCGTCGATATTGAGGTAGTTTTCGCACTTTACGAAGGTGACTTTATAGCCCCTCGCCTGAAGCAGAAGTCCTACTGAGGCTGCTGTGACGCCTTTGCCGAGTCCTGAAAGCACGCCGCCGGAAACGAAGATATAATGAGTAGGCATGAGTTAGTCTACCAAAATGGCCGCTTCCCCGTCAAGCAGATTCCGTCCCAAAATACCGGTCTCCGAAGTCGCCGAGTCCCGGCACAATGTAGGCACGGTCATTAAGCTTCTCATCGACGGAAGCGGTGATAATGGGCACTCCGGGGTGCTTTTTTTGAACACGGCTGATCCCCTCCGGTGCAGCCACGACGCAGACGATGGTAAGATTTTTTGCGCCTTTTGACTTGAGGATGGTGAGCGTATCGTCAAATGAGCCCCCGGTCGCAAGCATGGGGTCAATCACAAGCACTTTGTATGAGGCAAAAATCTTTGGAAGCTTCTGATAATACTCTCTGGCAATCGCGGTCTTTTCATCCCTCTCAAGGCCGACAAAGCCGACCGACACCGACGGCAAAAAATCCTGGAGGGCAAACAGCATTGCAAGGCCCGCACGAAGGACCGGTACGACAATTACATCATCAGCAAGCTTCTTGCCGTCAAAAGGTGCAAGAGGAGTATCAATATGCTCGTCCTCAAGTTTGAGTGCCTTCGTCGCCTCGAGGACAAGTATTTTTGATACGACCGCTGCATGTCGGCGAAATTCTTCTGTAGATGTTTCCTTTTTACGCAGAAGAGTTAAGGAGTGGGAAAGAAGGGGATGGGAGACAACCGTGATACTCTCGGCTTTCATGTCGTAGCAAATACACGTTTTTCCAATTTCTTAATTCGTGTCTCATGATCATCAAGCATCGGATCAACACCGACATGGAGCATCTCCGCTATAGCTTTAAGCATTTCATCTCGAAATTCTTTGAATCTTTTCGCAAAGGTTCTGTCCATATGGTCAAGGATATCTTCCTTTTGATATCGAAGTTCATCTTTAAGTTCTTGTTTTGTCACAAAAACCTTTTTGAGTTTTTTGATGTCGTTAACGGTAATCATGACATTACCTTACCTCGTGAAAAAGTGACTGTCAACCCGATCAAATTTCCTTCTGGAAATTTGCGCGGGTCAATGGCTTTTTTCTTCCAGGAATTTCTTGCCGTGGCCGATTTTGGTATTAATCGGCACGCCCTTTTTGCAGAGCGGACAAACATTCGCCTCGAATGCCTCGGCTTTTAGTACGCCGAGACTAGAAAATGGCGCGCCGATCGTTTCGGCATTAACGTGTTCGGGGTCACGGTTGACCATGACGCAAACTGCCACGACCGTGCCCCCGATTGCCCGCACGCTATCCACAACTTTTTTGACCGAGATTCCGGTCGTCGTAAGATCCTCTAGAACGAGCACTTTTTTACCAACAACAATCTTGTCGTATCCCCGCCGAAAGATCTGCTCACTTTCACTGGCTCCGGCAAGCGTACCTTTGTCTTTTTCTGTGTACGCACTCAAAACCTCTTTTTTCTTAAGTTCTGATAAGTGGTACGCCGTCCATTGTGAAAGAATCGTTCCGCCGACTGCAGGCGCGACGACGGCGTCGATATCTTTATTTTTAAACTTTTCCGCAAACATTTTGCCGATTTGGGAAGTTTCCTTTGTATGAGGATACACCGCGTCTTTATTGATATAGACGCTCCCGTGCTTACCTGAGGTGTACACAAAATGATCGTTGGTCAATACCGCGCCGACCTTTTTGAGAATGGAAATAACATCGCTCATACTCTGAATTTATTTATCGCATCCCGAAGTTTCGCCGCTTCTTTACGGCTATCATCTGCGAAAATTATACCACGCGAGGAGCTAATAATAAGTCCGGCTTTCCGGCTGTTTAATCCGACCTTCAAGGTTTTTTGGATATCTCCGCCTTGCGCGCCGATTCCGGGAACAAGGAGCGGCATGTCATCACCGACAATACGTCGCACAATAGCTAGTTCTGTAGGGTAGGTGGCACCAACCACAAGAGAACAATTTCCATTATAATTCCATTGGTTTGCCACCTTCTGCGCAATGATCTGATACAGTGGCTTTCCGCCTGTCTCAAGATCCTGCAGTTCCCCGGCTCCCGGGTTAGAGGTCCTACAAAGGATAATACTCCCCTTCTCTTTTCGATCAAGGAACGGCTTAATCGCTTCCCTGCCTAAATACGGGTGCAGGGTAATCGCATCTGCGCAAAGCCAGTCAAATGCGAAATTTGCATAGCCCTCGTTGGTCGAGCCGATATCCGCCCGCTTGGCATCCAAAATGAGCACAATATCAGGATATTTCTCGCGTATGTAGTCAAACGTCATTTTGAGCTCGCGTATCCCCTGTTCTCCACGAACTTCATAAAAAGCACTGTTGGGTTTATATGCGCACACCAAATCATGCGTCGCCTCGATAATTGCCTTGTTGAAGCTAAACTGGGGAGTTTTTTCGCTGCGGAGTGACTGGGGAATCTTGGCAATGTCGCTATCAAGTCCTACACAAACAAGCGAATTATTTTTTTGAACGATAGAATCTAGTTTTTGGTAAAAGCCCATACCCGATTTATACCACCCCCTACGGGTTATTTACACAGTTATTTGACTATAGGCCAGTTTTATGGTATAAATTAGCTTTAAATATGCCAATAGCAGAATATTCTCGAGGTCCTCTTTTTATAAAAGGAAATGTCGAAATTACCTCAGTAGTTTCAGGAATTAACGAAATGGTTGGTTTGCATGACCTGGAAGCTATGAGCATTCTTCAAGAAACGTTTCAGGCTGGCGAAAAGTTACGGCTTGTGCCTGACGAACAAGGAAAAGTATTACGAAATGGAGAATCAGTAAAAGAGATTACCTTATCGAAAGGGGTTTCGTTCGTAGCTGTTCCCTAAGAAGAGGCGTCCTTTCGAATTTCCATCGCGAGCCTCGGATTCCACATGGCCCCCGTGGCTGACTGCACTGCGTCTACTC
>CAYTZO010000040.1:5553-6713 GCA_964442525.1 uncultured Gammaproteobacteria bacterium
ATCGCGAGCCTCGGATTCCACATGGCCCCCGTGGCTGACTGCACTGCGTCTACTCCCAATTTCTTATACCGATGGTAATCGACCGGAGTTGTGACTCCCCCTACCCCAACGACGACAAAGTCTTTCCATCCCTTACGCTCTTTCACTTCCATAATCCGCTCGGCCATTTCCAGGCCCGCCCAGCGGATCGCCGCGCCGCATATGCCGCTCATAAGCCGCACAGGACTGCCCGGAAGGATCTGGTTGCCTTTCTGGTCCGTCACTTTTGCCTGAATCGTGTTAATTGCGACCACACCGTTGGCATTTTCGTAAACGGCAAGAAGCAGGTCTTCAAGCGTCTGCTGTTGATCAGCGGGAAAATAACCGATTTTAACCAGAAGCGGCACATTGTCCCGGATGGGCTTAATCGCCTCAAGTATTGCCTTTGAGGTAACTGCGTCATTACAGATAAGTCCTTCTTTTCCGACATTTGGACAAGAAAAGTTAACCTCGAGAACCGGCGCACCGGTGTCTTTGGCGAGTTTTGCGGCTCTGGAAAAATCAGAAACATACTCATCAAATGTCATACCTTCCTTCTTCGTTCCCATGAAAGAAAGAATCATAAGATTGCCTTTTTTCATTTCTTTGAGTCCCTTTTTCACATCCTCCTGCCAAACCTCAGGCGGCCGCGACGGAACTCCGAAGGAATTGGTAATGCCATCGCGGGTTACGTCAACCGAACCAACGTTAAGATCTCCGACAAGAACGTCGTTGGGCTTTACGTCACCATCTGCATCAACTTTAATCACATTGGGAAACGGATGGCACGGATAGTCGTTGCCGCGGACGGTTTTATAGGTATTAAGTGAAAATCCCCAGCGCCAAGCAGCTGTCACAAATTTACTGTTGAGTAAGGGGCCAGCCGGAATGCCAAAGGGGATGTCGAGATCAAAGCCTAAAAAACTGGTCTGTTTCCTGACCGGCAGTGGCTCGGCTGGAACACCGGCGAAATCCCCAAACGGCCCCTTTTGATAGTTCTCCTCGTAAGACTTTCCAGCGTCGTAAAATGGCGTCACAGTTTTATTGTACCAAATGCGTGAGTAACGTCGACGCGACCTCGGTATCGGTCACGAGCGAAATTCCCATCTCGACGGCACCTTTGCGGATGAGTTTGCCATCGG
>CAYTZO010000041.1:0-4746 GCA_964442525.1 uncultured Gammaproteobacteria bacterium
CCCACGCTTCTCCTGTCCATGCCGGACAGGATGAAGGAGAAGAAGATCACCTGGCAGGAGGTAGCACCGTAATTTCTGATTTTGGCTGTGAATGGCTTGCACCTTTATGATACAATGCGTGGCTATGGAGGTGCGCCATGACTAATTCTCAGGATCTCTCTGCCCGCTTATTAGAACTTAAGGAAGAGGGAGAAAACACGTTTCTCGCAGGTGCCCAATATAGAGTCCTCCGAGCGCTCCTTCAAATTGCCAAGGACCACAAGAACCTCACGATCGATAGAAAAGTCGTGTACAGCATCCTTCACCCTTCCTATACCGCCGAAGTGCAATTTCCGGTCTTTTTTAAAGGAACAACCTACATGTGTTTGGGTTGGCGCGCGTGGTTTGATGACGGTAAACCCTATGTGTCCGGCCACATCGCCAAAGGCGGCATCCGTTACCTGGGTGTCGAGGGGGCGGGCGATGACATCCGGCTTATCCGCGACGAGGAGGCTGCCAGAAAGTTGGCGCTCGACGACGTATTTGCCTTGGGGCTTGAAATGCTTGCCAAAAACTCCGGCGTGTATTTTGATCGGCTGCTACGGAAAAGCGGCTTAGCTAAACAGTATAAAGCAATGAAGGATCTCCGAGTGCGCGGCGGAAGTAAAGGCGTCATCATTGGACCCAGATCAAGCCATCTCCCCGACCACAATGAATTTGTCAAAAAGGCCCTCGAAGGATTTGGGTATTGCCTTGGACTTAAAGGTGTTGTCGGGTGGGACCGGGATGTTCCGGCCGGAGATATTGCCACCACGGGAACGGTCAATGGTAGTTCGGTATTAGACGGATTTGTTGATGGCTACACGAACGCTGTCAAAGACCTGAAACTATCAATGCCGCGACGTTTGATACTGGGTGTGACTACAGGCAAAACTGCCGACAAAAAGTACCGCGGGAACAAAGCACGCGCTACGGCCGCCGGCTTTGGCACGGTTGAAGCGCTCAAAGCATGGGTTAAAGACAAAAAGATGAAGCTCGCGGACTTGCGAGTCGTGTTTGACGGATCCGGCAATGTCGCCCTCGGAGGCGCCAAGAGCTTGGTCAGTCAAGGGGTAACCGTTGTGGGTCTTACCGACAGTCGGACCGTGCTTTTCTGCGAGAGAGGCTTTACGGCGCATGATCTCACGGAAATCAGCGATGTAAAAGTGAGACGCCAGTCACTTGCTGACTGGGCGAAGTCGAAAAAGGATATCGCGACCCTTCAGAGCAAAGGAAAGCTCTGGAAGCAGTCGAGGATGAATGTCCTCTTTCTTTCTTCTGCAGAGCGGATTATTAATAAAACCAATGTCCATGAGCTACCCGCAGGCATTCTCATTGTGGATGGAGCGAACGGCCCGGTGACGCCAACTGCCGAAGAAGTTTTATCAAAGAAAAATATAGACCACTTGACCGGTTCCTTTGCCAATTCCGGGGGGGTCACCGGATCACTTATTGAGTGGGCAGCCAATATCGCGGGCATCGATATCCCGAAAGCACGGGCAGAGGAAGTGATCAGCTTGGACATCCGGTTGAGCTTTCAGGAGATGAAGAATCTGGTGAATGACGGTGTCGTGGATTCGCTGGCTGACGCGTTTTATTACCTTGCTATGAAACGGGTCGTTGAGGAAAGAAAAACTTGAAGCATCGGCTCCGGCGCTAGCGGGCAGGCAAGAGGAGGCGGCGTAGAGCATTTTTCTGCTATAATATTCTCCGTATGGCAAAACCTACTCATGCCCTTCAGTTTAAAATACTCATCGAACAGGATGAAGATGGCCTGTATGTTGCTTCTGTGCCGGAACTTCCCGGATGCTACACCCAAGCAAGAACGCTTGAGGAAGTGAGTAAAAGAATTCGAGAAGCTATTCTCGTTTGCTATGAAAGCGAGCAACGTAGCAAAAAATCGCACCGTAATGGCCTTTTGATTTAGAAACGGACACTAAATTTTTTTTCTCCAATCCCTTTGATATCTATAAGAGCGTGGTTCTTGCTGAGCCTCATTAAGGCATAGCTATTTGCTGGCGGGCCCTCGAATCCTCGTGACTGATTTTCAACGAGCGACTGAATGGTGATAAACGGAACACCGTTGACCATTTGTTTCTTTGTCCAGTGGAGGTGGCCGTTAAGGGCTAAAACCACGTTTTTGCCCTTAATGATGCTGAGCAAAGCGCGCCAGTTTTGGATATAGGTCGCCCGGGGAGTTTTCTCAAACCAGAAGTTACCTTTTGTATTGACCGGAACGAGGGAATGATGAGAAAAAAGGACAATCCGTTTGCCTGTAGTCACCTGCTTTTTAAGCCAAGTAAGCTGCGCCCTCTCAAGAATGATATTCTCCTCAGGATGACCAGGTTTGGTAAAAAGAAAGAGAAGCCGCCAGTCACCCTTATCAATTGAGAAATAGAGTTTTTGGTACCCAAGGAGTTTGCCGAGGTCTTTCTCTGTTAATTTCCGAAGTTCATGGTTGCCCGCGAGGTGGTAGACCGGACATTTGAGCTTTGAGAGGATTGCCAGGCCCATTTTGTAATTTTTGATATCAACGTTTTTGCTTTCATCCTCGATAAGGTCGCCTCCCTGGACCACAAAATCTGGGTGAAATGAAGTATTCATTGTGTGAACAAAATCAGCGAGGAGTTTTTCGGTATAGATGGTTCCCTTGCGGTGAATGCTGTAATCCGTGCGGTACGGGCCGATATGGCTATCCCCCACCCATGCAAATTTCATACCCGGCTCATTGTAATGGGCTTTTTTGACTTTGTCCACAATGAAGGGTAGACTACCTTTGTTGTGATGACTAAAGCTATTATTTTTGATCTCGATGGTGTGATCGTTCTTTCCGATCCGGGACAATTTAAGGTATTGCAGCGGGTATTTCGGCATAAAGGGTTGACTCTGTCCAAAAACACCTATCCTCAGCTCATCGGCCATACTTCAACGTATTTCTTGACACACCTACAAAAACCGAAGCTCTCCCCTTCTTTGGCAGAGGAAATCCACGATGCCTATGCCAGAGAATTTCAAGGGCATCTCCTTAGCTATATAAAACCCCTCAAATCTACGATTAATTTTATTGCCGGTTACCAAGGACCGTTGCGCGTAGCGTTGGCTTCCATGAGTCGCATGGATACGATTGTAAAAGAGACGAAACATTTTGGTATATTCAACAAATTCAGCCTGATTGTTTCACGGGATGATGTTACGAGGCAAAAACCTGACCCTGAAATCTATCTTCTGACTGCAAAAAGGCTCAGGCTCAAACCCAGCGAATGTGCGGTTGTCGAGGATTCTCTTGTCGGTGCCCAATCCGCCCTTGCCGCAGGTATGAAGTGCTATGTATTCCTCAATGGAATCAACAAAAAATCTGAGTTTTCGGGTTTGAGTATACGCGGATTTATTAAAACGCTTCAGGATTATCGCAACGCATTCAAATAGCTCCTATTCCTCGATAAAATAGTTCGCAACTTTTTTGGTGTGTTTGAGGATGTGCGGGAGGATGGAAGGAGTTGCTGCAACGTGGCCTGATTTAGAAAAAAGTTTATATAGGTTGCCCGCAAAATCAGTGACAATGCCGCCAGCCTCTTGAATCAGATGAATGCCAGCTGCATAGTCCCACACGTTTGGACGACCACAAATAAGGCCCTGAATGTTGCCTCGTGCGACTAGTCCTAAATTGCTTGCTTCTCCAGCGGTCATTTGTAAAAAGCGAACGTCTAGCGAGAGTGCTGGGGCAAGTTTACCCATAATGATTTTTCGCACGCGTACACCCTGATCAAGTGCGATCACAGAATTTTCCCAGGGAACATCATGTACATGAAGTTTTCGTCCTTTGACAAACGCTCCTTTACCCGTTTCTGTCCAGAGTACTTCGCCATGAGAGGCTATATATAACGCGGAAGAGACAAGTTTTTGGTTGATGCAATAGGAGATGGAAACGGAATAGACGGGGAGACCAGCGGCAAAGCTGATCGTGCCGTCAATCGGGTCGACAATCCAGAGGTCTCTATGCTTTTTCGGATCGGTTACTTCGCTGGTTTCTTCCGAGAGAATCGCATGGGAGGGAAAGTTTTTTCTAATAATCTTAGTAATAAGGGTATTTGAGGCGATGTCCGATTCGGTGACAATGTCGGCAACATGGCCTTTGGTTTTTTCTGTGTGAGGATGTTTGACTAAACGACTCAAAAGCTTTCCGGCTTTCGTTGCGGCTTCTATGGCTACTTTCGTCGTTTTCAACATGACATGATTATACCATCAAAGGCCAAAAAATGGCTTCACTATCGGCCTTTTGATACAATATGTCTATGAGCTTGGGAGAACTTCGCCGAAAACACCCGCGCCTGATCTATGAATCATTTGAGACCGAAGTCTCAGAGGGTAAGCTCACCATCACATTCCTTCTCCGCCTCGAACCTGATATCGTTTTTAGTCCTTCGTTGACTATTCCAATTGAGGGAGAAATAAATAAACCTATAGTAGATAGTTTTGCTTTTAATTTAGGGCTTATGGAATGTATAAGTTACTGGAAAGCCGCATGTTCGCCCAGTCTTGTAGTTAAAGCCGGCTCACTCAACGCAGAACAAATTGCCTGGTGGCATGATCTTTTTCTCAATGGTCTGGGTGAATTCTTTTATACCAACAAAATTGATTTTACCAAGAAGGATTTTTTTCATGTCCGTTTCTCCTTGCCTCCATCTCCTTCAGGTGCCAAGGCCGTGACGGATCGCGAAAACGCTCGCC
>CAYTZO010000041.1:4846-6629 GCA_964442525.1 uncultured Gammaproteobacteria bacterium
TTGCCTCCATCTCCTTCAGGTGCCAAGGCCGTGACGGATCGCGAAAACGCTCGCCCCCCTCAGCAAAATTCTCTTAAAGGTGATCTTGTTTTGGTCGGCGGCGGGAAAGACTCTGTGGTCGTCCTTGAAGCCCTCAAAAAATCAGGCAGAGCGATACGACCGATGGTCCTTAACCCCACTCCGGCAGCGCTCAGAAACATCCGGATTGCAGGATTGTCCGACCCGCTTATTGTTAGCCGGACGATCGACCGGAAGCTTCTGGATCTGAACAAAGCCGGATATCTCAACGGCCATACGCCATTTTCCGCCTACCTCGCATTTTTAGGTTTATTCGTTGCAACGATCCATGGCTATGAATATGTGATTGCCGGCAATGAAGCAAGCGCGAATGAGGGGAACGTAATGTACAAGGGATTTGAAATTAACCATCAGTACAGCAAAAGCTTTCGGTTCGAGAAACGATTTCGGGAGTATACAACAATGTATTTACCAACGAAGAGCCAATATTTTAGCTTGCTGCGTCCGCTCAATGAGCTCCAGATTGCGATGCTTTTTAGCAGATTTCCTCAGTATTTTTCCTCATTTCGAAGTTGCAATGTCGGTGCGAAAACCGACTCCTGGTGTGGGCAGTGCCCAAAGTGCGCGTTTGCCTGGCTTATCCTCTCGCCGTTTCTCTCCACAGAACAATTGATCGCAATGTTCGGATCAGATTTGTCAAAACGTAAAATAATCCAACAGCACATACAAAATCTTGTGGAAGGGTCCAAGCCCTTCGAATGTGTCGGTACCAAAGAGGAATGCCGGGTTGCCGCCGATTTTCATAATCCGGAACTGACAAAACTTAAACAAATGCTTTTGAAACATTGGAATTCAGAAAATTTTGTTCCAGAGGCATACGCAAAAATACTCAGGAGCCTGCTATGAACGAAATTAAAGGAAAACGAATACTCATTCTGGGTTACGGCAGAGAGGGAAAAAGCACCGAGGAGTTTCTGCGGTCTCATTATCCGGAGCTGTCCGTCGATCACAGAGATCAAAAAGACGGCAGAGATTACCTTAAGAATCTCGGTCAGTATGACACGGTCATACGTTCACCGGGAATTCCTTCGAGACTGGTGAAAGCACCATATGTGACAAGCGCGACAAACATTTTTTTCCATTTATGCCCGGGGATAACGATCGGCGTGACCGGCACGAAAGGAAAAAGCACGACCGCGAGCCTCATCGCGCACATACTTTTGCAAAAATTTCCCGATGTCAGGCTGATTGGCAACATCGGCCGGCCAATGCTCGATTATCTTGACGGAGCAACGAAAAATACCGTATTTGTGATTGAACTCTCCAGTCATCAGCTCGAGGATGTCCGTTCTAGTCCGCACATCGCCGTTCTTCTTGCAATCGTGCCGGAACACCTTGACTATTATCCGAGCTTCAATGCATATGTCCGCGCAAAAACCAATATCGTTCGATTTCAAACAAAAAAAGATGCCGTGATATTTCACCCCAGCGTCAAAAAGATTATCGACTCGGCTGCGGGTAAAAAAATTCCGTTTGAAGCAGTTTCATTCTCCGATACCCGGCTCCATGGAAACAAAGAAAATATTGCCGCTGCAGCGGCCGTGGCAAAATTATTGGGAGTTTCGGAGAAAATTATTTCCGAGGCGGTCAAGACGTTTACCCCTCTTCCCCACCGATTGGAGTTTGTCGGCGAGTTTGGGGGCATACGGTTTTACAATGATTCGCTTGCGACCATTCCAGAGGCAACCATTCATGCACTTGAAGC
>CAYTZO010000042.1:0-6438 GCA_964442525.1 uncultured Gammaproteobacteria bacterium
ATCGGGCCGGTGCGGTTTAAACTTCTGCGAAAGTATTTCGGTACGGCTAAAAAAGCCTGGAATGCGCCGATAGGGGAGCTAAGGAAAATTCATTTGGGAGAAAAGCTGGTCAGTGAGTTTGACCATTTTCGCAAAACTTTCGATCTTGCAGGTTATCTCAAAGAGCTTGAGGCGCTGCGGGTATCGGTCGTGACTCTTCAGGATCCAAAATATCCCGGGCTCCTCAGGGAAGCCTCCGATGCGCCGTTTCTTCTGTATATCAAAGGAAGGCGGGGGAATGTGCCGCTTAACCTCGACAGGACGATCGCTGTTGTAGGCACGCGACAGATAACGAATTATGGAGCAGAGGTGACAGAGAGGATTACGGGAGAACTGGTAAACTCAGGCTTTACCATTGTCTCCGGGTTGGCCTATGGCGTGGACGCAGTAGCCCATCAGACGGCGCTATCTCATGGAGGGCAAACGATAGCGGTGTTGGGATGCGGTATTGACATTATCGCGCCGCCAAGCAATGCTTCATTATACCGGGATATTGCCGAAGGCGGACGGGGCGCGATCGTATCCGAGATGCCCCTGGGGCTTCGCCCGAATAAGGGACTGTTTCCGGCGAGAAATAGGATTATTTCGGGACTGAGTCTGGGCGTTGTTGTTACCGAAGGTGCGGAGGACAGTGGGGCGCTTATTACTGCGCGTAATGCTGCGGAGCAAGGCAGGGAAGTATTTGCCGTACCCGGGCCGATTACCAGTATCTACAGCAGGGGACCGGCAAAGCTTCTCAAAAACGGAGCAAAACTGGTTGAATCGGCGGAGGACATCCTTGATGAGCTGGGACTGGGGAAAACAGCGAGACAGAAACAGGGCAGTACAATAAAAGGACAGACGAAACAGGAGCAGAAAATACTTGACTGTTTGGCCGGGGGGCAGTTGCACGTTGACCAGATAGTACGCCTGACGCACTTGACAAGTAGCGCCGTGGCCGCTACCCTAAGCGTTTTGGAAATTCGGGGGACCGTCAAGGATTATGGGGGAAAAGTGTACGGATTATTTCAATAGAGCTTAGAGTTTAGTAAAGAAAACAATATTTTGTTTTTACTAAGCTCTAAAGCCCTAAGCACTAAACACTAATGTATGAAGCTCATTATCGTTGAATCACCGACAAAAGCGCGTACTCTCTCCCGATTTTTAGGGAGTGCGTTTGACGTAGAAGCGACCATGGGGCATGTGAGAGACCTGCCCAAGGCCAGCCTCGGCGTTGACATAGAAGACGACTTTACGCCGAAATATATTATTCCCAAGGCCAAGCAGAAGGCAATCGGGCAGCTCAAAAAAACTGCACTGAAAGCAGATCAGGTAATTCTTGCGACCGATCCGGACCGGGAAGGCGAGGCGATTGCATGGCACGTGGCCAATATCATTCAGAATTCAGAATCTAAAATTCAGAATTTTAAAAGAATAGTGTTTCATGAGATTACCGAGTCTGCCATCAGGGAGGCGCTTGATCACCCCCGTCAGATTGACAACAAGCTCGTAGACGCGCAGCAGGCCAGAAGGGTCCTCGATAGACTTGTTGGGTACAAATTGTCTCCACTCCTTTGGCAGAAACTCTCGCGCCGATGGCTCTCTGCCGGCCGCGTACAGTCGGTCGCCGTCCGGCTCGTTGTCGAGCGCGAACGGGAGATAGCGAAGTTCCAGGCTCAAGAGTACTGGACGATAGAAGGAGAATTTAATCCCGCAAAGGTAGTGCGGGCAAGCTTAGTTTCGAAAAACGGAGAAAAGTACGAGAAAACCCTTGAGTATCAACTTTTTGACGGAACGTACAGGACAACGTCCACAACTATCGCGAGCGAGGAGGCTGCCAAGGCCATTGTTGCCGATTTCAAAGCGCCGTTTACCGTGAGTTCCGTTGACAAAAAAGAAATCAGGCGTTCGCCCCCGCCGCCCTATACGACCAGCACCATGCAGCAGGACGCGGGCCGCAGGCTTTATTTTTCGGCAAAACGCACCATGAGCCTCGCACAAAAACTTTACGAAGAGGGATTGATCACGTACCACAGAACCGATAGCCTCAATCTTTCGGAAAAATTCCTGGGAGAAGCGCGTTCGTATATTCAAAAAACATTTGGTCCCGCGTTTCTTCCGGCCGAACCCAGGCGTTTCAAAACAAAATCAAAAGTCGCCCAAGAGGCTCATGAGGCAATCCGGCCAACCAATCCGAATCTGACCAATTTGTCCAATTCGACCAATTCGGATTTAAACCGTGATCACGCCCGGCTCTATGAGCTTATCTGGAAGCGCTCGCTCGCGAGCCAAGCTGCTGAGGCGGTTTTTGACTCTACGACGGTTTCTATTAACAGCGCCAACGGGTACGAATTCCAAGCAAACGGCTCGATTATCAAATTTGAAGGATTTCTGAAAATCATCGGCCGGGAAAATGACGAAATCGTGGTGCCGGAGGTGTCCGTCGGCCAAACTCTCGCACTTATTGCGGCAACACCCACCAAGCATATGACCAGTCCTCCTCCTCGTTACACCGAGGCGAGCCTGGTGAAAGCCCTTGAGGAAGAAGGCATTGGAAGGCCCAGTACCTATGCGCCGATTATTTCAACCATCCAGGAGCGGCAGTATATTACCAAGGAAGAAAAAAGACTTATCCCGACCGAGCTCGGCGGTCAGGTAACTGATTTTTTAGTGCAATATTTTCCTGACATCATGGGGCTTCCGTTTACTGCGAAAATGGAAGATGAACTGGATGCGATCGCAAACGGCGAGAAAGCGTGGGTGCCGGTGATCCGCGAGTTTTATGATCCCTTCGCCGAGGGCCTTGAGATGGCCTACGAGAAGGCCGAAAAGGTGAGTCTGCCCGCTGAGACGATCGACGAGAAGTGTCCAAAATGCGCCAGCCCCCTGGTTATCCGCATCGGCCGGTACGGCAAATTTATCGCGTGCAGCACGTTCCCCAAATGCGACTACACGCGGCAGTTTGCAGAAAAAATAGACATGAAGTGTCCGCGCTGCGGCGGGGACATCGTTCTCAAAAAGAGCCGCCGGGGTAAAATGTTTTACGGGTGCAGCAATTGGCCCTCGTGTACGTTTGCCGCTTGGAAGAAAGAAGACATAATTAATGCTACCAATAAACAAATAAGCAAATAAGCCAATGCTACCAATAGAAATACGTGATAGATATTCATGAACGAATCTTTCAGTTTGTAGCGCGCGGACTGAAAGTTATACCGACGCTGCCAAAAACACCGGAAGCGAATATCATTTTGAATCAATATGCTCGCTCACTTACATCGGTTGGTGCAAATGATAACGAGGCGGATGGTACGTCCACGAAAAATGATTTTATTCATGTATACACGATCGTTAGAAAAGAATTAAAAGAAACGAGATATTGGTGGCGGGTTATTGGTGAGCTTTATCCAAAATTACAATCTCGACTGGTCAATCTCATTGCAGAAAGTGAAGAATTAGTGAAAATCATCAGTAAAATTATTTCTAACACCCGTAAAAGTCATAGATTTTGGAGTATTAGATATTGGTAGTATTTGTTTATTGGTAGTATTATTAAGGTATGGATGATCGTCGCCGGACGCTTGCTGCCGTCACTATCGTCGTCGGATTTTTAGTGCTTGTCATCGTTATCATAGGCGCCATCGTTTCAGCAAAGAAGGTCGTTTCTCCGATTCCGGAGGATAATGCCATTAAAATTATTTTTGTGACTCCCACCGCCCCTCCCGTCTCCTCGCCGTCAGGTGAGCCCAAAGGCGTTTTGTCTTCGCCAAAGCCGACCAGAAAGGCTTCCCCGACTCCGAGCACAAACCAATGAACGGTGTTTTGACTATCGATCAACAACTGTTTTTCCTCATAAATCATCTGCCGCACGGGTGGATTTTCGATCAAGTGGCACTGTTTCTCTCCGGCGTCGGGACGGCCGGCATTATCTGGGTTCTCGTCGGATTTTTTCTGTTTCTTAGAGAAGAAAAGAGGGACCACCGTTTTTGGCTGCCGCTTTTCCTTTCCGGTGCAGGCGCCTGGTTCTTTTCCGAGATCATCCTCAAGCCGCTCATCGGCAGACCCCGGCCACTGGAAGCCATGGGGGCAATCATTATTGGCGAGGCAAGCGGCGACCCTTCTTTCCCATCGGCTCACGCAACGATTGCCTTTGCCATGGCGGTCGTCCTCTCGCAAAAAGCGCCCCGCCGGAAGTGGATGTTTTATCTTTTGGCGATCCTCATCTCTCTTTCCCGCCTTTATTTGGGCAAGCACTATCCGCTTGACGTTATTGTCGGAGCGTTTGTTGGTATAATAATCGGATGGTTAAGCTTAATGCTCGGCAGCTTCGCACAACGGAAGTTGACCCGGCTGTAGCGGGTTCCATCAAAAAACATCCGATCACGATTATCCTGGATAATGTGCTCGATACCTATAACGTCGGGTCCATTTTCCGACTTGCCGATGCGGTAGCTGCAGAAAAAGTGATTTTGTGCGGACAAACGCTGACGCCTCCAAATTCGCGGATCAAAAAAGCGTCGATTAACACGACCGGGTGGGTAAGTTGGAGTTATGAGAAGAGCGCGGTTGAGGCAATTCAAAAATTGAAAATTGAACGTTTCAACTTGAAAATTATTGCAGTCGAGCAAGACCCGAGGAGCAGGCCTTTTTATGAAGTGAACTATGAACTTCCTCTTGCCATCGTTGTCGGCAATGAGACGACCGGAGTGTCAAAAGAAGTCCTCGACATGGCCGATGCGATCGTAGAGCTTCCCATGTGGGGGATTAACAAAAGCTTAAACGTCATGGTTTCCCTGGGCATTGTCCTTTATGAAGTCATGAAACAAAGGCGATGAGCGTTCTATGGATTTTAAGAAACTCGTTTTGGTGCTGATTGTTTTAGGGGAGAGTACGCTGGGACTTCTGGTGATCTGGCAGGTGAACGTTTGGCGCGAGAGGAAAAGCAACGTCTTAGGCGCATCGGTCACCCGTATCCCAAAAGAGTCGCTGATATTTCCCAAAAGCGAATTTCTCTCTAACTATTTTGAACTCCAGCCGAACTATGTTGAAACGGATCGGCCGGACTGGCTCGGTTATACCGCAACTTACCGCTACAATGACGATGGTATCCGCGCGGAAGGCAGCTATGCAGCAGAAAAACCCATCAACGTATTTCGCATTATTACCCTGGGGGATTCCTTTACCTTCGGGCAGTTTCTCAACGAACAGGACACCTATCCCCGGCAGCTCGAAAAGCTCCTCAATGGCCTCCCGTGCACTCAGGCCAAAAAATTTGAGGTGATAAATTTAGGCGTTGGTGGGTACGATATAGAATACTCGGTCGAGCGGTACCGCCTCCGCGGACAAAAATATAATCCGGATCTTGTCGTGTGGCTGGTCAACGAACACAACGTCTTGCAGCTTCGGGACCTTCTCACCCCGCTTGAAGAGAAGATCCGCAACGAAACCAGCGAAGCGGCAAAGTTGGCCTACTATGCGAAAGGCGACTATTACTTCGCAACAGCACAGGCAGCGGAAGAACTCGAGAAAAAGTACGGCGATGAGTACATTTTTTCCGTCCAACGGAAAGCGCTTGAGAGATTTTCCTCTGTATATAAAGGTCCGCTCGTTATCGTTATGTTTGGGGATGCCATTCCAAAAACAAAGGGCGTCATAGCCGGGTATGTTCAGTCAAGGCCAGGGTCGTTTTTTAGAGATATCCGTCCGCTTCAGGACAGCGAAAGATTACCGGACAATCATCCAAATACCAAAGGCGCTAAAAGCATCGCCCAAAGCATCCTCGAGTATCTGAAGGAACAAAAGCTCATTTCCTGTTTCTAGCTTGCCACACCCTCATGGGCCAGGGTATGATGGGATAATGATCCAGCCCAGACGAAGAAGAATTATTCTTCTGACGCTGTCAATAGTTTTTTTTCTCCTGTTTTATTTTTTTAGCCGAGAAGTAAGACGGGGTTTGACTACGCGGATAGATTTTGACACGACGGTCCGGCTCCAAAATAAAATTCCGGCCCGGTTTGACCAGCTTTGGGACGACGGCGCGGTCCTTATCGATCCGGTGGTGTCTTTTTTTCTCGTCATTGCCCTGACGGCGCTGGCTTTTTTTCAGTCTGACAAAAAAAGATTCCGGCTGGGAGTGCTGGTTATACCTCTTGCCTTTTTCCTGCTCACGGCAGTAGAAATCTACGGGAAAACTACTCTTCCTCATCCCGGGCCGCCGTTTTTTATGGTAAAACACCCGACGGCTCTGTTCCCCAAATTTACGATCATCGAGCCCTACTCATACCCTTCAGGACACGCGGCAAGGAGTACGTTTCTTGCGGTCGTGACCCTTTTTTTCTTCTGGTCCAAGCTCAAAAATCAGACCATGAGATTTCTGTTCATTTTCCTTGCGGCAAGCTACACCGTATTTATTTATGTCGGCCG
>CAYTZO010000043.1:0-5034 GCA_964442525.1 uncultured Gammaproteobacteria bacterium
CCCGTTGTTATGAGGGAGGTGAGGTCGCCCATGACTTTTAACTTATTTTTTTTGATTGCGTCTTTGGCCGTACAGACGAGCCAGCAGTCGTTGCAGTTGTGGGCCAAGCGGATGAACTTTTGTTTGGGTTTGGATGACCAAATCTGCTCAAATGACTGTTTTTGGAGGTTACCGATGGGCCAGTTTTTAATCTGGCACATGAAAATATTGGCAAATGGATCCATGTAGAAAAAATCTTCTCCGGCCCCGCAGGGGAGCGGACGGCGGTGGGAGATCATGTAGTAATAGGAATAGCGGTTGAACCATGCTTTGGCCCAGTCTTTGGGAGTAGCGCTTATAAGCTGCCGCCTAAAGATATAGCGAAAGTCGTCGGCAACATCGGCGGGGGGGGGTTGAAGACTGGTTTTTCCGGTACCGAAGTAAATCGGCGAGTCATGGACGACGTTGAGGGAAAAGTTAAGGTGATTGCGCCTGCAGTAGTCAAAAACCGTGCGCATCTCCTCTTTGTTGATCGTCATGAGCGTAAATATGATGCCGACGTCGCCGACGCCTGCTTTTTTAAGAATCTCTATCGTTTCCCGAACCAGCGCAAACGCCCTAGGTATGCCCCGTACCTTTTCGTGCGTATCCCCCCAGCCGTCGAGAGAAATGCGAAACGCAATGGCCGGATCAGCCTTCCGGACGGCAGTGATATGCTTTTTGATTTTCGCCGGCAGAAAGCCGTTGGTGGTAATGAGGATGCGCGCTTTCGGACAAGACTCCCGCACCGCACTCACAATCTCGGGAATGTCCGGGCGCAGGAACGGCTCGCCGCCCGTTATATCGACCATCTCGAGAGAATCCGGGAGTTTTTTATAGACATCAACAGGCAGGAAGTCCAAGCCGCGGTTTTTCCAGATATCGCAGTGGATGCAACGCGAATTACAGAGCATCGTGACGGCCAAAAAAGCACTGGTCGGTAGGGAAGACTGATTTTTCATGTTATCTTTACGCCTTCATCAGCGAGTCCAGGTAACGGATAAGTATCGGGTTTTGCGTTCTGATAAGCTTTAGCCTCCGCGGTTTGGATGAGAGCTTCTCGATGGGAGTAGCTTCTGTAATGATTCTGACAAGGCCGGTTTGTTCCATAAAACGACAAAATTCCACCTGGTGGTCATTCACATGTTCACCAAAGCGTTTTTCTCTGGGCAGCACCCAGGGAATTTTACCAGATACCAGCGCCTGGTAGATAGTTGCCGGTCCGCCGTGGGCAACGATGATTCTGGCTCGCCGCATATAATCCATAAGTTTACTTTGTGATATAAAAGAATACGTATTTATATTTTTAAGTCTATTACTTACCGGTATAGTAGTATTTTGAAAAATAATCGTTTGCCGCGGATTCTGTTTGGCAAGTCTTTGTACGAGTGCTGCCATTCGCGGGAAAGGAAACCGTGTTGAGCCGATCGTGACCAGTATCATATGGCAGCCGGGTATGCTAATATCGCTCCTTTATAGAGGGCGTTCCGGTAAAATTTTTTCTGTCGCCGGTGCTGAACGAGCATCACGTCGGCAATGGGAGACACGAGCCTGCCCGAGAGGCTCGGGTAGGCGACAAAATCATAGGGTTCTATAAAAACGGTCATGATACCAAGAAGCTTGCCGACGTAAAAAAACGGCGGCGCGATGCCGGCTCCGGAGCTTATGAGAAGTTTCGGCCGTTCATGGCGAAGGATCCTCCAGGCCAAGAAAAAATTCCTCACTGCATTTATGACACTGCGCGATTCGGGGTAGTAGCCCCGATAGACGCGCTCGCCAGCAAGAAGCGAGGTCGTGTCCTCTCCGGGAAACGTCACCCAGAAGCGGTCATACCTGCGCCACCAGGGCGCAAGCTCGTGCATCTGGTACAAATGTCCGCCGCGCGAGGTAATAATCCCGATCGTTGGTTTCATCGCCCCCTAGCGTACCCGTTAATCCGGATCCATGCAAGGGCCCCGTAGAGGAAGGGGAGAAGAAGCGCTTTATCAAAATCTCCGTGACGAACGTATCGGAGTTCCCTTACCAAGAAGCTTTTAAGGTGAAGGAAGAGTTTTTTCCTCGCGATGAGCCCGAGGCGCTGGGTAGGGTCGAGGGTGCGGTCAAGGTAGCCCTCACTTGCGGCAATGCGGCGGTGCTGAGCAAGAAACCCGCTAAAGGTCGTCCGTTCAAAGTGGTAGGCGAGAATGGTTGGGTCAAAAAAGATCGGTACGCCAGCCTTTGTGAGCCGAAGACCGAGTTCAATATCCTCCGATCCCCGCGACATCGCTTGCGAGAAGCCGCCAAACCGCAGAAAAAGCGTGCGGGGGAGGGAGGCGTTTTTATTGTCAAACGTGCGCATCCTGTTGCCGTGTGTTTGCATGGTTTGGAGCCAGTTGCGGTAGTGGTCTCCCATAATCTCGGCAAAGATATTTCCTTTGGGTACGCTTTCCGTTTTTCCCTGAATAACCGCGTTTGGACACTCTCGGTGCGCCCGGCGGATCCGATCGACAAACCCCCGGCCGGCCGCGCAATCGTCGTCGAGGAATGCGACGATATCGCCTACGGCATGGGATACGCCGGCATTATAAAGCTCCGGGAAACTCCCGTGCGGGTGCTCGACTGCCTTGATGGGGAGCTTTTTCCTGTAAGAAGCGATTGTGCGCCCTGTGGTATCCGTCGATCCGTTGTCTACGACGATGATTTCATCAGGTCCGCCCAGTTGCCCGAGAAGGGATCTTAGATTGCGATCGAGCAGGTCTGCCCTGTTTTTTGTGACAGTAATAATCGATACTGTGGGTGTTTTTTTCATGGAGAAGCGTCGATAATGGCAGGAATGGCAAAGATTTCTTTAGAAAATGTGCCGGGCGGGGGGATGTCGCTTCCCCGGTCAAGGACATATTGGCAGAAATCCCTCGTATACCGGTTTGTCAGACAGCGGCGAAGCGTCGGAACAGCCGCCTCATACGAGCGGTTATAAGAGGCAATGAGGCTACCCAACTCCGCATAGTAATACCCCCAGCTGGGAGAAAGATCCTGGGCGCGCGTCCATAATTTTATTGCAAGCGGCTCGGCTTGGGGTTTTTCCAGGAGGCCGAGGCCGACGCCATAGAAAAATTGACTTGGCCCTTCGGGAGAAGAAAGAAACGGCAGGGAAGTTTCTACAACTCCCGTAAGGATCCAAGGAGGCTCTTCGGCGCAGTCTATCTCACCTATTTTCGCAAAGCGCATGAGCTCTTTGCAGAGGACGGGGGGATTTTCAAGAGTCAACAGGAAGGCAAGATAGTCCCGTTCGAGGAAGGGATCATTGGGCGACTCCTTGATGGCTTTTTCGTACCAAAAGGCGCGTTTACTCATGTCTTTTTCACGAGAAGCGAGGATTGCATCGATTTCAGGATCCCGCGGGAAAAACCATTGCCGGACGGGCCGCTCCGCCTCGGGGTTCTGGGCTACTAGCGCGAGGGCGAGCGTTCTCCGGTACGGAGCCAATCGATAGGAAAGGGCTACTTTACGCGATGCCGACGCGAGATCGCTGACTATCCAGGAGCCTATGTAGACGGCGAGAAGTATGGTAAGGAAAACGGAAAACTTTGCCACGTTGGTGCGTTTTCCCCGGGACGGTGAGAGGGTAAGGATCATCCCCAGGCAGGCGCTAAAGAAGATGAGAATGCCGTACCGATCAAGGCTTTGCTCAACAGCGGCAAGAAGAAGAGTGAGTCCGATTGAAGCGAAAAACGCCCGAAGCCATATCTTTTCTGGACCGTTGCGCTGCCGATACCCCAGGAGCGCAAAATATACGATGGCAAGAAGAAGCGGAGTAATTCCTATGATGCCGTATTCTGCTGCGGTTTGGATCCAAATATTGTGAGCTGAGGTCGACATGAGCGCGGAGGAGGCGGCGAACTGTTTTGAGATGAGCGCAAATGTCCCCGGGCCCGTTCCTACGATGGGCGACTGTTCAAAGGCTTTTATAGTCTGAGTTAGATACGCGAGCCGTGAGTTTGTGAGGACCGTTTCCTTTTTGAGGAGGTACGACCGCCATGCCCCCGGGACAACGCGGTCAAAACGGTCCGAAACGCCGGCCGGAAAAAGGAGAGAAAATATCGCGACGAGTCCGGCGAGAAGACTTATGACTATGATCGGTTTAGGCCGCCATGCGCGGCGGGGCAGACCAAAGATGAGAAAAAGGACCATGAGAGCGGTTGCAGCGCGGGAGAAGCTCAAAAGTACGGCAAACACACTGCTTGCTACGCTCCAACGGCCTAGAGCATTTTGAGGATTTTCCTGTGTTTTTGCGAGGAGTATGGGTATAAGGGCAAGGGCGACGTAGGCTATCGGCAGATGCCCGCTCGGAAGAGCGATAAGGTTAAGCGGCGGAAGAATCCTTGGTATAGCCGGCACAAGGAGAGCCAGTAATGCAAGGGGGGTAAAGATCAGACCGAGGATCAGAGAGTCATGAGCAAATGAGGCGATCTCCTTTTTCGTGAGAGTCGAAAACCTTATAACCCATACGAAGGCAACGACAGTCCGCATGATCGAGCTCACCGAATACCCGGGGCTCCAGGAAGCTACGGCGCTTATCCCGCCTGCCAAAAGAAACGATGATCCCAATAAAAAAAGCGCCCAAGGCAGTGTTTTTTCCCCTTGTTCCTTCCAAAGGACGGTCGTCGCGACGGTTACCAAGGCCCAATAGAGGTCAAGTCCGGTTTGCCTTCCGTCTCCCAAGAAGAGAGAAACGGCAAATACCAGGAGAAACAGGCGTGTTCTGTTCATGGCGTATCTAGCGGAATCTTAGCAGATTTTCACGCTTCCTGCCGTTTGCTGAGGAGAGAGTATATAGTAAGCAACACTATTATATAGTAACAATGACTAATATACTCTAAAGGACTAGAGGCACGCCTGGGTTACGCTTGAGGTGCTGTAGGCTCCGCTGCAGCCTGCCTGTGCGGGATCCTGACACGTGGAATTGGTGACCGTATAGTAAGTTCCTGCCGTGCCGCAGGCGGGGATTGAGGAGAAGCCGGTTATGGTATTTTGCGT
>CAYTZO010000043.1:5134-6195 GCA_964442525.1 uncultured Gammaproteobacteria bacterium
GTTGGGCTTGGGCTGTAGCCGTCGCTGTCGCTGTCCAGAACATAGCACTTGACTCCGGCGTTTACTTTAATATAACTGCCGCCGACGGCAATGGACCCCGTTCCCGTTAGAGTGAAGGAGCCGACGGCAAGGTTTGTTTGAGTAGAAGAGCCTGTTCCGGAATTAATCGTAATTATATAGGAGCCCAGGTTCACGTTGTAGCCATTGTTTGGGTCATCCGTACCGGTTGACCAGTCATAACTTTCCGTGGAGGCTGCGTCGACGGTACAGTTAGCTGCCATGGTGTACTGGCCGTTGGACGGACTCATCGGCCAGCTGCATGCCGCATAGGCGACGTTGCCCCCCCGATGAAACGCAAGAAGCAGGACGATAAAGACGGCAATCCCGAAAGCTTTCTTCAAAAAATTTTTCATGGTCGAGAGCGGATTGCGACCGGCACCGAAGATTTATCCGATGCCGACTCGGCATTAATCGTCACGATGTAGTTCCAAAGATAACTTTCCGGCACCGTCCAAGATCCTTGCCACGTACCTTTTTGCGCGGTTCCGCCCGCCAGAGCAAGCGGGACGGTGGTTGTTTTTGTGTCGGTCCGGATCGAGAGAGAAACGGAAATGACCGGATACACATGGCTTATTTCCGCCGTGAAGGTCTGCGTTGCGCCGACCTGGGGGTCAAGAGGATCAAGAGTAAGTTTGGTGGGCGTGGGTCCGGTGGCTCCCGAGCCCCGGCTTATGGTATAGGTATCCTTCCCGCGCAGTAGCGCAGTCGGCGTGGGAGTCGGAGTGGGCGTGGTTGCAACCTGGGTTTGTTCTTCCGGCTTTGGTGCCGGCGAGAGTTTTTGAGAGAAGAGGGCGTAGGCTGCAGCAGCCGCAACGACGAGGATGACGACAACAATTTCCAGTTGTCCTGACTGGTTTTTATTCATTTGCCCCTGAGCAGGAAAAAGAGGGGAGACAATCATACGCTCTTACTATTGTCATAGTCTATTGATTTTCATTTGTCAACACCCAATTATTGGGTATCAAAACGGCATCAGGAGAGGTACATCATGTCCTTGCACC
>CAYTZO010000044.1:0-6111 GCA_964442525.1 uncultured Gammaproteobacteria bacterium
ATAGTGCCAAAATTTCATCATGACCAGTACTCCGCTCATTACTCCATACGGCAGGACACTTGTTGATCTTTTGGTGAGTCCCGGCCATGCGCAAGAGCTGCGGAAACAGGCCGTTTCTTTCCCCTCTCTTGTGCTTTCCGCACGTTCCATGCTGGACCTTGAGCTTCTCAGTATCGGAGCGTTTTCACCTCTTTCGACATTCATGGGGAGAGCTGATTACGAAAGCGTTCGTGATCACATGAGGCTTGCAAATGGGGTATGTTTTCCCATTCCCGTGACACTCCCGGTACAAAGGACAGCCGGCGTGCGGGAGGGGCAGCGGATTGTTCTCAAGAGCCCAACGAATGAGTGCATAGCGCTTATGGATATAGTCGAAATGTTTAGCTGGGATCGGCAAAAAGAAGCACGTGAGGTATTCGGGACAACGGACTCTCACCACCCTTTTATCGCTGAAATGCAGCAGTGGGGCGACATCTGCATTTCGGGACCACTTCGTGTGCTTTATCTGCCCCCGCGCCATGATTTTCCCCTGCTTTACGGCACGCCCAGGCAGGTACGGGCGCACCTCGGGAAACTTGGGAAGAGCAAAGTCGTCGCTTTTCAAACACGAAATCCTATCAACCGCGGCCACGAGGAAATGCTTACGACAGTTCTTTCTGCGGGCGATGCAATCGTACTTTTACATCCGGCTACCGGCATGACCAATCATGGAGATGTTGACGCTATCACGCGCATCCATACCTATGAATGGATGATGAAGCACGTATTTAATCAAAAGCCAGTGCTGTTGCAGCTTCTGCCGCTTGCCATGCGCATGGCTGGCCCCCGAGAGGCAGTTTGGCACGCGATTATCCGAAGAAATTATGGCGCAAGTCACCTTATCGTCGGCCGCGACCACGCGAGTCCCGGCCGGGGGTATTATGAGTCGTTTGCCGGCCAAAAACTCGCTTCTGACTATAGTCACGAAACCGGAGTAACGGTTGTTCCTTTTGACGAAGTGGTCTATGCTCCGAAGCTCCACCATTTTGTAGAGAAGGGGAAACTACGCCGCGGTGCTCCCTTTCGCCGCATATCAGGAACGAAGATTCGTCAGTCAGCTCGGGTTCTCTCATGGGCAATACGGCCGGAAATTGCCCAAATCCTTAAGCACACAAAAAATCATCAGGCTGGTTATGGCTACTGCGTTTGGTTTACCGGACTGCCAAATTCCGGCAAATCAACGATTGCAAACCTTCTGGCGACACGGCTCCGTTACAACGGAGGGAGTATAGTAAGACTTGATGGAGATATGGTGCGCCAACGATATCGACGTTCTCTGGGCTTTTCGAAGACGGACAGAGACTTACAGGTGTCGCGTGTCGGCCGCTTGTCAAAAAAACTTATCAGTCAGGGCAAGATTGCTATTTGTTCACTGGTGAGCCCTTACCGAAGTGCCCGGGAACAAGTAAAAAATCTTATCGGCAAAAAAAGGTTTGTAGAAATTTATGTTTCGACGCCGCTCCCCGTCTGTGAGCGGCGCGACACCAAGCTTCTGTTTCTTCGTGCACGCGCTGGTTTGTCAAGGCATGTTACCGGCATCGATGATCCCTATGAGGCACCCGATGGGCCAGATATTCGGCTTGATACCGCAAAGATGAGTCCGGCAAAAGGCGTTGGAACAATTTTGACATATCTTAAAAAACGCAAGCTCTACCAAGAGGAAACAATATGAAGACAGGAATAGTCCCGTGGATTGTAAAGCAGCGCTCGCTTCTGGGAGTAGTGTTTTTCGGAGTTCTGACGGTATTCTGGGGGATAGGGAAGAAGAGCCTATGGCTTGATGAAGCGCTGAGTCTTTCGATTGTCACAAACTGGCAGCATCTTTGGTCCATTGCCGCAAAGACCGAACCGTATCAATGGAGTTATCTCGTACTTTTGTATATCTGGAAAAATGCAGGCGCAGGCGAAGCATATCTGCGCAGTTTATCCGCAGTCTTTGCCATTGCGACCATTCCGGTTGTGTATGCTTTGGGTCGTCTTCTCTTTGACCGGCGGATAGGCCTTTTGGCGGCATTTCTTTTGGTCATCAATGTGTTTTTTGTCCGTTATGGGCAGGAGATCCGCGGTTCAAGCATGCTGCTTTTTTTTACTGCTTTCAGTTCCTACTGTTTTGTGCGCTATCTTAGAGGGAAACAAAAATCATGGTTGATTGGATATATTTTAACCTCAATTATTGCGTTTTATACCCATCATTTCGCGATTTTTACCCTTGTAGGTCAGTACATTTCGCTCCTATGGTTTCCAGCGTCAAAGGAAAAACGCGTTCTGATAGCCTCTCTCCCATTTATCCTTTTGGGTATTCTGCCGCTTGCACGTATTCCCATTCCTCCAAACGCAATTAACTGGATTTCGAAACCCACAGGAGCCGATTTTATCCGGTTTTTCGTTATCATTGCCGGAGGACATCCGCTCCTTCTTGTTATAAGCGGGGTCGCGATTTTGTCGTTTTTGATACGGAGAGCGTGGGGAGATAAGGGTAATAGGGGATGGAATATGGTATATGTTTTTCTGCTCCTTATTATCCCCATTGGCGGAGCGTTCCTGCTTTCATTTTTTTTGACTCCGATGTTTGTGCCCAGATACCTTATTGCCACGCTCGTCCCGTGGAACATTGCGTTTGCGTTAGGGGTTATGAGTTTACCCAAGAATTGGCGCATAGTCAGCGTCACTGCAATAAGTTTGCTCTCGCTTTTGTCCCTTCTCACCTGGTACCGGGGGCAGGATACGGTGCTACCGGGTTTTGTGTACACTGATAAAGAAGATTGGCGGGGAACAGCCGAGTATGTCATCTCTCATGCCAAATCGGGCGACGGAATCATCTTCTATGCTTATTTTACGGAGGTTCCCTTTTCTTATTATGCAAGGGGGGTAGTATCGCCAAAAATTATTCAAATCTCATCGGCTCCCTATACTATCGGCGGTGTATTGCCTCCCCCGAACGACATGCTGCTGCGATCGCTTCCGCAAACATATGCCCGAATTTGGTTTGTACAGAGTCATGACCGCTCTCCCGTGCTTTTGCGTGATGCCCAGTCCGGATATATTCAGAATGTCCTTCGGCAGGAGTATCCATTGTACGAAACGAAGGAATTTTCAGGGATTTCCCTGACCATATATGGAAATCCATGAACCGATATTCATTATCGGCTCCGGTCGGTCCGGAACGAGTCTTCTCTATAATCTCCTCGCGGTTCATCCGGATCTTTGTTGGTTTTCTAACCTCAGCGACCGGTTTGCCCGGCTGCCTCAGCTTATTCTCCTCCATCGCCTGGCAGATTTCTCTGTGGTGAAAAAGGCGATTATTGGCGGGAAAAATTTTCCTCTTCTTCCTTCGGAAGGGGGAAATATTTACCGACGCTCCCGCTTTACCGATCAAAAGAAGACAACCGAGGCTGACCTCTCCCGGGTTGATACAAAATATTTTTTTGAAGCAATTGGTGCGCATCTTCGTTTGACCGGGAAAGCCCGTTTTCTCAACAAACGGACAGCCAATACCCAAAGGCTCCGGCTTATGCACGCGCTACTGCCCGATGCATACTGGATTCATATTATTCGTGACGGCAGAGCCGTGGCGCATTCGTTGTCTCGGGTTGACTGGTGGCCGACGGTTCGGCTCTGGTGGCACCATGGGGATACGCCGACGGCGCTTTCCCGAGCCTATCCCGACCCGATACGGCTAGCCGGGCAACATTGGAGGAGAAATGTTAATGAAATCCGCCTTCACCGGCGTCTGCTGGGCCGGCGGTACAAAGAAGTATCCTACGAAGATCTCGTAAAAGAGCCCAAAAAAATTCTTGCGGCCACTCTCCGCTTCTGCCATCTCCGCGTCCCTTCTGAATACCTGAGCATATTGCCTAATCGGTTCCCGAACAGGAATCCACTATGAGGATAAGCGTTGTTATCTGTACAAAAGACCGGCCGAAAAAACTTGGTCGAAGTATTTCCTCCATACGTCCTCAACTGGGGCGTCAGGATGAGCTAATTGTGGTTGACGGTTCACCAACTCGTTCTGCGATGGCGGTCGCCCGCGGTTTGTCTTATCTCCATGTTCGAGGAGGACTCAGTAGCGCACGCAATGAAGCAATATCTCAGGCGAAGGGAGACGTCATTGTCTTTACCGACGATGACTGCATTGCCGAGCCTCACTGGCTTAGTGCCGTGAGGAGTGCATTTTCTACCAACCTACGAGCGGGAATCGTGTTTGGTCAAGTCTTGCCGTTTGCACCCGAACGTCATCGCGGACTGGTGAGCATGAGTCTTTCGCCCGGGAGGAAGCGAAACGTATTTAGAGAGCCGCCGAGGGCGATTTTTGGTATCGGGACCGGCAATAACATGAGTATCCGCCGGGACGTGTTTCGGAAGATTGGCGTATTCCTTCCCTGGCTCGGCGCGGGAAGCGTGTGCCCGGGAGCGGAAGAGGAAGAATTTGCCTATCGCGCTCTCCGAGAGAAAATCGCGGTTCTTCGTGAACCAGACGCCATTATCTATCATGATCGGTGGATGACTAAGCGCGATCGCAAGGACATTATTACCGCGTATTCCGCTGGATACTTTGCGTTTTTAACCTGGCATGCTTTGGTTGGGGACCTACGGACACGAAAAGTGCTTATGGTGTCCCTTAAAGCCCTTCTTCGTGACCCTGATTCATTTCAGCAATTATTTTTTTGCGCAAAGGGACTGCTGGTTGCAACATGGCAGAGGATGAGGGGTAGCTTACGTCAGATCTTTGTCAATTACTGACATGATATGGTTGAGTTTATTCTCCCATGAGTTTGCCTGAACGATTTTTCTCGCACGCGTGACCTGACCGGTGGTAAGCGGAGTTTTTAGAAAGTGGCCAATTGCGTGCTCCCACGACTCTACGGTCTCGCCACAGACCACAAAATCTCTGAACCGTTGGAGTTCTTTAATATCTGTGCTGACGACCGGCAGCCCCGCCGCAAAGTACTCCATGAGCTTAAGGGGGAAGCAGGAACGATTAAAGGACGTGGATGTATCGTAGGGGATGATTCCGACACTACAGCGGGCCAGGAGAGACGGGATCTGGGATTTATCTACGTGGGTCAGGGTAACATTGGGGAGTTTGCGAATGGATTCTATAGCTTGTCTCATTTGGTTCTTCTGTTCAATAAATTGCGGTCCGGCAAGGAGAAATTGCCACCGGGGATTTCGCTCAATAAGGCGGGTAAGAAGCGGAAAATCTAACCGATAGCCGATTGCTCCGATATAGCCGATAACGGGGCGTGTGCGTTTTTTTCTGACGGGGGGAAGTTCCGGCAATGGGGGGGCGCCGGCCGGGACGAGAAATACGCTTGGGCGAATGTGCCGCCATTTTTCAAAAAGCGTATATGAATTCACGCTCATCCAGCGGGCGTTCCCGACGAGCCGTCGTTCCGCAAATACGACGAGTTTTGATGTCCACGCCTTGGGCTGCCATGCGACATCGAGGCAGTCATAGTAGAGGAAGAATCCGGGGAAAAGGACTGGTAAGAGCGCAAAGAGAGGTTCCTCAAAGAACCCAAACATCCAGAGAATGCGTTTAGTTATGTCCTGGGTTTTCCGCAAACGCCTTTGAAGGACGTAAAGGAGAAGGATATTGATGAGAAGATTTACCATCCGTACGAGCAGAAATCGCCGCAGAGGAAATGCGTGGATCGGCTGAAATAAATACAGGTTTTTGGCCGGGCGGGAGATGAGTCGGAAGGGTTTCTTGTCCCGGAGAATTTCTTTGAGAGAAACCGCATCAGCCCACAAAAAACAGATGACCGTGTGGCGCCGTGAGAGAAGGAGCGCCGTTTGATTTGTATAGTCCGTATGCCACTTCCAGGGGTGGTGGAAGGGGATGATGATAAGCGACATATCCGACTAGTAAAATATCTGTACCGAACTGAGGATCTTCTCCATTCGTACCAGCGTGGTTCTTGGGATGGGATTGCCGCCGATAAAAAGGACTTGGAGGTTTGGCGGAAGAGGCGACGGAAATGAACGAAACCGATTGCCGGTAAGATCCAGATACAAAAGATTCGTAAGATTTGCGAACGAAGGAGGAAGAGACTCAAGATTATTGTATGC
>CAYTZO010000045.1:0-5311 GCA_964442525.1 uncultured Gammaproteobacteria bacterium
CCAAACTTTACGATTTCCAATAAAATTCTCAAGAATATCGGCATTATTGAAGCCGCGCGGGAAGTGATAGAGAACTCACCTTTGGTGCCTGCGTGGGAGGCAAAATTCCGGGCTGATGCGCTGGTGCGGACGGTGCACCACGGCACCCATATCGAAGGCAACGAACTCAACCGTACGGAAGCGGAACAAGTCCTTGCGGGCGCAAAAATCGTAGGACGGGAACGCGACATCCAGGAAGTCCTCAATTACAGGAATGTCCTTAAATATATTGAAGAGTACGGAAAGACAAACATTTCTGAAGAAGCGCTTAAACACATCCATACCCTCACCGTCCACCGCATTTTGCCGGAGCAAACGACCGGAGAGTACAGGAAGACTCAGGTCGTTGTGAAAAACAGTCAGACGGGTGAGGTGACATTTCGTCCGCCGTCATCGGTAGAAGTACCGTTTCTCATAAGTGATTTTTTGGAGTGGCTCAATACAGCCGGTCCAGAGGGCCTTCACACTACACTCAAAGCCGGGATTGCCCAGTACGAGCTTGTGCGTATCCATCCGTTCCTTGACGGCAACGGAAGAGTTGCGCGCGCTCTTGCCACCCTGATTCTTTTTTCTGAAGGATACGATGTGAAACGGTTTTTTACGCTCGAAGAATATTATGACCGCGAACCACTTCGCTATTACGAAGCGCTTCAAAGTGTGGGGAAAACCCAAGGTAATCTCACCGGCTGGCTCGAATATTTTACCGAGGGGCTCGCCATTGAACTGACGCGCGTGAAAGAAAAGGTAAAGTCACTCTCGACAGACTTGAAGCTGAAAAAGACTCTTGGAGGGCATCAGTTGGCGCTCTCTGAGCGCCAGATAAGGATCGTGGAATACGTGCAGGAAAATGGATTTTTGCAGAACAAAGCGTTTTTTGAACTGTTCCCCATGATCAGCGAAGATACGGTACTTCGTGAATTGAAAGATCTCATCGGAAAGGGTATAGTCAAAAAAGAGGGGACGACCAAAGGGGTTCGCTATGTCCTCTCCACAGCATGAACCTTTCCGGTCCGGGCTTGAGCTACATTTTTCTCGTTATTCCGACACTTTTTTCTCTCGCCGTTTTTGGACAGGGGATGTACAAGATGTCCAGAAATGAGCCGGACGGAAAAATCGCGCTGGGGTTCGGCATTATCTGCCTCGTCTTGGTTGGTGCCGCATACTGGCTGTTTGTCCGCTGAGGCCGTTATGACGTTTTCGACATTGGCTTCATATTTCCAAAAACTGGAGAGCACTTCGTCCCGCAACAGCATGACCCAAATCCTTGCCGATCTTTTCCGCCATGCGCAAAAAAACGAAATTGGACAAATCTGTTACCTTCTCCAGGGTCGGGTGGTTCCCCTTTATGAAGCAGTTGAGTTCGGTATTGCCGACAAATTCATGATCCGTGCGATCGCCAAGGCTTATGATGTCTCCGAGGAGCAAGTAAAAAGAGAGTTTAAAAAACGCGGCGATCTGGGAGTCGCTGCAGAAATTTGCTATCATGTGCCGTTACATAGTAGCAGATCGGTACAGCCTTCTATTATTGATGTTTACAAACAGCTTTTTTCCCTTGCACACACCGGTGGGCATGGGTCGCAAGAAAAAAAGATTGGGATGCTTAGCGACGTATTGCGCCGGGTAGACCGTTTATCAAGTAGGTATATTGTGCGGATTCCGCTCGATAAACTTCGGCTTGGATTTTCGGATATGACCATCCTCGATGGGCTCTCGTGGATGGAATCGGGCAATAAGTCGTTTCGTCCCAAGCTCGAAGCGGCGTATAACGTCCGTCCGGACATCGGCTATCTCGCCACAACGGTCAAAACTGAGGGCATCAAAGGAATTGCCCATGTGCGCGTAAAAGTGGGTGCCCCGATATTGGCGTCGCTATGCGCCCGGCTTCCCAATGCTGATGACATGGTGAAAAAGATGGGAGAAGTTGCCGTGGAGCCCAAATACGACGGCGTTCGCGTGCAAGTTCATTTTAAGCGCGGGGCATTCGTTTCCTCGTACTCGAGAAATCTCGAAAACACGACAGCAATGTTCCCGGAGCTAGGTGACATTGGGGCTGAGCTCAGTGCGCAGGAGGTCATTTTAGACAGCGAAGCAGTGGGCTACGACGGAAAAAATGACAAACTGATCGCATTCCAGGAAACGATGACCCGCAAGCGCAAACATGGCATTTCTGAAGCATCCAAATCAATTCCAGTTAGGTTTTTTGTCTTTGACATTCTCTATAAAGACGGGAGGGAACTTTTAGGATTGCCACTTTCCCAGCGACGAAAAATTTTGGAATATACGTTAAAATCAGCCAAAAACAGGCATCTGATGCTGTCGCCGCAAATCGTAACCCACGAGGCCAGCGTCATCCGCACCTATCACGACGAGCAGCTTAAAAAAGGTCTTGAGGGAGCGGTTGTGAAGAAATGGAACAGTGTCTACGAGCCCGGACGGACAGGCTACCACTGGGTAAAGTTTAAAGAGGAAGAGGGCAAGACCGGCAAGCTTACCGATACGATTGATGCAGTGGTCATGGGCTATACCGTTGGTCAGGGGAAACGTACCGAGTTTGGTGTTGGCCAGATGCTTTTAGGGGTCAAGGATAAAGAAGATTTTGTAACCATTACCAAGCTTGGGTCTGGCGCTTCTGAAGAAGAACTCGGGAAATTAGCCCATATGCTCAAAAAGTTGCGCGTTAAAGACAGGCCGAAAGAATACAAAAACGTCAATAAGATATACACGCCGGATTTTTGGGTAAGGCCGTCATTGGTCCTTGAGATTGCCGGCGATGATCTAACCAGGTCGCCGGCTCACAGTGCGGGCTTCGCGGTACGATTTCCGAGACTTGTGCGCATTAGAGCTGACAAATCTCCGGATCAGGCAACCACAGTGACTGAAATTTCGCACATGTACAAAAACCAAGTATCCGCCCGCTGAGCTCGCGAAAAAAATTTTTTGGATCCGCAAGTCGCTTGCATCCTGCAAAATTTTTCTCGCTTCGCTCGCGATACGTTGTCATTTTTGTGTATAATACGTGGACTATGCAGACGCGCTATTCCGTAATTATTCCGACACTCAATGAGGAAAAGTTTTTACCCAAACTTCTTGCCTCTCTTGCCGGCCAAACGCAAAAAAATTTTGAGGTTATTGTCGTTGATGGACGCTCAAAAGACAAAACGGTAGCGCTGGCGCGTTCGTGGGCGAGACAACTTCCCCGCCTCTCGATTATCAAAGCACCGCAGGCCAGCCTTCCTTTACAGCGCAATCTCGGCGAACGAAACGCAGCAGGATCATGGCTTGTGTTTGTCGACGCAGACAGTATCCTCATGCCGTATTTCATCAGTCGCATCGAAGAATTTATCCGGACGAAAAAAGCTCGCGTATTTACCACCTGGACGCAACCGGATTCCGACAACGGCAATGATGCGATCCTTTCGCTTTTGGCAAATATGTTTTATGAGGCCACACTCCTTTTGCACCGTCCCATTGCGCCCGGCCCGCTCACCGTGATTGACCGATCGTTATTTGAAGAGGTCGGCGGATATGATGAAACGCACGCATTTCATGAGGATGTCGAGCTGGGGCTGCGGCTGGCTCGGCGCGGGGTGACGGTGTCACTGCTGCGGGAAACGCTTTATATTTGGAGCATGCGGAGAATTCGGAAAGAGGGGAAAATGAAATTGTTTCGGCAAATGGTGATTGCCGCAATTCCGGTGCTTTTTCTCAAAAAACCCCTCAAGAGTATGTCCGATTATATTATGGGCGGACAGCTCTATACACAGAAAAAGCGGGTCAAGAGGTCAGCGGTGAAACGGTATGAAATGAAACTCAAGCATCTTGCCCGCGAGCTTTTTTCCTAACGTATGCAGGTAATTGCGGATTTACAGCTTCATTCGCGTTTTTCAAGGGCCGTCTCGAGTCAGATGACTCTCCCCAATATTGCCCTTTGGGCCAAGCGCAAAGGAATCGGGGTTGTGGCAACCGGCGACTGGACTCACCCTGTCTGGTTTCGGGAAATTGAGAAAGATTTAGAAGAAATGGGGAATGGGCTGCTCAAGTTGCGCGATTCCGGCCCTGTTGAGGGCTCGCCTTTTGCTGCGCATCCATCAAATCCGCTTGGTTCTTTTCCGTCATCAGATTCTGTTAAGGACGTGACGGTGCTCGAAAAGACTCGCCCTCACGGGCCTCATCAGTCTTCTGAGCCATTGTTCCTTCTTGCGACAGAAGTCTCCTGCATTTATTCGCAGGGCGGAAAAGTTCGCCGGATTCATACGCTCATCTGGGTTCCGACCATTGCCTCCGCGCGAAAAATTAGTCAGGAGATGACCAAGCGCGGCTGCAATCTCATAAGTGACGGCCGACCGATTATCGGACTCACGAGTATACAGGTTGCCGAGCTCGTCTTATCTATTGAGCCAAACGCGCTCCTTATCCCGGCTCACGCCTGGACGCCTTGGTTTTCTGTCTTTGGTTCTATGAGCGGGTTTGATTCGCTCGAAGAAGCGTTCGGGCCATTTGCTAAAAGTATCTATGCAGTTGAGACGGGACTTTCCAGTAACCCTGCCATGAACTGGAGGATTAAAGAACTTGACAGCCGGTCAATTGTTTCCTTCTCCGATGCGCACAGCGGACCGAAACTCGGGCGCGAAGCGACGGTATTTGACGTACAGGAGCTTAATTATGGCGCAATTTACGGTGCGCTTAGGAGACAAGGCCCATCAAAGATTGCCTATACCGTTGAGTTTTATCCGGAAGAAGGAAAGTACCACTTTTCCGGCCACCGCGCGTGCAACATCCGCCTGAGTCCCGGGGAAACGGCTAAAAAGGGGACGACGTGTCCGGTTTGCGGTAAACCGCTCACCCAGGGCGTCATGCAGCGGGTTGAGGAACTTGCCGGCCGAAGCGAGCAGTCATTGGGCCTCACGAAGACCAAAACGGGCATGATAGCAAGTAGCGCTTTTCCTGATAGGCCGCCGTTTGTCATGCTTGTGCCTCTCCAGGAGATTATTAGTGAGACAATCGGATCTCCGGTTACGAGTCCAAAAGTTCAGATCTTGTTTGCGAAGCTTGTCGAGACGTTTGGAGGAGAATTTTCTGTTCTTTTAACTACCCCCACACCCGATATCGCGGGCGCTGCGGGAGAACGAATAGCCCAAGGCATTGATAAGGTAAGGAAAGGAGATATTGTCATTGATCCAGGCTACGATG
Source organism: uncultured Gammaproteobacteria bacterium (assembly GCA_964442525.1). GTDB lineage: Bacteria > Patescibacteriota > Microgenomatia > UBA10105 > UBA927 > CAYTZO01. Next base: position 5,230 of record CAYTZO010000045.1, read on the forward strand.
GGGTATTTGGGGTAGTCAAAATCTGGAGAGAAGGAGAATCATCTCTCGTTGATCGATCAAAGGAGCAGTTGTCACTTCTGTC
>CAYTZO010000046.1:0-1829 GCA_964442525.1 uncultured Gammaproteobacteria bacterium
GTTGATATAATCCCATTATGAAAATTGCAATTATCGGGGGCGGATTTACCGGACTCACAGCGGCGTATGAGCTCACCAAAAAAGACCACGACGTGCATCTTTTCGAGAAAGAAAAAACCCTCGGGGGGCTCGCGTGGGGGTTTAAGCAGCCTAACTGGGATTGGTATCTTGAAGGCGGCTACCATCACTGGTTTACCAATGATGCCGCAATGTTCCGGCTCATTCGTGAGCTGGGACTCGGCAACAAACTAATAATCAAGCGTCCCGTTACGGCAAATTATTATAAAGGAAGAGTGTATCCGTTTGACTCCCCTGCCAACCTCCTTACCTTCCCCTTTTTGAATCCAATCGACAAGCTTCGTACTGCCGCTCTCCTCGCGTTTTGCAAGATAAACCCATTTTGGCAACCGCTCGAGGGGATGACTGCAAAAGACCTGTTTATCAGCGTGGGTGGCAGAAGTGCCTGGGAAGTCATTTGGGAACCACTAATGCGGGGGAAATTCGGAGACTATGCCGACTCTGTCGCGGCCAGCTGGCTCTGGGCGCGGATAAAAAAGCGTACCCCGCGGTTAGCGTATATGGAGGGAGGCTTTCATACGGTAATTAAGGCTTTAGAACGGGCTATAACTAAAAACGGCGGAAAAATCTATGTAGACCAAACTATTCCCGCAATATCGCACAGGAATGGTAAATTCCTCGTTTCCGATGACAGATTCGACGCCGTCCTTCTCACCGTCCCGACTCCGATTGCCCGTAAGCTCGCTCCGTTCGTTCCACCGGACTATTTCCGCGGTTCATCCACCATTCCCCATCTCTGGGCCCAAACGCTTATCTTCGAAACCCGAGAACCGATTCTCGAAAATGTCTACTGGCTCAATGTCACCGACCGCTCATTTCCGTTTCTGGCTGCCGTGGCCCACACCAACTTTATGGATAAACGCCACTACGCTGGCCATCACATCACCTACTTTGGCAATTATCTTCCCCAAGGACACCCGTATCTTTCGATGACCAAGGAACAGCTTTTGAAGAAATTTCTCCCTTTTATTAAGCTTTTAACTCTCAATTCTAAACTCTCAATTCTAAACTCTTTTCTCTTCGTCGGTCCCTTTGCCCAGCCGGTCCACAAGCTCCATTATTCGCTCATTGCACCAAAACTCCTGCCTGCGCAGGCAGGTGAAACGCCAATCCGCGGCGTGTATCTTGCCAATCTCGACAGTATTTATCCGTGGGACCGGGGAACAAATTACGCAGTGGAGTTGGGAATCCGGGCCGCAGAGAAAATCGCGCAGTCATGATTCTGTAATGCGAGAGATTTCGATCTCTATGGGAGATAGTTCGCCTGCCCAACAAACTATCCCCCATACAAATAAAAATACCCCCGCATTTTTTAAAGTCGTATACCTTTTCTACTCAAAAATTTTCAAAGATCTTACTGCGAAGGGATTGTAGCGCTGAAGAAATGGCTTGTCAACTCTTCGAGTTCCTCAGAGTTGACCCTGAGGAATCGAATGGGTCAACTCTTGGCACAAAAGTTTCAGGAAAATTTTTTCTCAATGAGTTTACTTCAGGGAGTAAAAAGAATCGTCTCTTCCGGTAAATGAGGCTGGGAATAGGCTGAAAAGTCTAATTAAAATTAGACCGTTAGAATAGGCTTTTTAAAAAGATTTAGCTTCGATATTTTATTTGACAAGAAAAAGTCCCGTTGTTATCTTACTCCGTTAGGTATTATTCCCTTTTGCCCAAATGGGATAGTACCGACCATAAAAAGCATTACTATTCGTGGCCCAATCCAATCGTGCTAGCGGTAGTGATGCTTTTTTAATTGG
>CAYTZO010000046.1:1929-5246 GCA_964442525.1 uncultured Gammaproteobacteria bacterium
TACAGCGTAAAGACCGGTATCGAGAGCCCTTTTTCCTTGAGCTTCTCGAATTGTTCTTTTACCTCTTTTTCAAACTTCCTCTGTTCCTCCGTTACCGGAGAAATGCGCGCCTTTTTGCGCTTTCCCAATCGTGCCAGAAGTAGTTTTATGCCCATGCAACCATTGTAAGCACGTCGGAAACTCCTTGTCAAGTCCCATAGGATTTTTTCTTTGAAAAATCGCTAGTCTTATAGTTTTTATACCATTATTTAGATTATTCTATAGCTCCAAAAACTTTTAAGAGAATTTTTGTGGATAAGTTGTGAATGACATACAGGCGGCGCGGAAACACATTTTTCAGACTCGTTCAGCTATGGCGATCAGGCACATAATACCTCCCCATTCTTCACTAAGTGCGCGTTTGCATCCATAAGGAAATCTCCAAAATTTCACGCAAACGCGCAGTTGTCTTCAAAATGGTTCCCGCGCCACCTTCCCTTGTTTTACGGGTGACTATCGCGAAGGTTTCCACCAACATCCGCAGTCCTGCAAACCTGAGCCAAAAGAGATTGAAAAAAATCAAGCGGTTACATTTGACGAAAGAGAGAAAAAATACTACGTACTGCGGCAGGACGAGGATTGTCTGGTGGAATACGCGATAGGCAGGACCCGCCCACGTCGTAAGACGGGACCCATGCCAAACTTATTTAAGCCGTGCAAAGAAGAGCTGGCCGGCAGGAGTCTGATGGATTTTGGTAACGATGACCACAACATCTGCGCCGACTTTGTCTCGTGCGTTATCAACAACCACCATTGTGCCATCGGTCAGGTACCCCACTCCCTGCATCCGTTCCCTGCCCTCATGGGTGATTTTAATGGTAAACTCTTCTCCCGGCACAAGGGCAACTTTCATAGCCTGCGCGAGATCGTTGATATTGAGGACTTTGACGCCGCGGGCGCGGGCGACCTGGGCCATGTTAAAGTCTACCGTGAGCATCGCCGCCCGCCAACGCCTGGCAAGTTCGACGAGCTTAAGATCGGCACTCGCGGCCCCGAGTCCATTGCCGGAGATGATTTTGGTTTTAATGAGCGGATTCACCCGCTGTCCTCGTAGCTTCGTCACAATCTCTAGCCCTCTTCTGCCTTTGGCGCGCCTGAGACTATCGGCGCTGTCGGCAATGTGCTGCACTTCGCCCAAAATAAAGTCCGGAATCACCAGAGTGCCGGTGAGAAAGCCGCTGTTGACAACCGGCAAAATCCTCCCGTCAATAAGTACACTCGTATCAACCAAGATCGGCCGGTCGCCAAGATCGGGCTGCTTCTTTTTATCGGCCGGAGGTCTGCGAAACCGCGTCGTGAGCTGCCCAAGGGCAGTAAGATTTTTCACGATCTCGCGCGCGAGCGCTTGGGTAAATGCCGCGGTTGGTGCCAGCTGGGTTGATACGGGAGCCTTGCCGCCTTCTGGTTTCTTACTCCCGCCTTTTTCAGGCATCTCGATAATTTTTCCCTTTTTCACAAAGCCAATTGTAACACAAAAATCTAGCGGAAGAGCTGAGCGGCTTGTTTGAGACTTTGTACGGTCTTAGGAGAGATAATTGTCGTAAATCCCAGGCGCCTGGCTTCCTTGATGCGGCGATCCTGCGCGCGGGTTGTGCGCACCTCGCCCAGAAGCCCAACTTCTCCAAAGGCGGCTGCTTTGGGATCAAGAGACTTATTGGTAAAAGAGCTCATTATCGCCAGGGCAACGGCCAAATCCGCAGCCGGCTCTTCGATTTTGAGCCCTCCGCTTACGTTGACAAAAATGTCAAACGTCCCAAGGGGCAGATTCAGGCGTTTTTGCACAATGGCAACGAGAAGCTGCAGACGGTTATAATCAATGCCGTTGCCGACTCTCCTCGGTACGGCAAGGGGGCTCGGGACGGTGAGCGCCTGAATTTCGGCGAGCATCGGTCTGGTTCCTTCCAGAAGTACGGTCACAACCGACCCGGGAACATTTTTTACTCGATCCTGAAGAAATAGAGCAGATGGATTGGACACTTCTGTTAGTCCCTGCTCGTTCATTTGGAAAATACCGACTTCTTCAATCGCTCCGAAACGATTTTTTAAGGTTCGAAGAACCCGGGCATCCGCATACCGCTCGCCTTCAAGGTAGAGAACCGTATCAACCATGTGTTCAAGTACTTTTGGCCCGGCAATCATCCCCTCTTTGGTCACGTGGCCGATGATGATTATGGGAATCCCTTTTGATTTCGCCGCCGCAATGAGCACTTCAGTACAATGACGGATTTGGCCAACAGACCCGGCCATTCCCTCAAGATCAGAGGAGAAAAGCGTTTGTATAGAATCCACAATCACAAGACGTCCTGAGATTTCAATAGACTCTACGTTCGTTTCAGACAATACATCTATATTTTTACCCTCAATCCCCAGCCGTTTAGCTCGGAGTTTAATCTGCTCGGCTGATTCTTCGCCCGAAACGTACAGGCCTCCGACTTTCGCAAGGACGTGGAGGCCGAGAGTCGATTTGCCAATCCCCGGGTCGCCGGCAAGAAGCGTCACTGATCCGGGTACAATTCCCCCGCCTACCACGCGGTCAAACTCTTCATACCCGCTCTTGAGACGATTTTTTTCTATGTGCCGAACCTCAGAAAGCTTCTGAGGAGTTGCTTGTTTCACCCCGCGTAGCCCCGAGTTTTTCGAGGGGCGAAGTGGAGCTTCTTTGACTGTTTCAATGAGGCTGTTCCACGTGCCGCACTGTGGGCACTTCCCGTACCAACTGGCTGTCTCATAGCCGCACTGCTGGCAAACATACGAAGTTTTCAACTTCATAATTATCCAATACGCCAATACTACCAATAACAAATACTACCAATAAAAAATTATGATTTGTTACGAGTATTGGAGATAATTTTGCTGATAATTTTCACTAATTCTTCGCTTTCTAAAATCAAATTGCCAAGTCGTGCGGCAAGATGAGGATAGACGGCACCAATAACCCGAAGCCAATATCGTGTTTCCTTTAATTCTTTACGGACAACAGTATATACATGAATAAAATCATTGCTCGTGGATGTCCCATCTGCTTCATTATCGTTCGCCCCAACCGAAGTCAGTGACCGCGCGTATTGATTGATTATTATTCCCGCTTCTACTGTTTTTGGGAGCGTCGGAATGACTTTTAATCCACGGGAAACAAAATCAAAAATCCTTTCATGGATGTCAATTGGCTTCTCCATCGAGGCGATTATACTCCAATTCTTCCATTGGTAGTATTGGATTATTTGTTTATTGGATTATTGGTAGTATTTATCTGTAGCCGATCGGCTTTTCCTTGAGGG
>CAYTZO010000047.1:0-4635 GCA_964442525.1 uncultured Gammaproteobacteria bacterium
TTTTGTGGGCGAGGAGAGAGTCGAACTCTCACGGGCGGAACCGCCCACAAGTTTTTGAGACTTGCCTGTATACCATTCCAGCACTCGCCCAAGCCAGCCTTATTGTACCTTGTTTTGGATAAAAATACGAAGCTTATTTGCTTTCTTTGGAGTGGATCGGTTTGCCCGCGTGGTGGATTATTCTGTGAATAACGCCCTTATCGTCAGTATATTCAAAGTTCGTTTTGCCGCCGTCAGCGGGAAGAATAGCTAACGTGTCGGACTCTCCCGGCTTCAACTCTCCCCACCCTCCGTTTGCCGCACGCTTTACTTCTACGACGTGACGTCCGCCACCGGACCTGCCTTTATGTTCAAGTATAACCGTTTTATCTCCCAATTTTTGATCTGACCAAGGCCATGCGGATTCAAAGGGATGATTCTCCAAAATGTTCCACGTATCCTGACCGGGTTTTTTTGTTAAATGAACTGCTTTCGTCATAGGCCGATAGTATAACAAACAGCAGCGGAAATTGCAACGTTAGTGGGTCTCTTCGCTCCGTTTTCTCTCGACTGAGTGGAAGCGGATGCGGTCGCCGCGGAAGATGAGGTCAATTTCTCCCAAGGGGCCGTTTCGGTGTTTGGCGATCCGCAGTTTTGTGGGTATCTGCTCTCCCCAAGCCAGTTGATCGGTTTCCTCACGGTAGATAAACATGACGACATCTGCATCCTGTTCAATAGAGCCGGATTCGCGCAGATCCGAGAGCTCCGGCACTTTCGTGCCGCGCACTTCAACCGCACGCGAGAGCTGCGAGCACGCGAGAACCGGAATACGCAGCTCTCTGGCAAGGTTTTTAAGAGACTGAGAGATAATCGAAACTTCTTGCACGCGGTTGTCGAAGTGGCGCCCGCTGTCGGCAAGCTGGAGGTAATCAACGATGATAAGCTTGACGCCGTGTTCGACCTGAAGCCTGCGGGCTTTCGTGCGCATCTCAATTATATTCATGCCCGGCGTGTCATCGATGTAAAACGGCGCCTCGGCAAGCTCTCCCATCGCCTCGGAGAGCTTGGTAAAGTCATCGTCGGATAGTTTGCCGGTTTTGAGCCGCCATGCGTCGATGTCTGCCTGAGAAACGAGGAGCCGGTCCACAAGTTCCTCTTTACTCATCTCGAGAGAAAATATCCCGACCGGAGTTTTCTCTTTTACCGAAACGTGCTGGGCGATATTGAGGACCATCGCGGTTTTTCCGGTCCCCGGCCGGGCTGCGAGGATAAGGAGGTTGGCATCCTGCATGCCGGCAAGTTTGTTATCGAGATCGGTAAATCCCGTCGGCACACCGCGCAACCCACCTGCTTTTTTGTGAAGTTCGTCCAGGCGATCAAAGGAGGCGGCGAGCGCATCTTTAATCGCAATAAAATCGCGTCGGGTCGCGGCCTGAGAAATTGCAAAAATCTCGCTTTCCGCTTTATCGACGATCGCGCCTGCACTCCCCTCTTCGCGAAACGCCATGTCCGCTATCACGGAAGCCGCTTCAATAAGCTGGCGCTTGGTAAAATTTTCCTGAATGATCCTCCCGTAGCGCTCCGCATGGGCGCTCGTGGGTACGGTGTTGAGAAGATCCGAAAGATAACTTGCGCCGCCGATGTCTTTGAGCTTTCCGTTCTTTTTGAGCTGTGCCGTCACCGTGACGACGTCAATGGGCTCATGCTCTTCATAAAGCTCAAGCATCGCCGCAAAAATTTGGCCATGCGCGTCTTTATAAAAATGATTCGGCCGCAAAAACTCCGCAACATCGACCATGGCGTCTTTATCGATAAGGATGGCGCCTAAGACCGATTGTTCCGCGGTTTCATCGTGAGGAGGAATTTTGGGATTCGCCATGGATTAATTGCTCGTTTCCAAGTTCTAAATTTTCATTAAAGCTTAAAAATTCGAACTGAGAAATTATTCAAGTACAACGACCTGCATCTCGGGGGGCAGCTTGTCTTTTGATATGGAAAGTTTGCTTTGAGCAGAAACTCCTTCCTTTCCCATCTCCTTGAGAAAAAGGGAAAGTGGCGCAAGGGCTCCAAACGTCTCTTGGTTGAGCCCGGGCCTCTGGTAATGCATGGGGATAACGATTTTTGGCTCGATCTCCCCGACCACCCCTGAGGCGGCTGCGGCATCGACTGTGAATGCTCCCCCGACGGGAATGCACAAAACATCAACGCCGTCCAGCTCTTCCACCTGACCGCCTGAAAGCGCATGCCCGAGGTCTCCCAAATGGGCTATAGTTATGCCGTCTATTTCAATCCGATAGATCGTGTTTTTCCCGCGCTCGCTCCCGCCGGCATTGTCGTGGAACGTGGAAAATCCCCGAATCGTTACTCCTTTAATTTCGTACTCTCCGGGCCCGCTGATAATAAAGGGGTTTCCTTCAATCTGTTCTGTGGCATTATGATCGTTGTGCTGATGAGAGACGGTAACGATTTCACTTTGGGTGTGCCTGGGGAACTTGAGCCCGACCATCTCACTGGCATACGGATCGGTCACGACTGAAACGTGTTTCCCGCGTATTTTGAAAGATGAAAGCCCTAACGGAGTAATATCCATAGATCTTTTGCAAGAAGGCGGCTGCTCTTGCATTTTATACCAGATTCCCGTATGCTTTACAACATCCCAGATCCGCAGCGCGGACCGGAATTGCCCGCCCCAAGATATTGAAATGATATCGACTCACCTGCTCCATTTAAATTATGAATAAAGACGCGCTCATTGCAACCCTCATTGGTTTTGGCGTCGGCCTGATCATTACGGGATTGTTTCTTGTGGGACCGTCTCTCGTAAAAGGTATTCCCAAAATAACCCTGCCCACCATACAATTGTCGCCTCAGAAAAGCGTAACGCCGACCCCCCGACCTGCTGCAGCTGAACTTACCATAGATGCCCCGCTTCCCGATGCCATCGAAACGGAGGGAAGTATTCTGGTCTCAGGCAGTAGTCCGGCTGGTGCAACGGTCGTAATCGAAGGGCCCACCGGAGACATTGTGGTGAATGCAAACGAAAACGGAAAATACGCAGGCACGGTCGCGCTCTCCGAAGGAAAAAATGAAATTGTCGTCACGGGGCACGCGGGAGGACGAGTGTTTCGCCAGACCGTAACCGTTTTTTACACGCCTGAATCTTTTTAACGTCTATGAAGCAAAAAATTCTTCTTATCTTACTCACGGTTTCAACCGTGCTGCCATTTTTGGGAATCCGCCTGACTTCTGTACAGGCACAGGGGAGCACCACGGCCACGCCATCTGCAAGCGAGGTCACACCCGCGAGCGACAAATCAAAACAAATCGAAGAGCTCAAAGAACGCATCGCAACCAAAGTGGCGGAATTGAGCCAAATGCAGCGGCGGGCCGTCTTTGGCACCGTGAAGAGTGTTTCCATTGCCACCGCAACGATAGAAACAAAAACCAAGGATATAAAAATTGAGCTCACTGATGATATTAAAGTCATCCAGGTCCTCAAAGGGAAACGGACGACGCTCACGACCGACAATCTGGCTAAAGGCGATATTGTCACGGTTTTTGGCAATTATGATGTGACATTGGATATCCTCAGGGCGAAGGTCATCTTTATCCAGGCACCGCTTCCCCAACACGTAAGCGGCCTTGTCACGGCCCTGGACAAATCGGCATACACCGTTACGATAAAAAATGCTGAAGGCCTTACCTATACGATCGATATCGAAACAGCCACAAAAACTAACCTCTGGGACGGACAGAGTATGGGCAAAGGGGGCTTTTCCAAAATTCAGGTCGGTGATACGATTCACGTTACAGGAACGGCAGAGAAACAGGAAAACCGTATAAGCGCCGATCGCATCCTCGATCTTTTACCGCTGGGCAGCGCGACCAGACCAACGCCAACCGTCGTACCCGCCACTCCTTCACCGACCCCGAAGGCTTCACCCACGCCATAGCGAAATCGCCAAATGTATTCTCGCGCTTTCTGCTGACGTTTTGCCTTTTGTTCTCTTCACGTGTTACTATATGAATACATGAAAAAGTTTCGATCCGATCCGTTTCCCACCTATACTCCCAAAAATTATCCGACGCCGGAAATGAAAGAATTCTTCAGCGCAATTCTCAAACTAAAAACGCCAAAGGAGACGGCAAACTTTTTCCGCGATCTCCTCACGATGCCCGAAATCAAGGAATTTTCCAATCGTTGGCAGATAGTGAAAATGCTTTACCAAAAAAAGCCGTACACGGATATTGCGAACAAACTCCACGTATCCACAACCACCGTCACCCGTGTTGCCCACTGGCTGGAGCATGGCTTTGGAGGGTACCGAGCCATTGCGGATCGGGTGTTTGAAACAACGTTTAAGGACGCTCATACCCCCGACCGATACTACCGCTCCGGAAAATATCGCGGCCTCCGCAACCCTCGTGTTCTCTAACGACATAAACTCCCTCATTCTTCCCTTTGCAGGATAGCCCTTGACAAGTATATGTTAGCATGCTAATATTAGCGCATTAATATATTAGCAAACTAATATTATCTTAGTAATATGAGCGAGTTTAAGGACACACGTTTTTTCTTCGTAGCCCCGCTGCTGCCGGGTATTTTCTCCTGCAACCTCCATCATCGCCTCCTCTAAACCCGCGCATGGCCGAGGC
>CAYTZO010000048.1:0-3948 GCA_964442525.1 uncultured Gammaproteobacteria bacterium
ATGCGCTTCTCTAGGATTGGTAAACGCTCTCTCATCGTTTCCCTCCGCCGGTATAATCCGGATCAGGTTCAAAGGGTATAATCTCAGTCCCTCGACTTTGCTCGGGACACCCCTAACAAGATGAGTTTACCAACTTTTTCGATCCAGAAGAAGCGGTCGCTGGCTTAAATTCCTCCTTCGTAAAAAATCGGGGAGTACACTTGTGGTACAATCGCTTCTGTATGCGAGGTCACGACCAGGAGCTAACGTGTTCCTATCCCGATACCGGCGTAAAACCGACGGAAATTCAAAGGGTCTGCACGATGCCCTGTATCCTCCTCAACGCCCGAATTCGGGGTGAGGTCACTTGCATCTTTTACGAACCGACTGTAGCATCATCACCCGCTTCTCCACCCGGTAAACTCAATAATGTTCGGCCCTCCGCTCTTCAACCGACATAGCGCTACCATGGTCATTAAAAGCGTCAGAACCAAAAAAGTCACCCCCGCAGATTCGCTCTCTAAGGTCCTGGACTCGGCGCTGCCAAGACTCAAAGAAGGCGATATCGTAGTAATTACGTCTAAAATTATAAGTATCTGCCAGGGCAGGGTCGTCAAAAATGACGGATCCATCGATAAAGAAGCCCTTATCCGAAAAGAGGCCGACTATTTTATCAAACACCCCGACTCCCGCTACCACGTCACGCTCACAATAAAAAACGGCATTCTTATAGCCAATAGCGGGATTGATGAAAGTAACGGCGGGGGCTACTTCGTTTTATGGCCGCATGACGCCTTTGGCCAGGCGCGGCTAATCTGGAATTCTCTCCAAAAAAAATACCATCTCAAGCGCTTTGGGGTCCTGGTCATCGATAGCCGCATCACCCCGATGCGTTGGGGCACGCTCGGGGTGGGGCTGGCCTGGTGCGGATTTATGCCGCTGAAAAATTACATCGATGAACCGGATGTGTTTGGCCGGAAACTGAGGATGACCAAGGAAAGTATCCTCGATGGCCTGGCTGCCGCGGCAAATGTGGTCATGGGAGAAGGCCGTGAGCAAACGCCGCTTGCCGTTATTTCCGAAGTTCCTTTTGTAGAATTTTGCCGTAACGCTCCAACGAAACATGATATCGCTGCACTGCAGATTCGTCCGGAAGATGACATTTTTGCCCCCCTTATACACTCTGCCCTGTGGCAGCGCGGCGCAGGTGGAAAAAAAGCTTAACCGCCTCCAGACCAAAAAAGAGCACCAGACTCGCCCCAATTGCATAAGCAAGCTCAAGAAGTGAAAGCGGCGCGGTTTGAAAAATAGCCTGGAACAGCGGGTTATAGAGAATAACAGGATGAATAATAACCGGCAAAAAGAATGCCGCCAGAAACACAGGATGACGCAGGACAAATATGTTTCGCAGTACCGACTTGTGACCGAGCCAAACGTCCGTGAGCACAAAGTGCTGGACAAGCATAATGGCGGTAAAAACTATCGTTGTCCTCACCCGGAGATCCCAGCCGCGGCCTAAGGGAATTTGAGCAAGGTAACCGGTCGCGGCAGTCGCAAGACCGACCAGGATGATAAACCACGTGTCTTTGCGGCCAAGAATTGTTATGGTTTTTCGCGGCGGCTGACGCATAGAACGGCTGTCTTTTGCCGTAAATGCAAGCGAAAGCGCCGGCAAACCATCCGTCACAATGTTCATATAAAGAATCTGAAGCGCAGTAAGCCCCGGTAAGCCAAAAAGAACCGCAGGCAAAATGTAGAGAATCTCACCTAAATTGCAGGAGAGAAGATAGGTAATGGTATTTTTTATCTGAAGGAATATGTGACGGCCCTCTTCAATAGCGCCAACAAGCGTGGCATAATTATCGTCCGTTACTACCATATCCGCCGTTTCTTTGGCAACGTCCGTCCCCATCCTTCCCATTGCAACGCCCACGTCTGCCTGCTTAAGGGCAAGAGCGTCATTCACTCCGTCTCCGGTCACTGCGACCGTTTCTCCCTGCTGTTCAAGGAGTTTCACGAGGAAGTGTTTCTGCTCGGGCGTGGTTCTGGCAAAAATTTTGACCTTCGGCAAGAGTGCCGTGATTTCGGATTCCGATAACTTTGCCAGTTGCGCGCCGGTAATCACATCGTCGCCTTTCCCGATAATACCGGCTTCGATACCGATCGCTTCAGCTGTGAGTTCATTATCGCCGGTAATCATAATCGTTCGAATCCCTGCTCCCTTTGCTTTTTCTACCGCCACAGCCACTTCCGGACGAATTGGGTCGGCTACACCCACAAATCCAATAAATGTCTGATCCTGCTCAATCGCCTTGGGGGCGTTTTCTTTATAGGAAAATGCGATCATCCGCTCTCCTTTTTTGGCAAACAATTGAAAATCCTCCTCGATGGCCGCACGAAGGCCGTCATTGAGTCTTTTCACCTTTCCCTTCCAAACAATACTCTGGCAGATGGAAAGGACGGACTCGGGCGCTCCTTTTGTAAACACGTACGTTTTTCCTCCTTTGGAAACGACGACGCTCATGCGCTTGGTCATGGAATTAAACGACAATTCATCAACAACCGACCATTCTCCCCGGACAACTTCTGGCGCAAACCCGCTCTTTAGGGCAAGGATAAGAAGCGCTCCTTCGGTGGGATCGCCGATAACCTCAGGCGCGCTGCCATCCTTGGGGGTAAGCGCGAGCGATGCCGTTGAACACAGCAGGCTATTGGTAAGAAGCAGTGTCCCGTCGTGCGATCGCAACGGTTTTGGATCAAGAGCATCAGCTACCATCCCCGAAAGCCAAACATTTTTTACCCGCATCTTACTGGTCGTAAGCGTCCCGGTTTTATCGGTCGCGACGACGGTGACTGAACCCAGAGTTTCAATCGCGCTTAATTTGCGCACAATGGCATTTTTTTTGGCCATCCGCTCAACACCCAAAGCAAGCGTAATCGTCATAACTGCAGGCAACCCTTCGGGGACTGCTGCTACTGCCAGGCTCACGGCAAAAAGAAAACTCTCGACCACGGTCTTCTCACGTACCAACGAAAGAATAAAAACCATCACCGCGGCGACAATTCCTACGATTCCGATTTGTTTGGTAAATGACTCAAGTTTTTGCTGGAGGGGCGTCTTCCCTTTTTCAATTTCTCCGAGCGTTTCCGCAATTCGGCCAAAGCGCGTCGAGGCGCCGGTTGCACTAACCCGGGCATATCCCCGGCCCCGCACAACAACCGTACCCATAAAAAGCGCATTTTTGCTGGGATCATGGGGGATCTTTTCGACCGGGAACGGCTCTCCGGTGAGGGAAGCTTCATTGGTTGCCAGATGCAGGCCGGACAGTAGCTCAGCGTCTCCCGCAACCCGATTGCCCTCCTCTACATACATAATGTCGCCGGGAACCAGGTCACGGCTGTCGACTTCTCTCTCAACGCCATCGCGAATGACACGGACAGGTGTGACGGTTAGTTTTTTCAGGCTCAAAAGCGCCTTCTCCGCTTTAAACTCCTGGTAGAGCCCGAATGCGGCATTTACAAGAACGATAAGAAGAATAAAAACCGCGTCGAGAATTTCCCTAACGGCGAAAGAGACAATGCCCGCGCCTACCAAGAGGAGCATGAGGGCGTTTTCAAATTGTGAAAAAAAACGGGAGATGAGAGACGGCGGCTTTTTTTCCGGAAGTTCATTCTTTCCGTGACGGATAAGAAGTTCTGACGCTTTTTGACTCGTTAAACCGAGAAGGGCAATTTCCTGTTGCACTCTTTCATTATAGCAATCCGGAGTTGTCCATAAAATGCGGTCTTGGGGACGGTCCTTTGATTGGGCGTCCCAACCTTCCGGAAATAAAGTAGTTTCCCTGAGTCGTTCAATCTTTCAGAATCATTTGCATTTGATATAATATGAGCGAGAGGGTCGGTAGCTCAACGGCAGAGCAGTAGCCTTTTAAGCTATTGGTTCAGGGTTCGAATCCCTGCCGACTCACA
>CAYTZO010000049.1:0-3349 GCA_964442525.1 uncultured Gammaproteobacteria bacterium
CCCCGTGCACGGGATTTTCCGGCACCGAAACCTCCGCCGGCTGGCCGGTGAGCTCATCAAGCATGCTTGACACGATCTTTTTCATATGCTAGTATGTGTTTATAACACTGGGGAATGATTCTATTTTAGAGTCCTCCCCTTTTTTATTCTCCGTTCAATCAGATACCGCAAGCTTCCCATATCGACAAATGCATCACCAGCAAAACGCCGCACTTCTCTTGCGGTCCTCCTCGGCCACGAAATAATAGTAACCGATTTACTTTTTTTCTTTAAATGTTCAAAAAGAGGATAAAAATCACCATCGCCGGTCAAATATATGGCATGATCAAACTTATGGGCGAAAAGGAGCGAATCCATGGTCAAATCAACATCACAATTAGCTTTTCGCCTATTCCCATAATGTTTTACCTGTTTCACCCGCAGCGTAAAGCCAAAAATCCGGAGTTTATTTAAAAATTTCTGCTGTTTTTGATCATTATTTTCCTGTCCGAAATAAAAAAACACCTTTTTGGCAGCATATTTTCTCTTCAAATAATCAAAAAGTTTTTTCTGATCAATGAACCACCCGCTATCTTTCGCGCCATAAATAATGTTGGACGCGTCAATAAAACAATACGTGCGTTTTTTCATGCCGTCTCCATCATAGCATAAACCAGCAGGGAGGCTCTAGAAACCTCCCTCCGGCAATCATTTTCCCACCTGATGTGCTAACTTCATCTGCAGACTATAGATCTCGATAAAACCAGCACTCGCATTCACATTGAACTTGTAGCCTTCTTTGTTCGTAAACGACGTATGTGCAAGGCCAAATGGCGATTGCATCGCCACCACGTCAACGTTGCCTTTCAAAAGCTTTACCGTTACCTCGCCGGTTACCTTCTCATTCACAAAGTCGTTGAATGCATTGATCGACTGCATGACGGGGTCGTACCACATGGCGCTGTAACACAAATATCCCCACTTGACGTCCATTTCGTCTTTAAGCTGATTGAGCTTCTGGGTGACTACGTACTGTTCTAACGCTTTGTGCGCTTCGATAATGACGTGCGCTGCAGGCAGCTCATATACGCCGCCGTTTTTCACGCCGACCAGACGATCTTCAAACATGTGCACGACGCCCACGCCATGGTGCCCCGCGAGCACATTGAGCTTGCTGATAAGTGCCGAGAGCGACATGTTTTCACCATTCAACGCCACCGGAATGCCTTTCTCAAACGTCAGCTTGACAAATTCCGGCTCATTTGGCGCATCTTTGACCAGTGTATAGGTTGTCAAAAACTTCTCGATCGGTGAAACAATCGAAGGGTCCTCGATCTCCCCGCCTTCCCAGGTCATGCCCCACATGTTGTCATCCACGCTGTACGGAAAATCGACGGAAGCCGGCACCGGTATCCCGTGTTTCTCGGCATATTTTATCTCGTCTTTTCTGTCCATCCCCCACTCACGAACCGGTGCGATGACTTTAATGTTAGGATTTAAGGTTAGTGCGTACGATTCAATACGCACCTGATCGTTGCCCTTCCCTGTACAACCATGCGCAACAGCATCGGCGCCATATTTTTTAGCCTGTTCCACGGCAATTTTTGCGATAATCGCACGCCCCATCGGCGTGGAAAGATGATAGTTTCCCTGGTAGCTCGCATTCGCCTTAATGCCTTTTGCCAGAAAATCATCGGCAAATTCGTTTTTGCAGTCCAACGTAATAGCCTGAATAGCACCGAATTTCAATGCCTTTTTCTTAATCGCTTCTAAATCATCTTTTTGCTGACCTACATCAAGCGTGAGGGCAATCACCTTAGCTTTGTAGGTGTCCTGAATCCATGTAAGCATTACACTTGTATCCAGTCCGCCGGAATACAGCAGTAATACCTTCTTCGCTTCGCCGATTTTGGCTTCATAGGAAGCTGCTTTACTATACTTTGTTTTTGTGTTCATACTTCTCACCTCCTTTCAAAAGCTTTTTGATACAACTTTTGTAGTACGTTTCCTTGGCTTTCCACCAGACCATACTTTTCTTCAAAGCCGCAAGGTCGCTGTCGAGGCCCAAATTACCGGTTCCTCCTGTGTGGACGGATTGTTTCAAAGCCGCGATAACATCTACCTGTGGCAGGTCCCCAAGGGATAATCCGACCTTTTTATATGCATCCCTGAACGGCATACCCGAAGTCACCAGTGTGTATGCCTTGTGCGTGGCGTAGAGCTCCGGCGTACAGGCACCCGTAAGAACCTGCGTGTTTGGCGTAGTATTGGCAAGAATGAGACTTACGACTGTAAGTGAATTGATTGTCGTATCAATGCTTTTCATAAACGGCAATTTTGTTTCGCCAACATCGGCGTTGTATCCCGACGGCAGCCCGGAACCAATCGACGCGATTTCGTGCTGGGCACTAATGACCGACTGAGCTTTTGCTCTCATAAGCTCCAGAACATCAAGGTTCTTCTTCTGCGGCATGATGCTTGAGCCGGTAGAAAATTCTTCCGCGACGGTAAAGAAATTGAACTCCGACGTGGTAAACAAGAGCAAATCCTCGGCAAAGCGCGAAACCGTCAGCATAATCTCGACAAGCGCGCTCATAACCGCCAACTGCCCTTTGATTCTTGAGGACTGGCACGCAAGCGCATTATTCTGGGTTTTGGCAAATCCGAGAAGTTTTGTGGTGAACTCCCTCTTAAGAGGCAACGGCACGCCGTAGCCAGCTCCCGAACCTAACGGGTTCTGATCATTCACCTCAAACCCGGCCTGTAAAAGGGCAAGGTCGTCAAGAAGGTTTTCCGCAAAACTCCCCGCCCACATACCGACGGATGAAGGCATGGCTTTTTGCATATGGGTAAACCCAGGCATCGGCACAAATTCGTACTTTTTTGCAAGCGACAGGAATGCGGCAATGGTCGTATGCGCTGCGCCGGCAACGACAAATGCCTTCTCCTTTGTGATTAGCTTCAGATCGACCAGTACCTGGTCGTTCCTGCTTCTGCCAGTATGGATTTTTTTGCCGACAGGACCTGTCTTTTTGACAAGATAATTCTCGATTTTTGTATGGACATCTTCGTCTCCCGGCGCGACGGTAAACTTCCCCTGTGTGGCAAGCAGTAAAATATCCTTGAGTGCTAATTTGAGCGTATGAAACTCAGCTTTGGTAAGAATACCGATGGCCATAAGCATCGCCGCGTGCGCCAAGGACCCGTAGACATCGGGAGGAACCAGGACCGTATCAGCCACTGCCGAATCTCCGAAGCAATACTCTTCGGCTACCGGGTGCTGTGTATATGTTTTCTCCCATAGCTTTTTCATATTTTTTCCATAAAAAAATCCCCTTGAGCCTCGATCCCTAAAGAGGGATGGAGGATC
>CAYTZO010000050.1:0-2716 GCA_964442525.1 uncultured Gammaproteobacteria bacterium
CACGGGGAGTACACCACAAACATTGCCATGCGGCTTGCAAAAGTCCTCAAAAACCTGCCTGCCGGCAAGCAGGGCCGCCCGATGGAGATTGCACTACAGGTCGTTACGAAGTTTAAAGCCAAAATGCAAACGGTCAAAGCTAAAGAACCTAGTCATAATACAATACAAAGAGATCAAAAGCGATCTCCGCAAATTCCCGCAAACAGCGTATTACAGGATATTGACCATATTGATATTGTGCCGCCGGGGTTCATAAACTTCTTTTTAACCGAGGCCAAACTGAGCAGTCAGATTGGTGAAGTGCTAAAACTAAAACAGACCTTTGGAACGACCCAAACAGGAAGCGGAAAACGGGTCGTCGTCGAATACACGGATCCCAATCCTTTTAAAGAGTTCCACATTGGCCATCTTATCTCGAACGTTACCGGCGAATCGCTCGCGCGGCTTAAAGAAGCTATAGGAGCCGCGGTTTGGCGGGCGGATTACTTCGGCGACGTGGGGACGCACGTGGCAAAGTCCATCTGGGGGCTCGTTAAAAAAATGAAAGAAGACGACATATTGCTTTCGGATTTAGCAAAAAAATCTCTTGCCGATCGGGTGAATTACATGGGTCAGGCATACGCCTTAGGGACTCTGGAATATGAGAAAGATGAGGAAGTGAAAGAAAAAATCGCCCGCCTCAACACTGTCTTATACATCGTCGCCCAAAAAATGTGGGCAAAAGAGGGCAAGAAGCCTGCGATTGACTATAACCCGGAGGGGAAAATCAGTGAAAAGGAAGTGGGTGCGGTCTATGACCCTTACGTCACCGGCAGAAAATGGAGCCTTGAGTACTTTGAAACAATCTACAAACGATTGGGAACCAGGTTTGACGGATATTATCCCGAGAGCATAGTTGGAGAGATTGGTTATCAGTTTGTTATAGAAAATATCGGTAAAGTTTTTGAAAAAAGCGACGGGGCGGTAGTGTTCCGTGGCGAAAAGTATGGCTTGCATACGAGGGTTTTTATCAATAAGCACAATTTACCAACCTACGAAGCCAAAGAGCTGGGCCTCGCGCCGGCAAAATACAAGGATTTTCCCTACAACGAATCGATTATCGTCGTGGGTAAGGAAATTAAAGAATATTTTGCCGTACTTGTGGCAGCCCTCAAGGAGATTAATCCAGCGCTGGGCAACGTCACGCATCCGATTTTTACCGGCATGGTGAATCTCCCGGGTGGCAAGATGAGCAGCAGATTCGGAAATGTGGTCACGGTTTTGGGCCTTATTGATAAGCTTAAAGACATGGTGACAGCGAAAATTGCGGATTTTGACTATACCGAGATTCAGAAAGAAGAAATTGCAGAAAAAGTAGCGATTGCCGCGCTTAAATACTCCATGCTGCGCGTTTCGCTCCCCTCAGACATCGCCTTTGACTTTGAAAAATCACTTGCTTTTGACGGCGACTCCGGGCCGTATCTTCTGTATACCTATGCCCGGTGTAAAAGTGTTTTGCGCAAAGCGCAAAACCAAATTGGACCAATGAGTCCAATTGGTCAAATTGGTCTTAACCCGGAAGAAAAAGCCGTCGCGCGTCTCATCCACTTTTTTCCGGAAATTGTGGCGACCGCGGCAGCGGACCTCGCGCCCAACATTCTTTGCAAATACCTGTTTGATCTCTCGCAGGCGTTTAACCTTTTTTATCAAAAACATGAAATTTTGGGAAATAACGTTCGCCTCGGTCTCACCGACGCGACTGCCCAAGTCATTCAAAACGGCCTCAATTTCCTCGGGATTGAAACTGTCGAACGGATGTAAACGAAAAAGGCCCTCCTAAGCCATTAATACTACCAAACTACATCAATTTATATTAAAATATCTAGTCTATGGCACTGGTTGAATGTCGGGATTCAGGTCTGCTCCTTGCGAAAAACATGCAAGGAGCTATTCGCATCCACCGGCTGATCCCCGGAGTTGCGGGTATTGCCGTGCGGCATGAAGAAAGAGAACAGATCGAGTCGATTATTGACTTTCATGAGTCTCACCCGGACAGTTGGTTGCGGTTTGTTTCTGATGACGGATGGGTGATTGACGAGGGGAAGGTCGTCTTGGGCGCTACGATTGCCGCCGGGATAAAAATCTTTAGCGTAACGGCAGCACCTAAGTTAACATTTGACTGTTTTGAGCTTTTGCGGGCCTATGAGCGTACCATGCTCGCCCGATAAAACCACAGTGAATTTGAATTATTAAGATATACTGTGATATAATAATATTTATGGTCACACCAGAACAAATCCGAGGCGCTATCAAGTACTTCATGGGTCAAAGGCGGCCGGAGAACCAAAAGGGCTTTACGAAATTTGGTTCTCAGACGCATGCCGGAGGCGCGCGAGCAAGTGAGTACACATTAACCTACGGTCCCTGCTCCTATACAGGCACCGGAACGTGCCCTGCGCTTAAGATTCTCGAAGCCAGGGGCAAGACGACGATCGCCTGCACATGGGGCGCTGATCCGCAGTCTTTCTGGCCGATCGGCGATTTCCCGTATAAGACAAAACCCGCCTCGTCCTGTGATACGCGTGTCCAAAACGACCCGGGTTTATTGGAGTAATGCCATAGCTGGGGTAGGGCAAAGGGATAATCTTCATTTCTCCTCGGACCATTACAAAATCGGGATAATCCGCAGGAATGGCAGGAGGCTGCCGGCACCGTTTAAAAACCACGGTTCCAGAAA